>CAZJXR010000043.1:9855-23610 GCA_964550085.1 uncultured Gemmatimonadota bacterium
GCACGCCCTCCCGGGCGATCCGGTCGATGTTGGGGGTTCGGTATCCCATCATGCCTTGGCTGTAGGCGCTGACGTTCCAGTAGCCGATATCGTCCCCCCAGATGACGAGGATGTTGGGCCGGTCCTGGCCGAGTGCGCTGCTCGCGACGAGTACGGTCCATGCCAGCCCCATGCACGCGCGTCCGATCATTCGATACGACAACCAGCCGCTCATCGATTCCTCGCTTCCTCCAGAGTTGTTGGCTCCCGTTACAGTGCGTGCGAAAGTAGTTACCAGCTCGCGATCCGGCGACGCGCGCCGTGCTTCCGCGCCAGCGGCCCGCCACCCTCGGGGCCCCGCCGCCCTCGGGGCCCCGCCACCGAGCAGACCTAACCGAGCCCGATCGCCAGCGCCACGCCGATCGCCACCGCTCCCAGGCCCATCAGCATCAGGTACAGGGGGATGGCGTGGCGGAGCCAGGCATCGTAGCGGACGCCGCCCGCGGCCAGGACGGCCATCAGACCCCCGTTGGTCGGGGTGAGGAGGTCGCACAGGCCGGCCCCGTACTGGTAAGCCAGCACCGTCACCTGGCGGCTCATGCCGAGCAGGTCCGAGAGGGGCACGAGCACCGGCATGGTGAGCACCGCCTGTCCGCTCACGCTCGGCACCGGGACGTGTACGGCGGCCTGGGCGGCCAGCATCCCGAGTGCCGCGGCCAAGGTCGGGAGCCCATCGAGGGGCAGGAACATCCCGTGTACGATCGTGTCGACGATCCGGCCCTGGTCGAGCACCACGTAGATCGCCCGCGCAAAGCCGATGAGGAGCGCGGCGTACGCCATCGCCCGGAAGCCGCGCACGTATGCCTCCGCGGTGCCGCCTATTCCCAACCCCCCGATCGCCCCGGCGGCCACGCCCATGATGAAGAAGAGTGCCGACAGGTGGTCGAAGTCCCAGCCCCGCGTCATCAGGCCCCACACGAGGACGGCGAAGGTGGCGCCGACCAGCGCGAGGACACTCCAGTCGCGGCCCCGCATATCATCGTGGGTCGCCTCCCCAACCGACTCGGGCTCACTTCGGGTGGCGACGGCAAGCCGGACCGTGCCCCAGATCCAGAGGGAGAGCGCCAGCGCCAGAAACAGGAGACGGAACCCCGCGCCGGACAGGAGCGGGAGGTCGGCGAGCTTCTGCGCGATCTGGACCTGGAACGGGTTGATGGGGCTGAAGGAGGAGGCGACGAAAGCGGGACCGGCGCTCATCGACACCGCCACCAGGGGCGAGAAGCCGAGCCGCCGGGTGAGAACGAGGAGTACGGGAACGAGGGCGACGATCTCTTCCTGCATGTTCTCGAGTGCCCCCCCGGCGGCGAACGGGAGGGCGACCACGGGAATCACCACCAGTCCCCGCCCGCGGAGCTTCCTGACCAGCCACCCCACGGCTCGCCGCAGCGTCCCCGTTTCGTCCACTACCGTGAACGCTCCTCCGATGAGGAAGACGAGAAAGATGACGTCGGCGGCGTCGGCCATCCCCTTCGGCAGCGCCACCACCGCGTCGAAGAACCCCACCGGACTCCGCGGGACCTCGTGGTAGGTGCCCGCGATCACGACCATACGTCCGGTGACCGCGTCCTGCTGCCGATCGTACTCGCCGGCGGGGAGCACGTAGCTCCCCGCCGCCGCGAGCAGCACGCACGCGGTCAGGAGTACGAGCGGGTGGGGGAGGCGCAGACGCGGGTGATCGTCGGTCACGGGCTCGACTCCCGGGAAGGCAGGTGGACCAGCATTCGCGTTATCTTACGGGGGGATGATACTCCCGTGGATCGTCCGCGCCCACTCCGGGCGAGAAGCCGCCGGGAGACTCCGGCATTCACTCGTCGAAAGGAGCTTCGCCCATGCGCCACTACCCGCTCCTCCTGCTGACCGGTCTCCTTGCGTGGTCCTGCACTCCGTTGGCCGAGGAGGAGCCGCCGGGAGGTCCGGAAAACCTGGTGGCTCTGACCGAGCTGCCGGCCGAGTACGGAGAGCTGATCGCGGTGACCCGGATCCCGAACCCGCGGAACCGGATGGAATGGTACGAGCTGTGGTTCAGTCATCCGGAGACGGGGCGCATCACGCACGTGCCGGTCTGGCGCCAGACCTGGAGCTACGCACCGGACTGGATCACCGTGATCGACCGCACACCCGCGGCATCGAACGAGGAAGCATCGCAGGAGGGAGGCGCACCATGACTTCCGAGCGCTGGATCGGTCTGCTCAGCCGAGGGTTCTTCGCGGCCGCCTTTCTGCTGTTGATTGCGGCCGTGGTGGAGAAGCTGGCGAACGTGAGCGGCTACACGCTCATCGGTCGCTCCTTCCTGCCGTCGCGGTTGCTGGAGCTGGCCGGCCTCCTCCTCCTGTTCGTGATCGCGCTCCTCCTGCGGAGCATCCGGGACGAAGCACGGCGCCGGTAAGGGCCTCGCGGCGTCTCCAGTCCGGGCCTGTCACGGCGGCTCAGGGCCTTGACGGGAACCTTTTTTTGTCTTTATCGTTTAACACTTTTGTTAAACCACCTGGCTGAAGCGAACGAACCGGGACTCAGACGTAGGGCGGGATGACGGACACGAGAGAAGGCTCACCGAGCGGGGCGGAGGCCGACACGGAGGACCGGATCTTCGATGCGGCGCTCCAGGTGTTCGCCCGCAAGGGCCACGATGGCGCCCGCATGCAGGAGATCGCCGATCGGGCGGGCATCAATCGCGCGCTGCTCAACTACTACTTCCGCACCAAGCAGCAGCTGTACGAAGCCGTGTTCGAGCACCTGTTCGATCAGTACATCCGCTCGTTCCAGACGGTGATCGACCCCGAGCGCCCGTTCGCCGAGTCGCTGCACCGCTTCATCGGTCACTACATCGACTACGTGCGGGACCATCAGGACATGGCGCGCCTGATGATCAACGACAACCTGGCCGGCGGCACGCTGCTCGGGGAGCACCTCGCCCGTGCCTTCGCCACCGAGGGCTCGCCGCAGCAGCGGTTCGAGGAAGCGATCCGCCGAGCGGTCGACCGCGGGGAGATCCACCCCGTCGATCCCAAGCAGACCATCCTGACCGTGGTCTCGGCGTGTGTCTTCTTCTTCATCACCGCGCCGACGGTCAAGCTCATGAACCCGTTGGCCCGGGAGGACTTCGCCGCCTTCATCGAGGCGCGGAAAGAGCACGTGTTCGACGTGCTGTACGGCGGCCTGAAGGCGCGCGACGGAGATCTCTCGGCGCGCGAGCCGGATCTCTCGGTGCGGGTGCGGAATCCGCGGGCAGCGGCGGGAGAGGTGCGGGCTGGCGAGGAGGACGGGTGAGAGCTTCGCCGCTCCTCGTTCCCGTACTCGCCGTGGGCAGTTCGTGGCTCGCGGCAAGCTGCTCGTTCGCCCCCCCGCCGCGCGAGTCGACCGTGGTGCTGGATATGCCGGCGAGCTACGGAGAGACGACCGCTGACACGGCTGCCGCCGACACGACGGACGCGGTCAACATCCCGGCCCAGGCAGACACGACGACTGCAGACTCGACGGCGCGCTATCAGCCCGAGCGCTGGTGGGAGGTGTTCAACGATCCGGTGTTGAACCGGCTGGTCGACACGGCGCTGGCCGCCAATCTCGACCTGCGCGAGGCGGTGGCCCGCGTGGAGCAGGTGCGTCAGCAGTACCGGATCGTGCGCGCCGATCTGTTTCCGTCGATCGGGCTGGCCGCCGACGCCGAGTACACGAGCGCGCCCACCAACGTCGGTTTCTCGGGCGAGATCGGGGGCGACGGGGCGGATGGCGGGGGTGGAGGAGCGCCCGACGGTGCCATCCTCCCCGAGCGGCTCGAGTACTGGACCTACAGCGCCTCGCTCGGCCTCTCGTACGAGGTCGACTTCTGGAGCCGGGCGAGCAACGACACCAGGGCGGCGGTCAGCGACTTTCTGGCCACCGAGTCCGACTACAAGACGGCTCGGTTGGCCGTCGTTGCGGCCACCATCTCGACCTACCTCGAGCTGGTGGAGCTCGAGCGCGCCGTCGTCCTCACGCGCCTGAGCGTCGATCTGCTGCGCGAGCGCACCGAGCTCACTGACCTCCGCTACTACCGAGGCCTCGTCTCCTCCTTCGAGCTGTACACGATCCGGTCATTGTACCGGAACACCCAGGCGGGACTGCCGGTGCTGGAGGCCCGGCTGGCCGACGCCCGGGCGCGGCTCGCCGTTCTCCTCGGCCGTTACGGCGGCGAGCTCGACGCGCTGCTGGCGGAGGAGGCGGCGCCCGAGGTGGTGCTCGATTCGGTGCCGACCGAGCTGCCCGCCGCCCTGCTCGAGCAGCGACCCGACGTTGTGGCGGCATGGCAGCGGATGGAAGCCGCGCGATACCGGATCGGCGCCCGCCGGGCGGAGCTCTATCCGGCCATTCGGCTCGACGCGGCGGCCGGCCTCCAGTCGGGCAGCGTCACCAACCTGTTCCGGATCGATCAGTACTTTCTGAGTCTCATCGGCGGCCTCACCCAGCCCCTGTTTCAGGGCGGCCGCCTGCGCGCCAACGCGGCCGCGGCCGAGGCCGTATTCCAGCAGGCGGCGATCGCGTACGTGCGCGCGGTGATTACCGCCTTCAACGAGGTGCAAAGCAGCCTCGAGAACCTCGCCAAGCGACGGGAGCAGTACGAGTTCCTCCGACAGCAGCAGGTCACGGCGCAGGCGTCGGTCGACTTTCAGCTCCGCTCGTTCCAGCGCGGCGTCGGCGACTACATCGAGTACCTCGACGCACGCACCAACCTGACCGCGGTGGAGACCAACCTGGCCGCCGCCGAGCGCTCAGTGGCCGAAGCGCGTCTCACCGTGCACCGGGCACTGGGCGGAGCGTGGGTCGTCGACGAGGACCTCGGCCGCCAGCTCGAGGAGGAGTACGAGCGGCTCGACGATGATCTCGTTCCGGTGCCGGACGGTGCGACCGCACAGCGGGCGGAGGCGGTCCGGTGAGCGCCCGGCGGAGGCTGGGCGCCCTCTTCGGGAGGTTGCGCCCGTGGCAGAAGGGAGGGGTGATCCTGGCCCTGGGCGTTCTCGGCCTGGTCATACTGCTGCTGCTTCGGCCGCGTCCGCCACATCAGGAGCCGCCACCCCGTCGGCCGCTGGTCGCCACCACGCCGGCCGATGTCCGATCGGGCCACCTCACCGTCCACGGAAACGGCACGGTACGCCCGCGGAGCGAGATCGTGCTCTCGCCGCAGGTCGGCGGACGAGTCGAGTGGGTGGCGCCCGCACTCGTCTCCGGCGGCCGCTTCGCGGCCGGCGAGGTGCTGCTCCGCATCGAGGCGGCCGACTACCGGAACGCGGTCGAGATCGCCAGTGCCGAGGTGGCCGAGCGTCAGGTTGCGGTGCTCCAGGCCGAGGAGGAGCGGGCGCTCGCCCTCGAGGAGTACGAGCGGCTTCAGGCCCGCGAAGGGATCGAGGTGTCGGCGGACTCGAGCGAGCTCGGGAGCCTCATCTTCCGCGAGCCGCAGCTGGAAGCGGCCCGCGCCAACCTGCGCCGCGCCGATGCCCGACTGCGTGACGCCGAGCTGGCGCTCGACCGCACGCGGCTCCGCGCCCCGTTCGACGGCGTCGTGCGCACTGAGACGGTCGACCCCGGCCAGTACGTGACGCCCGGGCAGGGCGTCGCCCGCATCTACGCCACCGACGAGGTGGAGATCGTGGTGCCGCTCACCGACGACGAGGCGTCTCTGATCGCCGGTCTGTGGGAGGCGCGGGCCGGCAGCGGGCAGGCCGGTCGGACCCCCGTCGCCGGCTCCGGCGCCGACAACCGTTCGATCGCCGACGAGGCGAGCGGCAACGGCCCGAGGCGTGGCCAGGCCGGCGAGCCGATTCCGGCCACTGTGTCCGCGGTCTTCGGCGGGCGGAGATACGCCTGGGAGGGGTACGTGGATCGGGCCGAAGGGGCCCTCAACGAGGAAACGCGGACGGTCGACGTGATCGTCATCGTCCCGGATCCCTTCACCACGCCCTCCGACACGGGCCGCCCTCCGCTCCTGCTCGGCACCTACGTGGATGTGGAGATCCAGGGAGCGGAGCTCGATCACTACGTGGTAATTCCCCGTGCGGCCTTCCGCGACGGTGACGTGGTGTGGACGGTGGAGGCGGACTCGGTTCTCCGCGTGATTCCGGCCGCGCTCATCCAGGAGGTCGGGGGCTCGGTGCACGTGGCAGCCGAGGTCGAGCCGCGAGCGCGCATCATCGTGAGCCCGCTCGATGTGGTGACCGACGGGATGGGGGTGCGGGTGGCGGAGGATCCCAGCTCATGAAGCGGGCGATCGCCTGGATGGCGCGGCACGGGGTGGCCGCCAACCTGCTCATGATCTTCATCCTGGCGGCCGGCCTGCTCAGTGTGCCGAACATCGTCCAGGAGGTGTTCCCCGACACGGACCTCGACATCGTTCAGGTGCGGGTCGAGTACCCGGGTGCGTCGCCGGAGGAGGTCGAGGAGGGGATCGTGCAGCGGATCGAGGAGCGGATCGAGTCGGTCGAGGGCATCCGCCGCATCACCTCCACGGCCAGCGAGGGAGTGGCGGTCGTGATGGTCGAGCTGAACCTGGGCGAAGATCGGGCCCGGGCGCTCGACGAGATCAAGGCGGAGGTCGACCGCATCACCAGCTTTCCGGTCGATGCCGAGGAGCCCGAGGTAACCGCGGTCACCGACCGCTCGCGGGTCATCGAGATCGCCGTGTACGGCGACGCGTCCGAGCGTTCGCTCAAGGAGCTCGCCAACCGCGTGAAGGACGACCTGTCCACGATGCCCGACATCTCGTACGTGCAGACGAGCGGTGTGCGGGACTACGAGATCTCGATCGAGGTGTCGACGGATGCACTTCGCGCCTACGGGCTCAGCCTCGAGGACGTGGCCCGGGCGGTACGCGAGGCGAGCCTCGACCTGGCCGGGGGGCGGGTCGATACGGAGGAGGAGGAGATCCTGGTTCGGGTCGAGGGTCAGAACTACGATCGGCTCGACTTCGGCGAGATCATCGTGCGCGGGTCGCGAAGCGGCGCCTTGCTGCGGCTCGACGAGATCGCCGAGGTTCGCGACGGGTTCGAGGACGCCGATCTCATCAACCTGTACAACGGAAAGCCGGCCGCCTTCGTGCAGGTGTTCCGCACCGCCGACGAACAGGTCCTCGAGATCGTCGATGTGGTCGAGGCGTACATCGAGCAGGAGCTGCGGCCCTCGCTCCCCCGCGGCATCGAGGTCGCGATCTGGCAGAACGACGCCGAGCTGTTCGAGAGCCGCCTCAGCCTCCTGCGCAAGAACGGCCTCATCGGCCTTACCCTCGTGCTCCTCGCCCTCACCCTGTTCCTCGATCTCCGGCTCGCCTGGTGGGTGGCGGTCGGCATCGGGCTCTCCTTCGTCGGCACGCTGGCCGTCATGCCGTGGCTCGGCGTGTCGATCAACATGCTCACCCTGTTCGCCTTCATCCTGGCGATCGGGATCGTGGTCGACGACGCGATCGTGGTCGGCGAGAACATATATAAGGAGCGCGAGGAAGGCGCGGGCCGACGGGAAGCGGCGGTGCGGGGTGCGCAGCGGATCGCAATCCCGGTGACGTTCGCGGTACTGACCACGGTAGTGGCCTTCACCCCTATCCTGTTCGTTCCCGGCTTCATCGGGAAGTTCCTGCGCTTCATCCCGATGGTGGTGATCGCGGTGCTGCTCTTCTCCCTCATCGAGTCGCTCTTCATTCTCCCGCACCACCTGTCACACCTTCCCGAGAGCGCCCACAGCCGCTTGCCGCGCTGGCTCGGGTTCGTGGAGCGGGCGCAACGCGGGGTGCAGCGGGGATTGCAGCGCTTCATCGACGGTCCCCTGGAGCGCGGCATTCGTTTCGCCACTCGCCATTACGGACTCGTGATCGCGGGAGCCATCTCGATCGTGCTCGTCACCATCGGGCTGGTGGCGGGACGATACGTCCCGTTCAGCTTCCTTCCCCGCATCGAGGGAGATCAGGTCATCGCCACCGTGGAGATGCCCCCGGGCACGCCGACTTCGCGCACGCTCCAGGTCGCCGAGTACCTGGTGGCGACGGGACATCGAGTGGCGGCGGCGATGCAGACCGAGCTGTCCGGTGATCATCCGCCGCTGGTGGAGGCAGTGAACCTCAGCGTCGGGCGTACGCCGTCGCTGCTCACCGGACCGGGCGCCGGCGCTACCCCCACCTTCATCGAGTCGCACAGGGCCGAAGTGACGTTCCAGCTGCTCGAGGCCGAGCGCCGCGATGTCGCCGCAGGCGAGTTCGAGCGGCAGTGGCGCGACGCGGCCGGCGAGGTGCCGGGGGTTCGGAACCTGAGCTTCACGTCCCAGATCCTCAACCTCGGCACGCCGGTGAGCGTCGAGGTTTCGCACCCCGATACGGCGGTGCTCACCCAGATCGTTGGTGGGTTGGAGGAGGAGCTTCGCCGGTTCGCGGGCGTGTTCGACGTCCGCGACGATCAGAGTCAGGGCAAGCGCGAGGTACAGCTCGAGCTCAAGCCCCGTGCCGGCACCCTCGGAGTGACGCTCGACGACCTCGCGCGGCAGGTGCGAGCCGCCTTCTTCGGTGCCGAGGCGCTGCGCATCCAGCGGGGGAGCGAGGAGGTGCGGGTCTACGTCCGCCTGCCGAAGGAGGAGCGACGCGCGCTGGCCGATATCCGCGCCTACCGCATCGTCACCCCGAGCGGGGCGGCCATCCCGCTCTCGGAAGTGGCCGACGTCCGATTCGGCACCGCCGCCTCGACGATTCGTCGCCTCGACGGTCGACGCATCGTCACCGTGACGGCCGAGGTCGACCGCTCGGTGGTCACCGGACAGGAGGTCAACGCGGAGCTCACCGCCAGCGTCCTGCCCGAACTGCAACGGGCGTATCCGAGCATGCGCTACACCTTCGGCGGCGAGCAGCGCGAGCAGGCCGAGGCGCTCGGCGGCATCATGCGCGGCTTCGTGCTGGCGCTGTTCGTGATGTACGCGTTGCTCGCCATTCCATTCGGCTCGTACGTGCAACCGCTGGTGATCATGGCTGCCATTCCGTTCGGATTCGTGGGCGCGATCCTCGGCCACCTCATCATGGGTCTCGATCTCGGCATGCTGAGCATGTTCGGCCTGGTGGGGCTGAGCGGCGTGGTCGTCAACGATTCGCTCGTCCTCATCGACTTCATCAACGCCGAACGCGAGGCCGGCAAGCCGATGGCGGAGGCGGTGCGCGACGCAGCCAGGGTCCGCTTCCGCCCCATTCTGCTCACCTCGCTCACCACCTTTCTCGGCGTTTTCCCGCTCATCATCGAGCGCAGCATCCAGGCCCAGTTCCTGGTGCCAATGGCGGCCAGCATCGGATATGGTATCCTGTTCGCGACCGGCGTGATCATGCTGCTCGTGCCGGCGCTCAGCATGCTCCAGTACCGGGCCGGCGAGCGCTTCCGCAGCTTCCGCGCGCGACGAGAAGCGCGCCAGGCTCGGGCGGCGTAGGACCGAGGCGGACAATACCCGTGAGCCCGACCGGGGCCGACGCAGGCCCGTTCGAGACCGTGCGCCGAGGAGGACCATGAATCTGCCTACTGCTGCGAACCTGGCGGAGATCCTCGGCTTCTTCATCGTCCTCGTCGGTCTCGGGTTCGGCATCCTGCAGCTGGTTCAGTACAGGCGTCAGCGCCGTGACATGGGAGCGATCGAGCTCGCGCGCGCCTTCCAGACGCCCGAGTTCGCCCGCGCCATGCGTCTCGTTACCTCGCTTCCGCGGGGCAGCTCGGCTGAAGAAGTGCGGCAACGCGGTCCCCAGTTCGAAGATGCGGCGGCGCTGGTCGTCTTCAACCTCGAGACGATCGGGATCATGGTGCACCGACGGATCATCTCGCTGGACCTGGCGTGGGAGCTCGCGGGTGGACAGCTCCTTGCCGCTTGGGAGCGGCTGGAGGACTGGACACATGCCGTTCGCACCGAGCAGGGGCGTGACAAGTTTGCGGAGTGGGTGGAGTGGCTGGTCGACCGACTGCGGCAGCACGTGAGACAGGGCGACTTGCCGGCACACCGAAAGTTCGCCGATTGGCAACCCTGAGCTGATCACACGGCCGCGCGGTCGTAAGGTTGCCCGGCCGGTGTGCATCTGTGGGTTGGTGGCCGCGCACATCGCCGCGCCGACACGTCCCCGACCCACGATACTGTGCGATTCTGCTCCTCGACCTTCCGTTGCACCCAGCTCCTGTGGCTCGTCGCGCTTTCCTCCGGTTGCGCATCGGCCATCGACGCGACTCCGTTCGAGAACTTCCGGGCCGCGACGCGCGATCTGAGCGACGGCACCGCGGAGCTGTTCGAGGTCGATCGAGTGTGGACGTCTCGAGCCTTCGTCCACCGCATCATCGAGGGAGAGTTCGACTACGAGCAGCTCGTGGTCGAGTTTCCGGCCGATCCGGACTCGTTCGATCTCACCCTCCGCTCGCCGCCGCTGTTCGTCATCGTGGCCGAGGCCGATCGCCAGATGGCCCGCCTCAACGGCGCTTTTAACGAGTATGCCGACTTGCTGCTGCAGCTGGCCGGCTCGGACGTAGTAACGGATGCGATCTTCGACAACAGCGCGCGGGAGCTGAACGACGGGGTATCCGACGTGGCCCGGCGCCTCGCCGATCTCGGAGTTCATTTCCCGTCCGGCTTCGACGGGGCCACCGGCCTCATCTCGACCGCCGCCGCCGAGGCGTTCCGCGGCTACGTACATGGCAAGCGTCGGGCAGCGCTGAGAGTTGCGCTCGAACGGAATCAAGCGACCGTGGATGGCTGGTCGGAAGTCGCCATCGAAGCGCTCAGGAACCTGCGCGATGATCTGCGAGGCGAATACCTGAATCGGAAGCGGACCCTGGCCGATGAAATCGCCATCGCCACCGCGTCGAAGAAGCAGAGGCTGGCCGAGGAGCTGGTCGATCTCCAGCTGGCGCTGCTCGCAACCACCGACCGGTTGATCGCGCTTCGCGATATGTACGCGGCCGTCCCGCGCACGCATTACGAAATCGCGCGTGCTCTCGGACCCGAAACTTCGCGCCCTTCGCAGCCGTGAATCCGAACGAGAAACGGCGCGTGCTTCAGGCCCTGCTCACCGCCTATGCGGCCGCGATCGACCTGGAGGCGGCGCTTCGCCTGGTCGCAGGGTCGGCGTCTCACGACCGACAACGAGGCGCCGAGGTGGAGGAGCAGGGCGCGAGCGAGCTTGGCCCGCGCATTGACGCGCTCCGCTTGCGTATCGACGCCCTTCGACGCGACCTGTGGTCGGACTGGCGGGGCCGCCCCGCGGACATCGAAGGCCGGATCAGCAGAAGCAACGCCGTTCTTCGAGCCACCGTCCGGAGTATCCGGAGAGACCTCGAGCTCGCGAACAGGGTAGCCGGCGCGATTCGACGACTGGACGGCGTACTCGGGATCGCCGCTCGACTGGTGGCATAAGCCGCGGACCCTGAGGGTCCCCGTTGCGCACCCGGGGGAGTCCTGTCACTATGTTGCGAGTGTACAGCGAAACCGGGCCGCCGCGTGTCCCGTAGTAGGGCGATCACGGAAGGTCCGTCGAAATAGATGTGTGAGGTGGTGAGGAGATGCCTAAACTGACATCGGCGCCGGCCGTCTTAGCCGGCGTTTTTGCACTCAGTCTCGGACAACCCCTGAGCGATACTCCTGCCCAGCTCCTGGTCGTCATCCTGTGTTCCGGGTGGATTGCCGGCAGCGTGGGGAGCCTGATGCGGAGCGGCTGGAGGCGAACCGTCCGGCTCATCCGGGTGTATTCCGCCTGACGCACAACTTTCTGTCCGGCTTCCGGGTCATAACAGGTAGGGACCGGATCGCCCCCGGGCCGGAGCAGCCGGCCTCCGCACGGACGCCCGCGCCGGCATGCCGGCCGAGCGCGGCCACAGGTCGGGGTACCGATAGATGAAGCGACTCAAGCAGCTCGCACGCGAGGCGCACCGCCGGTCGCTCTGGCAGGTGCTCGGCATCTACGTCCTCGGCGGCTGGATCGTGCTCCAGGTGGTCGACACGCTCGCCGGGGCCCTCAACCTTCCCGACTGGGCGCCGCGACTCGCCCTCTTCCTGCTCATCATCGGGCTTCCGATCGTCCTCGCCACGGCGTTCGTGCAGGAGGGCGTGAGACGCCGGGAGGGCGGCATGCCGTCGGGGGAAGAGGTCGAGCGGACGGCAGGCGGCTCGCCGATCTTCCCGTTCGGTGCGGGCGATGGTGCTCGCCACCGGCTCTTCACGTGGAGAAACGCGCTTCTCGGCGGGGTAATCGCCTTCGCGCTCTGGGGCGTCGTGTCGGCGGGATGGATCCTGCTCGGCTCCGGAGTCGGGGTGAGCACCGCGTCGGCGGCCGACATGCGCTCGATCGCCGTGTTGCCGTTCGCCAGCGTACACACGGATGAGGAGAGCCAGGCATTCACCAACGGAATCCACGACGACCTGCTCACCCAGCTGTCGAAGATCGACTCGCTCAAGGTGATCTCGCGAACCTCCGTCAACCAATACCGCGAGTCGCAGAAGTCGATCCGAGACATCGCCGAGGAGCTCGGCGTGTCGACGGTACTGGAAGGGGGCGTGCAGCGGGCGGGAAACCGGGTCCGCCTCAACGTGCAGCTGATCGACGCCCGCACCGATCGGCACCTGTGGGCGGAGACGTACGACGAGGAGCTGACGGCCGCCAGCGTGTTCGCCATCCAGAGTGATCTGGCGACCAAGATCGCCGTCGCCCTGCGCGCCACCCTGACCCCGGAGGTGAAGGCGCGCCTCGAGGCTCAACCGACGGAGGATCTCGAGGCGTACAACCTGTATCAGCGTGGACGCTACGTGTGGAATCAGCGCACACGCGAGGGGCTGGAGCAGGCAGTCGACTACTTCGAGCAAGCGATCGCCCGCGATTCGGGCTACGCCGCCGCCTGGGCCGGGCTCGCCGATGCCTACCTCCTGCTCGACAGCTACGGGTACATGCCGCGGGGCGAGGCGATGCCGAAGGCGGAGGCAGCGGCAAAGAAGGCCGTCGAACTCGATCAGACACTGGGCGAAGGGTACGCCTCGCTCGGCGGCGTGTATCTGAATATCGGACGAGTCGAGGAATCGGACCGCGCGTTCCGGCGCGCACTCGAACTCAACCCGGGCTACGCAACCGCTCACCACTGGTACGCGATCCTGTTGCGGGGGGCGCTCGGACGGGATGAGGAGGGCCTCGAGGTGGCGCAGCGCGCGCACGAGCTGGACCCGCTGTCGCCGGTGATCAGTCAGTCGCTGGCCGAGGCGCACGAAGACGTCGAGGACTGGCCGGGGGCGATCGAGATCTACTACCGGATCATCGAGCTGTCCCCGGACTTCGAGGGCGCGCACCTCGGGGTGTCGAGCGCGCTAGGCTACCTGGGGCGGCATGAGGAGGCCGTCGCGGCAGCGCGGCGGGCGGTGGAGCGCAACCCGCGCTCGGTTCGCCTCAGCCAGGCCCTCGCCTTCGCTCTGTTCGGCGCGCGTCAGTACGAGGAAGCGGTCGCCTGGATGGACTCCTCGGTCGCCCTCGCCCCGAACGACTGGCCCGTTCGTGCCGCCTTTGCCGGTCTGCTCGATCGCCTCGGGCGATCGGAGGAGGCGGTGCAGGAGGCGCGCGCGGCCGTCGAGCTGAACCCGCTCTCCACCGGGCCGTACGTGACGCTCGGCTGGATCCTGTGGGACGCGGGCGAGCCGGAGGAGGCGAGACGGCAGTTCGAGAAGGCGATCGAGGTGGAGCCGGAGGCGCCGGACGCGTACACCGCCTTCGGGTGGTTC
>CAZJXR010000044.1:0-23407 GCA_964550085.1 uncultured Gemmatimonadota bacterium
AACGAGCCCCGCGAGGTGTGCACCGACACAGCGGCCCGCCTGTCGCGCGCTCAGTATGGGGCGATGTTCGCGATCCTGGAACCCGAGCAGGCCGGAAGCGACTACGATTGCTGCGGTACCGAGCCGAGTTGCTGCGATCCCGAACCGAGTTGCTGCTGACTGCCACCGCCACGGGATCCGTCTCAGTGGCGCTGGTTACTGCGATGGCTTCGAGTTGGCAGGCAACATGTGATGAGTTACTCGACCAGGCGGACGGTCTTCACCAGGCTAGCGCCGGCGCCCGAGATGCCGCCGGTCGCGTCCTCTCCCGCCAGTCGCACGAAACGGAGGTGGATCTGTCGCGCACCGGGAGGTCCACCTCCCACCTGCTCGACGAACACTCCGGCAAAGTTGCTGACCTGGAAAGTCGAGTAGGCACCGTTGAAGCTGTAGCTGAGGGGGTCGAAGAGCGGAATCGGCCGGATTCGCGGGCTCTGCGCGCCCTGCCCGCCGGTCACGCAGTCGCAGCCCGGGTCAAAGCGCGCATGCGGATCGCGGCTTACGAGGTCGGCGAGATCCTGCTCCAGCGCCCCCAGGTTGCCGACCAGCTCCGGGATCCATTTTCCGACCGGGTGTTGAATGGCGGCGAGCGGTCCCTGGCACTCGATCACGTGCCCGCGCACCTGCGACGCCCCACCACCGAGCGCGAGCTGGCTCGGCATCCACATGTAGGCGCCACGGGGCGTCACGCCGTTCCCCTGCCCCGCCGCGGCAGGTCCACTGGTCAGATGGGTGACGATCTGCCTCCCGAGATCCCCGTCGGCATAGCCAGTGCTGCCGCTCTGCCCGGGCGAGACGTAGGCGTCGCCCTCGGCTGGATTCCACGCGGGTCGCCCCGCGTTGATCCACCGATCAGGCAGCGCGATCGGAAGTGGACAGCTGGCCTGCGCCGCACCGAAAACTTGGGCCGCCGCGTCCGCGGCCACGTCCATCTGCCACACCCCGAGGACGCGCGCGAAGAAGGTCGAGATCGGGGTACCGCGGCTCCTCGTCCGAAACATCCGTACCCGAACCAGACCCGCGGCGAGATCGACGTCGACGTCGCCAGGCTCTACAGTGGCCGCGAGGCCGCGGACGTTGTTCTGGGCCGCGTAGTCGATCGCCGTCTGTCGGGCGAGCCCCGCGTTGTGGGGCTGTTGGATCAGGGTCCCGGCTCCCGCCAGGGCGGCCAAGTCGGCCACGTTCTGGACCTCGCCGCGTGCGGTCATGAGCAGCCCGACATCCACCGCCAGCGCCGCCATCCCCAACATGGCGGTGATCGTCACCGCCACCAACGCGAGGGTCGAGCCCCGCTGGTCGGCGGCGATTCGGGACCACGAAGCTCTCAGCGCACGACCCATCGACTTTCTCATGCTGTCACTCGTTCCGCATTCGGGAGACCGCCCGGAGCGTGATCGCGCCGCCGCTCCCGCACGCGCCGCCACCGCAGACAAGCCCGGCGATGGGTCGCAGGAGAGAGAGCTGGTACGGGATGTTTATGGACACGACATCCGGGGTGCCGGCACAGCCGAATCCGTTGCACAGGTTGAGGGACACGTGGGCCGCGGTCGGCGCGATCCCGGCCTGCGACAGCAGGCTGTCGATGCGCGACTGTACCTGCTGGGCCGTGCTGCTCGGAATAACGGCGAGCCGGGCCCCTTCGCGCGCCACGTTGGTGATAACCTGCTGCACCATCCAACCTCGGGAAAACTCGATGATCCCGACGAGGAGGAAGAGCAGGACAGGAACTACGAGGGCGAACTCCGCTAGCGATTGACCCGAATCCCGACGCATGAACCTGCGTGCCCGCCCTGAGCCGATCATCTCCCAGCATCCTCGCGTTCGCATACCCAACCGCCACTCCCTCACATCATCATCCGTGCACACGGGCCAGAAGCGTGCCCTCGACCCCATCGCCCGACTGCGCCGCTCTATCTCGTGGCGTGACACGAGATCGGCGCTTTGCCGACGGGGCGACATCATCTCGATAGACTCGTGGGGATGGAAAAAAGTTACAGGGTGCCGACACACGGTGCGCCGTTCTCGGCAGCGGTCGTCCCCGCGACCCCCGCCCCCCGCCGAGATCAGAGGGATAGCGCGGCGTTGTGCGGTGCACGGTGCGGAGATTGGAAGCGACGCGGACCGCGTTTGGAAGGGGATGAGTGCGCTACAGAGCGGCTAAAAACGCCAGCAGTGCCTGCCGGTCGGCAGGCGGTAGCGCTTCGAAGGCGGCCCGGGAGGCCGACGCTTCTCCCGCGTGCAGCAGGACTGCCTCCTCGATGGTAGCCGCGCGTCCGTCATGGAGGAATCGCTGCACGAAACGGAGTCCCATGAGCGGCTCGGTCCGGAACTCGGACGGACCGGCGACCAGCCCGAGACACACGTCAGCCAACTCGGGACCCATGTCGTGCAGCAGGAGATCGGTGTACCCCAGCACCTCGCGGTTGGCAATCGCCTGCACGGGATGGTCGCCGGTGCGCAATGACGGAACGTGACAGGCGGCGCACCCGATGTCGCCGAACAGCTGCTGGCCGCGCTGTTCGTCGCCCGTCAGCTCCCCGGACTCCGGCGGAGCGAGGAAGCGAACGAAAGCATCCGCGAGCGCGACCTGTTGGGCGTCCACTTCGGGCTCTGGGCGAGGGTCGACGCCGGCCGGGATCGGCTGCCCGCCGACCGTACCCTCGTCGGGCACGTTCGGGGTCGTGATTCCCTGTTCCAGCAGGAACGCACCTTCGTTGAATTCGGCCAGAGTCGGTACGAGCGCCTTGCGACCGAAACGGCCCACGCGACCGTCGAAGAACCGATTGGGTCGTCCGGAGATCCCATCTCCATCCGCGTCGTTCGGGTCGGCCAGCGCCAGGATCGTCGAATCGGGCACAGCATCCAGCAGCCCGAATCCGAACACGTCCGGGCTTGTGCGAATCGCCTGCTCCGTCGCTTGTGGCGGAATCGGCTCGGCGTCGATACCGAGGGCATCCCGAAGCGCCGGGGTGACCTGGAGCTGATACACGGGACCGCCCAGCTCCGCGAGCGGGTCGCAGAACCCGTTCGGAAGGAGCGCGGTTGCGTGAATCTCACTGATGAGACTGGCACCGCCCGAAACGGGGCGAGCGTGGCACGTGGCACAGGCGGTCGAATTGAACAGAGGACCGAGACCGGTTGGCGGAGTGAACGCACTGTCGAACACCAGGCGTCCCCGATCGAACTGGTCCCGTTCTGCGGACGAAAGACCGTTGAGCGGATCGCCGGGCTCCGGCGGGGGCTTCGGGCAGGCGGCAGCGACGACCGCCACCATCACGACGCCGCAGGCTCTGGCGCCGATCGCCGTCCCTCTCACCGCCCATCCCCTTCGTCCAAGACGTCGAGCACCTCCACCCGCTCTGCCCACTGCCCGTCCTCCGTATCCCGGTACTGAACGCGGACCAGGTCTCCTGACTTCAGATAGGCGAGATCCTGCTTCTCCCCTCTACCCATCAAAAGACTGGAGGAGTTGACGTAGAAGTCCTCGACTCGAAGGGCGAGGCCGGTACCGGTGACGACATCGAAGGTCTGCTCCTGTTCGTCGACATCGCGAACCGTGGCTACCAGAACGTCGGCCTGTGCGGGCGGCTGAGCTTGCGGCGGCGTCGGCGGTGGGCCCGAGCTGCACGCGCTCGAGATCAGAAGAGCGGATACGACCACGCCGAGACAGAAGCGGCGAGCGATTTCCCGGTCGACGGTGAGGGTCGCTTGCATGCGGGGACTCCCTTCTCCACGCGTGACACGCGCACCCGGCACGGGCGTGCCACATTCGTGCCACGCGACACACCCCCAATGTAAGGGCATTGAGCGACCAAAGGCAGGCTGTACGGCCGGAAACTTTCTGTTCAAGTACCGTGGCCGCGACAGCGAAACGCTGTCGGCTGGAGAGGAGTGGGGAGGCCGGGTCGGCACGGTCGGGTGGTGATCAGGGAGTCCACCCCCCGGCGAGCTCGAACGTGAAGCTGGTGAGCGTATCCGGATCGGCGAACGCCACATAGCTGCGCCCGATAAAGCCGGCCACGAAGGCGCTCGACAGCTGACGCAGCACATTGAACGCAAAGTTCAGGGTGAAGTCTCGCTCCGTGCCGTCCGTTCCGGTTCCGGTGATCGGAAGGCCGTCGAGGCCGATACTCGGGTCCACGGTGAGGAGAGTCGTGCCCAGCCCCGCCCCCAGGGCGACCACCCACGCGCCCTGTCGCAGATCGGAAAACAGATAGCCCACGTTGCCTCCGAAGCGCCACGTCGTGGCGTCCCCGAAGCGTTCGATACCCAAACCATCCGGGCTCCGTCCGTTGAGAAACCCGACCCCACCCGTCAGCCCGAGCAGAAGCCGATTGCGGAATTGATGGCCCAGCCGGATGCCGACGAACGGTCCAGGGTTCTGCGTGTCGTGAAAGCTACCGATCGGTATCTCGACTCCGGCGCCGCCGGCGACGATCCACTGACCCTCGGCCTCGCCGGGGGCGAGGAGGGTAGCTCCCCCGAGGAGGAGGACAGCGGCAGCGGCACGACATCGCAGGTGACTCATTCACTTCCTCTTTTCCGTTGAGCTTGATCAGGTAACCGCCCGGATCCTCGGGGGATGCGGTACGCTCGCCCTACGGGCGATCGGGGGCGGGCAGACAAAACGACGTTGGAGCGCGACTGATCGCTCGAGATCCGAGCCGAAGCAGAGCACCTACCCGAGCCGATGTAAGATCCGGCGCTCGAGCGACATCTGGATGGATACCCGATGGCCTTTCCGCCCTCAGGCAGCGAGGGGAAGACTCGAGTGGTCAGAATGCGTGGATCCGGCGCGACAACTCCCGATGAGCCCAGATTCTCTCGGGACATCCGGCGGCTCCTCCTGGCGGCGGCCGACGCCGAGGAGCGCGCGGCGCTGCATCCACGGCGAGCGGGACTGGAAAGAGCGCTGGCCGCGGAGCTCCGACGCGAGGCTCTGGTCAAAATCCAGGAATCGCTCAGCCATAACACCCCGGACCGCGTCTGATCGCGCCCTCGACGAAGCGCTCGCGCCGGCATCGCTCTGGGCGCGAACCCGCTGCGACGTCACGGACAATCGCATCACGACAACTCGACGCCGATCTCGTCCCCGTCAATCAGTACCTTGTAGGCCGACACGCTGTGCTCGGCCGGCAGGCCAACCATCTCGCCGGTCGTCACGTCGAACTGGGCCCCGTGCCATGGGCAGGTGACTACGGATCCATTCAACTCGCCTTCTCCGAGTGGCCCCCCCCCAGATGGGTACAGCTGCCGCCGATGGCGAAGATCGTCCCGTCCACGTTGAACAGCGCCACCTCTCGCCCTTTCGCATCCACGTGCAAGCAGCTCCCGGGCGGAATCTCGCTCACCCTCCCGACCGTAATTGGTCCACCCATGGGTTACCCCTTCGCTCCTAACGCTGAGCTCAGCGCGCACCAAGCAGGATAGCGCAGCGGAGTACCACCTTTCAACCGACTGAGCGAGTACACGGTCTGGCTGGAAGGTTTCGTCCAGCGGGAAGCGTCGTGATTCGGCAGGCGGGTTACTAGCTGCGTCTCACCGAGCTATGAGGGAACGAGGAGACCTTCTGCCCGGGGGCACGTTCCTTACGAACCCACATAGTAGCCAACCCTGCCACCATCCTCGCGCACCTGACGACCGACCACATCCAGCCTGAACTGATGACAGAAGGTTGAAAGCCTACTGCGGATCAGGCAGCGAGGTGTCGTAACCGGCGAGTTGCATTACGGGTTCGAACTCTCGCGTGATGCGCCGGGCCAGGGTTGAATCGAGCTCGTCCCGCCATCCATCGATCTGACCGCGGCGAACGAAGCGGTTGCGGCGGCCGATCTCGCCCGGATACGATTCGACCCCATGCTTTTTCTCGAGATCGCGCATGGCGTCGAAGCCTCCCCGCGAGACGGCAAAGTCCAGACGCTCGGGCTCCGAGGGAATCCCGATGAACTTCGCCGCCGCTGCGAGCGTGGCGCGGCGGGCACGAACCAGGTTCTCATACCGGACGATATGCACGCGGTCACCGTTCCTGCGTCGCCGGAACCACCTCATGACGTGACGATCCCACCGTTCCAGTCGCGGCTCGTAGCGGGCGATGCGGCCGTGCTCCAAGTATTCCGCGACAAATTCCTTCGGTGAAGCTGGATAGTCGAACACGGCTCGATACATGTGGAAGAGCGAAACGAGGGTGGCCCGAGGGTCGCGAACGAGATACACCGTCCGAGGGTGCAGATCCGGGAAGCGCGGCCACTCGTCGCGGAAGATCCGAGGGTCCGGCAGGCGGTGGTGGTGGCGGAGTCGCCGTGATGTCCAGTGGACGGCGGGGGCGAAATCGCCGAGGTTGGCCAGAGTAACACGGCCCTGTCGGTCGTTCGTGGCGAGCACGGTCAGCATGTAAGCGAGCCATGTGTTACCCGATTTTGGGTGACCGACGAGGAATGTGTCGGTCGGCCGGATGAGCCGTTGCGCTATGCGCCGGGCGCGCCGTTCCTTGCGCCACTCCCTGATCCGATCCAGGGACGGCAAGACCCCTCTGGGGGATGGTTCTCCCACGGTGTCTCCGTTCTCTGTCTTGTGATGTTTGGATCGGCTTTGGGACGAGTACGCCGGGAAACGGCTTGTCCGCGGGCCAAAAAGCCCCCGCCAGTGACGTTATACCGAAAGGTCGCCGGTTTTGCCAAGAGCGCGATCGAGCCCCCGGGCACGAGGCAGGCTAATGCTCTTCTCGAGCTGCTGGCGGTATCTGCTTATGGATCTGTTGGTTACGCGACTGGGCGCTCGGAGCGAAGCGTCGGCTCCCACAAAGCTCTCGACACCGACATCGAGCCTGGCGACGCCAGCGATCGGACCGTCCGGAAGGAGGAGCCGAGGGCGGTGAAGGTGGACGCGGACTCCGCGCCTCTCAACGGAGCTACGTCTCCCCCGCGGCCGGGCTGCGCGACGTGACGTATCCGATGGACAGGTACAGGATAAAGGCGGTGCTGGTCGCGTCGGAGCCTATAACGAGCGGAAAGTGCGGCTCCAGACCCACGGCCCAGTTCCCAAACTCGCGTCCAAAGATCACTCCGCCGCTGAGCAGGAAGTTGGTCTCCCACGCGGTTGTTCCCTGCTCCACTGACCGACCTACTCGCGCCGCGCCGATAATACCGTTGCCCCGGATATAGATCGGCTTCTGCAACCATTCGGCGGCGACCTCGAGCCCGAACAACGCCGTCTTACCGTCGACCTCGACACCGATCTCTTCATCGAACCACTCGTTGCCGAATTGGTAGGCGCCCCAAGCACCCACGAAGGTCGGCAACGGAACGAGGATCGGCAGCGGGAATTGGATCCCAACGTCGGCGCCGATGCCCCAACCGTAGCCATTCGTGGTCCCGTACCCACCGAACGCGCGGGTTGCGAACTCCTGTGCGTGGAGGGAGGCACTGGGGAGGATAAGGAGCAGCATTGTTGTCAAGGATGCGGTCCGCCGCATGCGTCGGTTCATGACCAGAGGCTCCTGGAACTGGACGTGGCACGTTGACTGGGACGGGACACTATGGCGATGGCGTCTGGAAACCGTCCGACTCCATCGTGTCCACCGGCGAGATTCCAGGCAGCTAGACGGACTCTCGCAAACCGCACTCAGTGAACAACAGGGACGCAAGATACGGAGGCGGTTCGGGCCTGGCGAATGTAAGATCGGTACCGACGATCGAGTTCGGTTCTTTTCGCCGGACCGATTCTCGGGCGCACGGCAAAGGTCCGCTCAGGACCGCGCACTCAGACTGTGCTCAGATACCGGTGCACGTACATGACCGCCATCGACCCCTCGCCGACCGCCGAGGCAACCCGCTTCACCGAGCCGCGGCGCACGTCGCCCGCCACGAACACTCCCGGCACGCTTGTTTCGAGCATGAATGGGGTTCGGCCGAGCCGCTGGGTGTGCTTTCCTATTATTCCGTTCGTTAAAACATCCGCGCCCGAGAGGATGAACCCGTTCGCATCGCGGGCAACCGTGTCACCCAGCCAATCCGTTCTGGGCACGGCACCGATAAAGATGAATAGCGCAGCGGCGTCCACCACTTCGGTGCCCTGCGCACCATTCCGCTGAATCACCAGCGCTTCGAGCCGATCGATGCCTCGCGCCTCCTGCACCGTCGCTGTCGTCCAGACTCGGATGTTCTCGGTCGCGCCGATCTGGTCGATCAGGTAGCTGGACATCTTGCTGGACAGCGTCTCGCCACGCACGAGCATCGTGACGGTCCGGGCAAAGCGCGAGAAGTACATCGCCGCCTGTCCGGCCGAGTTTGCTCCACCGACTATGTACACGTCCTGATCGCGCACCGACTCGCCCTCAGTCATCGCCGCCCCGTAGTAGACCCCCGCCCCGGTCAAACGATCGATGCCCTTTGCGCCAAGTTGCCGGTACGAGACGCCGGTCGCGACCAGGAGCGCACGACTGGCCAGCTCTGTGCCGTCTTCAAGATGCACCGTGCGCGATGGGCCATCGGTGGACAGACCCACCACTTTCTGTGCGGAGAGGATCTCCACTCCGAACCGGCGCGCTTGGGTGACCGCCCTGCGCGCCAGCTCGCCTCCCGATACTCCCGAGGGGAAGCCGAGATAGTTCTCGATCCGCGAGCTCATGCCCGCCTGTCCCCCGGGAGCCTGCTGCTCCACGACCAGGGTGCGCAGCCCCTCGGACGCGCCGTACACCGCGGCGGCCAAGCCGGCGGGACCGGCGCCGACTACCACGAGATCGTAGAATGGTCGATCGGCGCTCGTTTGCAGGCCGACCTTTTCCGCTATCTGGCGATTCTCCGGCCTCGCCAACATCGTCCCGTCGGGAAAGTAGACGCACGGGAGATCCGGCCTTGGTTCGGAAATCTCGAGTAGCTGGTGTGCCTCGGCGCTCACCTCTGGATCGAGCCACATATACGGAATATTGTTGCGAGCCAGGAAGTCCTTGACGCGATGTGAGTCTGGCGCCCACTGGTTTCCGACCACACGTACGCCCTCGAAAGCGGGCAGGAAGGTCGCACGCCACTCTTCGAGCAGGTCGCCGAGAATCGGATACAGCTTCTCCTCGGGCGGATCCCACGGCTTCAGCAGGTAATAGTCGATGTGAACCTCGTTGATGGCTCGGATCGCCGCGTCCGTATCGGCGTAGGCGGTGAGGAGTACGCGCTTCGCCTCCGGGTACAGATCGACGGCTTTTTCCAGGAACTCGACCCCGCTCATACCCGGCATCCGTTGATCGACCAGAAACAGTGCGGAGGGCTCGCCGCGCCGCTTCAGCTCCGAGAGCACCTCCATGGCCGCTGCCCCCGAGTCCGCCCGCACGACCCGATAGTCGGCGCCGTATTCGCTCCTTAGATCGCGTTCCACTGCTCGCAGCACCTCTTTGTCGTCATCGAGGGTGAGCAGGTACGGCTTATCCATCATCTCCTCCATCCATCGGCAGGCGCACGACGAACACCGTCTCTCCCGGCTGCGATCGGAAGCCGATCTCGCCTCCGCAACGGGAAGTGACGATCCTGCGGGCCACATCGAGCCCGAGGCCCGTGCCCTCTCCCACTCCCTTGGTGGTGAAGAAAGGATCGAATATCCGGGGCTGCACGTCCTCCGGAATCCCCGAGCCATCATCCGCGATTTCGACCGTCAGGTAGCCATCCTCCCCGCGCGTGCGCAGGGTGATCGTTCCTCCCTCCGCGAGGGCACCGATTGCGTTGTCGATCAGGTTTGTCCACACCTGATTGAGTTCGCTCCCCTGAACCTGAATCCTGGGCAGCTCGCGATCGTATTCGCGCACGACGTGGATTCGCTTCCTCAGTTTGTGATCGAGGATCCTAAGCGTATCCTCGATGCCCGTGTGGACGTCGACCCACTGCCGTGGTGCCTGATCCATGTACGAGTACGACTTTACGACGCCTACCAGATCGGAGATGTTGGTCGTACTCCGAACCGCCACACCGGCAAGGTCGTATGCCGTGTAGAGGTGGCACATCCACGAAAGCGCGGTTCCCAGTTGAGCAGATGGAACCGCTTCGGCAAGCCGCTTCACATCCTCCGCCTGAACGCCAGCCGCAACCAGCGTGGAGGCCAGCGACCACGCATCGTCGAGGCTCTGGCGCCCGAGCATGGTGAGCAACTCTTCCTCGCGATCGCTGGCCTCGAGGGCCGACAGCTGCGGAGGCTGGGCCGCCCGTCGCTGTAACTCGCCGGCCCACTCCTCCAACGCGTCCCACGCGTCGCGCTCGACGCCGGCCCGCGCGAGCTCGATCGCCGCCGTGTGGAGCGCGTCGAGCGCCCCTCCCAGCTGCTTCGCGGCCCTGCCCGCAGCTGCCGCCGGATTGTTCAACTCGTGCGCGAGGCCGGCGGACAGCTTCCCGAGTGCCGCCATCTTCTCGGTCTGCCGCATCTCCTCCTCGACCCGACGGCGCTCGGTAATGTCCACGAAGGTGAGCACGCAGCCCATCAGCTCACCGTCACGTTCCACCGGATATGACCAGTACTCGGCCGGAAAGCTCGAGCCGTCCGCCCGGAACATCACCTCGTCATCCACGTGCGTTCCCAAGTGCTCTCTGAATGCCTTGTAGATCCGACACTCCTCGACCGGGTAGGGCTCCCCGTTGGGTCGCGTGTGGTGCACCAGATTGTGCATGTGCCGGCCCAACAAATCCTCGACCCGGTCGAACCCCAGAATGCGGACGCAGGCCGGGTTGGCGAACGTGCAGTTCCCTTCCATGTCCACCCCGTAGATTCCCTCACCGGTCGAGTTCAGAAGAAGCCGCACGAGCTCGTCGGTCCGCCGCAGCTCCTCCTCCACCCGTCGCCGTGCCGTGATGTCCACGAAGGTGAGAACACAACCCACGAGCTCTTTCTCTTTGATGACCGGATACGACCAGTACTCGGCGGGAAAGCTCGAACCGTCCGCCCGAAACATCACTTCATCATCTACGTGCGTCCCTTCGCACTCGCGAAACGCCCTGTAGATGCGGCATTCCTCGACCGGGTACGGCTCTCCGTTGGGCCGCGTGTGGTGCACGAGGTTGTGCATATGCCGGCCCAAGAGCTGTTCGGCGCTCTCGAACCCGAGGATCCTCAGGCAGGCGGGGTTGGCGAACGTGCAGTTGCCATCCATGTCGACGCCGTAGATGCCCTCGCCGGTCGAGTCGAGCAGAAGGCGCACGAGCTCATCGTCCCCCCCCAGCCCGTTGCTGACCGGGGAGGTCGGTCGAGTCTCGGCGCTTGTGCTCATTGCTCGGGCCGGGATCGCTCAGGCACCGATCGCGGCAGTCGCCCCTGCCTCCTTCATCGTATCGACAGCCTCATCGGTCGTCATCAGGGCGCTGGCGATCATGCGGAAGTTCAGCAGCGCCGCCTGGTAGAAGTCTCCACCCGGCAGCTGAGCACCGGCCGTGGCATCGGTCACGACTGCCACCTCGAACCCCTGCTCGGTGAGCTCCCGCAGATGGGCCTCAACGCAAAGATTTGCCGACATTCCGCCCAGGATGATTTTGTCGATCCCGCGCTTGCGCAGCTGAAGCACCAGATCGTTCGACTCTGGCCCATACACCTTGTGGGGGCTCGCCACGACGACGCCTTCGCGCTCGATGAGCGGTTTGAGGGGCTCGTGCCAGTCGGCCCCGGAGCCATCGAAGCCCTCGGTTGTCAGCGCACCTTTCCGATCGAACATCCCGACGGCATGCATCATCTTCTCGAGTGCACCTCCGAAGTCCCAGCCGTGGTCGTGCGGATAGTAGTAGTGCGGCGAGATGAACACCGGAATCCCCGCTTCGTGCGCGGCCGAAAGCAGCTGCGCGAGGTGCTCGACGGTGTTATTGGCCTTGACGCTCGTCCCGACCACGCCCCACACGACTCCGTCCTCGGAGAGGAAATCCTTTTGCGGATCCGTGATCACGACGGCCGTTCTGCCGGGTTCCGCGTCGAATCCGGGGTTCGGGAGGAGGTCGTCGTAAGTCTGCTCCTGTTCCGTCATCGTTCTGCTCCTTCAGAGTGTGAGAGTGCTTTCAAACAACGATCGTTCCCGGCGAGTCTAGAGCTGCCTCAGGTCTCGCCGGGCTTTCGATCGGCGGTCGAGCCGCCGATCAGCAGTTGCGACACGGTTCGGCGCAGCCGTGTCGCGTTGAAGGGCTTGGCGAGCACGACCTCCGGTGTCCGGCCTCCCCGAGTCGTTCGCTCGTCATCCAGCGGAGGTTCGTCGGTCAGCACGATCAGCGGCAGGTCGACGAAGGCTCGGTCCAACTCGAGGGCGCGTCCGAGTGGGCTGGCCGACGGATCACCGTCCGCAGCGTCGAGGATGACCAGGTCGGGAGGTGCGCCGCGAAGCGCGGCGAGTGCAGTCGCCGAGTCCGCGGTCTCGAGCACGCATACGTCAGCGCGATCCCGCAGACATTGCCAGATGTAGGATCGCAGATTCCGGTCGTTGGATACCACCAGGACATTCACCGTCGTCTGATCGAGGGCGGCGGCTCGCTGCCATTCCGGCTGATCCGCTGCTGACTCCGAAGCCAGGATCGATACCTCGAGTCGAAGTCGGTCCGAGGTCGGATCGTCGGTCTCGAAACCGACCTCGTCCGTCCGATATCGCTTCGGGCTGTCGGCTTCCGGCATGTCGCCCTCCGGATCGCGTCGTGGGCCTGAGCGTCGCCACCGCTTCTCGCAGTCTAAGTCGGGGAGGTAGAAGGGTGGTATCTCGCGCGTTGCGGATTCGTGCAACTGGCGTTGCAGATGTCTGAAACGCCGGTCGATGTGGGTGTTCAGGCGTGGGGTACGGCGTCCCGGTAAGCGGATGGAGTGAGCTCGTACGCCTCCTTGAAGCACTTGCAGAAGTACGATACGCTGTTGAAGCCGGTGGAATACGCGACCTCGGCGATGCTGCACGCTTCTCCCTCGAGCAGGTGGGCGGCACGCTCCAGCCGAACCCGGCGGATGAGCTCTCTGGGTGACTCGCCGACCAGCTCGCGCAGGCGGCGGTAGAGATGTGAGCGATCCTGCGCGACGGCTCGTGCCAACTCCGCCACACCGAAGTCACCGTCCGAGAGGTTGGTCTCGATTGTCTGCCGCACTGTCTCGAGATACGCCGCATCGGCGGCCGTTAGATTCTCGGATGCGGCGCGAAGCTCGATCCGGCCGGCTGCAAACCGCTCGCGGAGAAGCTTGCGAGAGGCGATGAGGTTGGCGACCCGGGCCATTAGGACCTTCTCGTCGAACGGCTTGACGATGTAGTCGTCCGCACCCTCATCGAGACCGGCGACCCGGTCCTCGGTGGCCGCCCGGGCGGTGAGCAGAATCACCGGGACGAAGTCCGTATCAGGGCTGCTGCGAAGCGCGCGGCAGAGGGTCTTGCCGTCCATATCGGGCATCATGACGTCGCTGATGACCAGATCCGGGATCAGCGACCGGGCCAGAGCGAGACCCTGCCGGCCGTCTGCCGCTTCCCGCACGCGGTAACGGCGCTCGAGGTGACTGCGGACGTATGCACGAATGTCGGCGTTGTCGTCGACCACCAGAACGGTCGGAACATCCTCCGGTTCGTCGTCCGGCTCGGGCTCGGACACATCGGTCTTCATGAGAGCGCGCTCAGGGTGCAACGCGCCGACCCAGTCGGCGTCCGCCTTCCGCGCTTCATCCGGGCTGACCACAATCTGGTCATCCGCCAAGTGGGCACGGCCGAGCGGCAGGTGCACTTCGAAGGTCGTGCCCGCAGCCTGATGACTATGCACCCTGACCTCTCCACCGTGCAGCTCGGTTAGTTCCTTCGCGAGCGATAAGCCGATGCCCGTGCCGGGCATGCTACGGGGGTGGGCTTCGTCTGTTTGATAGAAGCGCTCGAATATGTGGTCGAGTTCCGCACGCGGGATGCCTGGACCGGAGTCGCTCACTCGGATTATTGCCCGACCTCCGCCGCCATGCGGCCCAACTTCGAGGGAAAACGAGATCTTCCCGCGCTCGGGAGTGAACTTGAAAGCATTGGACAACAGATTCGCAAGCACTTTCTCGAGCGCGTCCGGGTCGAACCACGCCGTCACTACATGAGGGGGCAGTTCGGTCCGGAACTCGATCCGCTTCCGCTCTGCTACCGGAACGAAGGCGACCGCGATCTTGTGTGCGAAGGGAACCAGATCGGCCTGTCGCGCTCGAAGTCGAGTCTCGCCCGATTCGAGCTTGGCGACGTCCAGGATCTGGTTGATCAGGCGCAGCATGCGGCGGGCGTTGAGCAGGGCGACGTCAAGTCGACGCGAGGTCTCAGTGCCCGGATCGCCGTGCAGCCCGCTCCGTATGTCCTCCAGGGGACCGATCGTCAGGGTGAGCGGTGTGCGGAATTCGTGCGAGATGTTGGCGAAGAAGCGTGACTTGGCACGATCGAGACGTTCCAGCTGTTGCGCCTGCGCCTCGAGTTGGGTGTTCTGCCGCTGGAGCTGTGCCTCGTGCGAACGAAGCTGATGGGTCCGCTCATCGACCAGGAGAGATAGCCTGCGTTCGCGCAGTCTCAGACTCCGCAGGCGCCAGTGCACGGCGGTAAGAGTCAGCACCAGCAGGACCGCCGCCAGCAGGACGTACCAGGCCGTGGTCTCGTAGAAGCGCGGCGTCAGCGAGAGCGCGATCGCCGCTCCTTCCGCGTTCCAGACCCCGTCGTTGTTGCTGGCGATCACCCGAAACGTGTACTCGCCGGGAGGGATGTTGGTGTAGAAGGCGGTCCTCCGGTTGCCAGCCTCGACCCACGACTCATTGAACGGATCGAGCTTGTAACGGAACCGGACGTTCTCGGGGGCCAGGAAGCTGAGGGCCGTGTAGTCGATCTGAAGGTCCCTCTCGGACGGCTCGAGCACGAAGCCATCGGAGTCGGGTGCCACGAGCCGATCACCGGTGATCACCTGCTCGATGACCACTGGAGGAGTCACCTCGTTGCGGACGAGCCGGCTTGGATCCACGACGGCCGCGCCGTCCTGGGTCGGAAACCAGATCCGACCATCGGAGGCTTTGATGCCGGCCGGCTGGAAGCCCCCGTTCGCCTCTCGGTTGCGGAGGCCATCCCGCTCCGTGTATCCGGTCGAGTGAATCCGCTGCGTCTCTCCTTCGGCAAACGCGTTGAGCTCGGCCCGGCTCACCCAGAAAATGCCGCGGTTGGTGCTCATCCAGAGCCGACCGAAATCGTCTTCCAGGATCTGGTGAATGACGTCGTCGAACAGGCCGTCGCTCCCTCGATACACGACGACGTGGCGAGGCGACGTCCCTTCCTGCCAGAACGCGGGGGCGAGGCGTGCGAGCCCGCGACCCTCGGTGCCAACCCATAAGCACCCGTCCTCGTCCTCGTACAGGGAGCGGATCAAGTCGCTCGGGAGGCCATCGGAAACGCCGTATCGCGTGAACCGGCCCGACTGGTAGCGAAACAGCCCTTCCCCGTTCGTGCCGATCCACAGCGAGCCGTCCTGGGCCTCGAGGAACACACGTGCCGGAGAAGACGGAGCACCTGCCTCGGGGTCCCGGCGAGTCCATCCGGCATCGTCGTTTGTCACGATTCCCTGGCCGTCGCCGATCCATACGCGGCCGGTCTGATCGTGGTGAATTGCGTAGACGTGCGCATACCGAAGGGGCGGGTAGTCGGGTCGGGTGCATCGCATCTGCCGAATGTCGCATACCTGTACGCCGCCGTTGTAGGCACCGACCCAGAGTCTGCCCGTAGCGTCCTCGAACAGAGAGAGGATGAGCGAAGGCCCGCCGAGCGATCCGTGATTGGTGACCACGCCGTCTGACGAAAGCGTGCTGAGGCCGCCCCCCCATGTGCCGATAACCATCGTCCCGGAGTGAGCCTGGAGGATCGGGTAGATCGTGCGGTGAGGGATTCCCTGTTCCTCTGCATACACCTTAAAGAGCGCCGGCTTCAGCCTGTGAAGGCCGCTACCGTCGGTGCCGATCCACACACTGCCTTCGTGGTCGACGAGGTGTGCCCGGATCCGGGTGTGAGAGGCCGGCACATCGGGCGTCTCCAGCGAGTAGACTTCGAGACCTTCCCTGTACAGCCGCGAACCCGTCGCAAACCAGACGCGCCCGGCGGAGTCAACGGTCAGCGTCTGTAGCCGACCGCCGCCGCCGCGGGCCTCGAGTATCCGAGTCGGTCCCTCCGGACCGAGCCGATAGATCCCGGCTGTCGAGTTGAGCCACAGGCTGCCCGTCGTTGGTGACCGAAGCGCCTGGTAAGGCCCGAGATACACCGGCGAGTCGGGCCAGGCGAACCTTGTCAGTTCTCCATCCTCGTACCGGAACAGAGCGCTGGCGCCGAGCAGCCAGACCGAACCGTCGGCATCCGGATACAACCCGTTGATCCTGCCGAGCCGGTTGCCCGCGTAGAGAACCTCCTCTACCCCGGCTGCCGAGTATCGAAACGTGCCGGAGCCTCTCGTCCCGACCCAGAGCACGCCAGCGGCAGAGGCAAGGACCTCGACGGGCGCGGTGATCGTCCGTTCGGCCACCGGCTCGAACCGGTCGCCCCTGATCGCACCGAAGCCGCGATCCGTACCGACCCAGATCACCCCGTCCCCGTCTTCGAGAAGAGCGAGCGCCAGACGGTCTTCGAAGCCGTGGTCGGCCGCGATGTGCACGAACGTGCCGTCGCGCCACCGAACGAGGTGACGCTGTTCGGTGAGCAGCCACAGGGTACCGTCGCGTGCCTCGTGCAGGGTGGTGATGCGGTTGCTGGGCAGGCCTTCAAAGGTGCCCGTTCGGTAAACGGTAAACCGCACGCCGTCGAAGCGGACGAGACCGTCGAAGGTGGCCGCCCAGATGTAGCCGTCCCGGGTTTGCACAACGTCGTTGATCGAATTAACCGGGAGGCCGTCGCGGGTCGTCCATACCTCGTGGACGAAGTCGGGCAGCGTGAACGTCTGTCCGGACGTTGCGGCAACCTGGAGCGCGGCCGCTAGAGCGGACGAGTGGATCGTAACCAGCGCAATGACCAGCAGGGCGACGATTGCCTTGCCGCCATCGCTCCGGCGGATCTTCTGGTCGTGCATGCCTTGGCTCCTCGAGGACCTTTCGACGGAAGGCCCGCCGCCGGTACTGGAGTGTCTCCGGCGAATATATGTCAGTAAGCTCCCGGTTTCCCCCCGTAGGCTAAGAGACCCAACTGTAGCAGGCTGGACTGCGGATCAGACCGACGGTTGGATCGCGCACCGGCCGTTTCATGCTCGGCTCATGACAGCGAAATAGAAGAAGTAGAACAGGAGCCAAAAGATGCCGAGCAGTGCGCACCAGGTGATGGCGTGTGAGTCGATTCGACGGTGAAATAGGGCGCGCAGCCCAGAAGCAACTGCGAAGGTGGGGGCGATCCGCACGAACCGAGCGAAAACGGTCCACATCAGCACCGCCCCGAAGGTCAGGCCCTGCGAGAAAGCGAGCGCGCCATAGACCTTGAGCGGGACTCCGCCAAGAACCAGAAGTGGCGTATAGGGCAACCCACTGACCGACAGTTCGATCCCCACGCGCTCGATCAGTGCGCCTGACACTCCCGGAATCGATGCGAGGAAACGGACATAGTCGAGATCGAGCAGTGCGGTGAGCAGGTAGATCACGCAGATTGCCACCGCTGACCCGGCGATCGAGAAAAGCCAGGCGACGGCGCCGGCCCGCACGGAGAAGAGGGCGGCGAAGGTGATGTATACATCGGGAACGATGAAAAAAAACGTGCCTTCGGCGAGTCCCCACCAGAATCCAACCTGGGCCGCCAGACGCTCGTCCCCGGCAACCCGCCGGATCCTTTGGGCTAACATGTCACCTGGGCTGAGCCGTGGTCGAGCGCCCGCATCCCCAACCCGAGAACGATCCCGCCGGTTCGACGCTCCGCAACGCGGTCGGAACGGAATTGTCGCTCACAGTCGGCGCGGGCCCGATCCCGCCCTATGGTTTACCGGTCACGCAGGTCGCGCACACGGACCGGCTGATCCGAGATCACTCCGTACGGCTTCTTTGCCAGCGCGTCGCGAACATCACTCTCACTGTCAGGGGCCCAGAGAAACACCGGCCAGCCGCGCGCCAGCAAACGATCGATCACCGCCTCGTCTACCTCCATATTGATGCTGAGCAGGTCGGGCCGAACAAGCTTGCGCACGGCACGGCGGATGAACTCCTGCCTCAGCGGCCACGGCAGGTTCACCAGATCCCCCTCCTTGATCTCGGCGATCAGCTCCGGATTCCAGTTCGTGTCCATGAAGATGAAAGCAGTGCGGACCTCGGGGTCGATTTGTTTCAGACGGTAGAGCACGAACGGGTTGAACGAGCTCAGGACGACATCGTCGTGGGCAGCGTGCCGCCGGATGATGTCGACCGCGCGCTGCTCGATCCCGGTCGGCCTGAAGCCCGGGACTTTCAGCTCGACCATAAGAATGCCACGCCCCTTCACCGTGCGCACGAAATCCTCGAAAGCTCGGACGTAGGCTCCGGTGATCGACGAGTCGAAGCCGGGCCCGAGGTCGAGAGCGACCATCTCTTGCAGCGTCTTGTCGCGCACCCGTCCGGAGTCGGAAGTCAGGCGATCGACGCTCAGGTCGTGGAAGATCACTAGTTCGCCGTCGCGGGTCAGCTGGCCGTCCACGTCGACGCCATCCATGCCCGCCTCTAGCGCCTGCTCGACCGCGTACAGGCTGTTGTCGGGTGCGAGATCACCGAAGCCGCGGTGTGCGAAGACGAGCGTGTGCGGCGGCTGCCTGACGAGCTTCCCCCGATACCGGGGCTCGTATAGGAAGAGGTAGAGCGCCCCTGCCGCCAGCGCGAATCCGATGAGGCCCACGACGTAGCGCCGCCACCGGTGGCGTGGCCCGACGGAGTCAGTCGGGCTGCGGGTGCCCGTATCGCTCATAGAACTGGCTGGTGAACATTTCGGCTGGATCGTAGTAACGCTTGCGCTCGAACGCGTAGCCTGCCTTGGGATAGGCGCGGTGGAGCTGTTCCGAGGTCGGGTAGAGCTGGTACGTCAGGTAGTAGGTCCCGCCGTACTCGATCGCCGCATCGACCAACTGGCGAGTCACCGCCTGGGTACGCGCCTGCGCCTCCGCGGAGAGCCCGACGTTACTCATCTGGATGATGGCGAACACTTCGCGACGCGGCGCGTATGCGAGGACCGGGGTGGAGTCCGGACTGACGTAGCGGACGGTCGAGCTCAGGACGTTCATTTCGCCATCCAACAGGATCTGACGAAAGCGATCCATGAACGGGACGAAGTTCTCGACCGGAACGAAGTACTCCTGGATGATGTCCGTGTCGCGCCGCGATCGATAGTCGAGAAATCTGAGCGGCGCCAAGGGTGGCCGCATCGCGTTGTTACGCGAGACGATCCGCACCCCACCGACCTCCAACTCGAGACGTTTCTGGAGCCGCCACCGGAGTGACTTCGCCCAATCAAATCGGCGAGAGAGGCCGAAAAAGAACCTGTCGCGCAGGACGTGCGCCTCTTCCGTTAGCTCGAACGCCCCGGTCCGGTCCTCCCCGGCACGCCGCCACGTAACGACGACCACCTCGTGGAGGAAGGCGTCAGGCCTTGGATCGATCGACGGGCGCACCAGCATCAGCGCGACCTCCGGATCCGGCTTGATTTCCCGGGCGAAGTACGCGGGAAACTCGGTGTAGTCCATGGCCACCGCCCGCTGCTCGTACAGCTCGTCTCGCGTGACTCGAATCGTCGCGTCGAGGATGACGCCGTAGAGTCCGTATCCACCGATAACGAGCGAGAATAGCTCCGGGTTCTCGTCCCGACTGACCTCGACGGTGCTCCCATCTGCCAACAGCAGCCGGAAGCGCTCGACCACCTCGATCACCTGCGTCACATCGATATCGCGACCGTGCGCGTTGGCGCTCAGCGTGCCGCCCACGGTGAAGATATTCGAGGACTGCATCACCTTGACCGCGAGTCCATGCGGCGCGAGCGCGCGCTGAACCTCGTCCCAGGTCGCACCGCTCTCCACCGTGATGGTGCCGGCAACCGTGTCGATGGCGAGCACCTCGTTGTACCGCCGCATGTTCAGCACGACGCCGCCCTCGGTATAGGTGTGCCCCCCCTGACTGTGCCGGCTGCCCGAAATCGAGACCCTCAGCCCGCGCTCCTTCGCGTCGCGCACCAGCCTCTCGAGCTCCTCGATTCCGCCCGGCTGGTCCACGGCCGCGACCCGGGTCGGCGACAGCCTTGCGACGTCGGTGACGAGCAGCGGGTCATCGGAGCGGAACAGATCGCCGTAGGAGACGACGAACGTGCTGGCATAGAGCCCGACGGCCAGCAAAACAGCGACGGCGAGCGCCGCCGTTAGTCGGCCGGGAGTGAGTTGGCGGCGTTTACGCATGAAGGAGCGGCATCCGCCGCGTCGCCGCGCGTGGGACCCCGCAGCCAGGAGTGACGTCGGCAGGGCCCACGACCGTGAGCCGTGGGCCGACCCCGGTGCGCTTCAGGAAATCAGTAACCGTCAGCTCCGTGGGGAGGAATCGGGCGTGATTGGTTGACCGCGGGAGGCCTTAGCCCCGTGGGGTGGGCCTCCGCACGATCCAGATGGCGCCGCCTGACCGGTTACGAGACGGTCGCGGGCATCGCCCCGATCTGATTGAGAAGCGTCATGAGGTCGAAGTACATGCGGCTTTCGCGAACCCGGTCACCCGCGAAATCGAGGACCCAGACGGCCGGGGTCACGTGACGATGGCCAGACGGTGGGTGCGTCCCGCCGGACCACACGAGCTCGCCGCTCTGGGTGCCCTCCCAAGTCACCTCGAGCGCCACCGAATCACCCGTGGTCAACGCGTTGGTCACCGTGCCCTTGACGTCCGAGTTGAATTCCTTCCATGCCTTCATCGCCTCGATGATCTCCGCCAGGCCATCGATTCGACGCTGCGTCCCGAGCTCGTTGTACACCGCGTCGGGCACCATCAGCTCCTGGAACCGAGACCAATTGCCCTTGTTGAAGGCGTCGACCAGGGAGCGGGCTGCTGTGATCCGATCTTTCTCAGTCATTGGAGTGGTCCTTTGCAGAGAGGGAGAGCCAAGAAACGAGGATGAAGTTGATAGGCTGCAGGGTTACCTCCGAACAGCTGGTTTCACGTGGAGTACCGCGAAAGGCACTCAGGAACATCGGTGTTCGTTCCGCAGACAACAATCGCAAGATATGAGGATGATCCCGGACCCGCGAGGGGAGGATTGCCACGTGGCCCGGTGAGGAACGGCCGGGGCCAACACCGCAAGCGAGAGCCGATTGAAATCGGCCCTCGTCGCGGGAACCGGCCCCGGGCGCCGGAAACTCAGAACTCGATCAGAACGAGGTGACGACTACCGAGCGGGCGGACGCGACGTCGATCGTGTCGATCACCCGGTTCGTGCCCGTGTCGATAACATCGACCGAACCGTCCACCGTGAGTGCCACATACAGGCGGCTTCCATCCGGAGACAGGGCCACCCCGGCCGGACCGTCTCCGCTCGTCGGGATTTGAGTGAGGACACTACGTGTGCCCGTATCGATCACGTAGACGAACGGGCACCCGAAGGCACCGCTTTCATAGAGTCGGCTGCCATCCGAGGAGATGGCTATGTCAGCCTCACCGAAGCCTCTGGGATTGGCACAGGTAGCGACCGGGATCTCGGCGACGACGGTCTGCGTGGCAACATCGATCACGACCGTGTTCTCGCCAGCGGCTACGAATACCGTTCCTCCATCGGGACTGACGGCGATTCCGCTAGCCTGATGGGAGACTGGAATCTCGTTGTCGACCGCCAACGTCGCCGTATTGACCACCGACACGGCGCTGGGACCCGAAATGTAGGCGACGGAACCGTCGGGGGACAGCGCAATGTCCTCGTTGTTTGGGTCGCTGAGACCGACGCTGGCCACAGGATTGCCAGACGACATGGTCACGTACAGATCCGGCGTGGAGAATGCGACTCCGTAAAGGGTCGATCCGTCGTTTGATACGGCGAGGTTACGAATATGGTTCTCGGCCGGGTCCGGTATGGCCTCGATGGTGGACGTGAGCTCGGCCGCCTGGAGATCGATCACCGCGATGCTGGCGTTGGATTGATTCCGGTTCGATAAGCCCAAGTAGGAGCGGAAGCCGCTGGGTGAGACGGCCGCCCCCCAGGAGGTTGAAGGCAGTTCAATACCGGTCACCACCGTGTTGGTTGAGGTCTCGACGACGGAGATGGAGCTGCCGCCGCTGACATAGAGCAGTTGTCCCGATTCCCCGGTCAGGGCATAGCAGAACAGCTCGAACTCCACCGGTGGCGTCTCGAGGTCGACTACAAACTCGATCGTATTCGCTTCGAGCAGGCAGTTCCGGGCCCTTCCGGCCAGACTGACTTGGTGAGATTTGGGCGCCTCCAACTGAAGAACGAGAGTGTCGTTGGCGGCGATGGTCCGAGCGGGGTCGGCGTTTACACTCAGACGGTAGCCATCCGGATCGAGATCGTCTCCACGACTCGTCACCACGAAGGTGACGTCGACCAGGACGAACCGACAGGTCACCGTGATTGAAAGATCGGCGGTGTTGCCCGAGGTTACGGTGACGGTGATCGGGCTGGACATGGACTCCGTACAGTGAAACGGAACCCCGAGAAGCTCGACCATATGTTCGCCCGCCTCGAGATTCATGAGCGTCCCTGACCCGCTCGCCCCGATCCCTCTCGGCGAACCCCCATCCAAAACGACGGTGTAGCTGCTGGGCGTGGCGTCTCCGGCCGTCTCGAGCGACACTCTGAGGGTGCCGGTGGAGGTGGCATCAGGCGGAGTCGGCACATTCGGCCCGGTAGTGTCGCCTCCACACGTGGTGCTGATCAGGGAAGCGATGAGCGCGAGAGCAGAGCGAACGCGGTTCAACCCCTGGAAGGGCTTCTCCCATGTCATGCGACCTCCTTTGCCGCGAGCCTTAGCGTGCCCTTGGAGAGGGAGTCAGTATCACCCTATCTGCCTATGAACGGATGTTCGAGCAGGGATTCTCTCACCCGGCTTCGCGCCTCATGAAGGCGCACGCCGCATCGCCTGGGCGCAGCGGCTGGCGGGCAAGCCCAACGTCGTGCCGCGCGATTGGGACTTCTGGCCATGAGGACCTAGATTGGACCGGTTCCCGACTCCGGGCGTCCCCTCAGTGCATCGTGCCATATGGCCATCGACGTCGACCGCCTGCGTGCCGCCCTAGCTAACCGCTACACGATCGAACGTGAGATCGGTCGCGGTGGAATGGCGATCGTCTACCTGGCTCACGACCTGAAGCACCACCGTCAGGTGGCGGTGAAGGTCCTGCGGCCCGAGCTGGCCGCCACACTCGGCACGGATCGCTTCCACCACGAGATCGAGATCGCCGCACAGCTGGCACACCCCCACATCCTCCCCGTCTACAACTCGGG
>CAZJXR010000045.1:0-4814 GCA_964550085.1 uncultured Gemmatimonadota bacterium
GCTCCGTCGTTCGCGCGCCGAGGGAATCCTCCCCTCGCGCCGGCTGAGAGTGGGTCCGGTGACGCTCGACCGCGAGGCTCATCGGGTGTTCTCGAACGACGAGGAGGTGCGCCTCACGCCGCTCGAGTATAGACTGCTCGAGGTGTTGATGGAGCGACGCGGTCGAGCCCAGAGCCGTCGTCAGCTGCTCCAGTCGGTGTGGGACACGGACGCGCAGATCGAGACCCGGACGGTGGACATGCAGGTTGCCCGGCTGCGATCGAAGCTGGGTGAGGCGGGAGATCTGATCGAGACGGTTCGCGGGATGGGGTATCGTTTCCGCTCCGCTCCGATTGCCGGCGCCTCCAAGAACGCGTAGCCGGCCGCCGCACCCGTCCGCCGGCCGCCCATGGGCCTTATCGAGCGGACACAAGGAGCCCTCGATCCGCCGGGATGGGGTCGTGCCGCCGGGATGATCGGCCGAGCGCTCCGGCTCCAGATCGGATTCCACGTCGCGCTGATCGGGGTGCCTCGACTCGCCTCCGCCCAGGAGGTGACGGCGCACCCTGTCACGACGCCGTCCATCCCTTCGTCGGTCCACCTGCTTCACGGAGTCGAGCCGTTCGTCGATCGGGACAGCGCCATGGTGCGGGCGGTGGTCGAGATCCCGGCCTTCACGCGGGCCAAATGGGAGGTGGACCCGGTCGGCGGCGATCTGGAATGGGAGGTGGAGGACGGTCAGCTGCGGGTCATTCGCTACGCCCTTCCGTACCCCGTAAACTACGGCATGATTCCGCAGACGGTGATGGCCGCCAGCCGCGGCGGCGACGGCGATCCGCTCGACATCGTGATAATCGGGCCGCCGCTGAAGCGCGGGTCGGTCACCGAAGTGCGCGTGCTCGGCATGATCCAAATGCTCGATGGCGGTGAGGCCGACGACAAGGTCGTCGCGGTCAACCCGCTGGATGCGCGCTTCGAAGCGATCCGCACCCTCGCGGAGCTGGAGGAGCGCTTTCCGAGCCTGCTGGACATCCTCTCCCTCTGGTTCCAGAACTACAAGCTCGACAGTGGCGAGATCGAGATTCGCGGCTTCGTTGAGCGGGATTCGGCGCTGGCCGCCGTTGCTTCCGCGCACGCCGACTACGCGCGCGACCCCTGATGGACCCGGACAGCGGCGCGGCCTCGAACTCGGGCGCAGTGCTCCGGCCCGCGGCCGCTGCCGACGTCGACCGGCTCACCGAAGTCGCGCTGGCCGCCAAGCGGCACTGGGGCTATCCGGAGCGGCTGATCCGTCTGTGGATGGGCGAGCTGACCGTCACGCCGGCGTTGCTCGACCGCCATCGTGTCTGGGTAGCGCAGGTTGAGCGAAGGACGGTCGCCTTCTACGCGCTCGCCGGTCAGCCGCCCGCCCTCGAGCTCACCCATCTGTGGGTCGACCCGGAATGGATGGGGAGGGGCGTGGGCTCGGAGCTGCTCGATCACGCACTGCACACGGCCCGTGCGGTTGGGGCCCGCGAGCTCCGCATCGAGTCGGATCCGAACGCGGTCGGCTTCTACCGGCGCCGCGGAGCCCGGGTCATCGGAAGCGTGCCGTCTACCCCCGCGGGCCGGCGCCTGCCTCTGCTGTCGATCGTCGTGGCGGCGGCGTGAGCCTCGCGCTGGAGCCGATGAAGGCATCGGACTGGGAGGAGGTGCGGGCGATATACGCGGATGGCATCGCCACCGGGATGGCGACCTTCGAAACGGAGCCGCCGGACTGGGAGAGCTGGAACGCCGACCACCTCTCCGCTTGCCGACTGGTGGCGGTCGAGGCGGGACAGATCCTCGGCTGGGCCGGCCTCAGCCCGGTCTCCGACCGCTGCGCCTACGCAGGAGTCGCCGAGGTCAGCATCTACGTCCGTGCGGACCGCCGCGGCCGCGGGGTGGGCAATGCGCTCTTGAAGGCGCTGGTCGCCGCGTCAGAGCGGGCCGGCATCTGGACTCTTCAGGCGGGCATGTTCGGCGACAACGCGGCCAGCATCGCGCTCCACGAGGCGTGCGGCTTCCGCGCGGTCGGCGTGCGCGAGCGACTGGGAAAGTTGGACGGCGTGTGGCGGGACGTGCTGCTGATGGAGCGCCGCAGTGACGTGACCGGCATGGACTGAGCCTCCCGCCGCTCGAACCGCTCGGCCCCCCTTTTACTGCATCGGCATCCCGAATCCCCACCCTCACCCGTCGGCTCCGGGCCGGGCCGTTCCTCCCCGCTCGGTCGGCTGCCACCTCCCTCCCACGCATACCTCTGCGATCGCCTCGATGCCGGCGCCGAACAGGAACCCGGCGAGCAGCGTGTCCTCGCTCCAGCCGTCGAGTCCCGGCGCCTGCAGGTCGATGGCGACCAGATCGGCGGCCGCCCCCGGGGCGATCCTGCCCGCCGCGATCCCGAGGGCGCCGCCGCCGCCTGCGGTGGCCACCTCGAGCAGGGCTGGAGCGGTGCGGTGCTCCCCGTCGGTGAGCATCCCACGCGACTCGGAGCGCAGTCGCTGGCCGTACTCGAGCCAGCGCATCTCCTCGGTCATGTCCACCCGCACGTTCGAGTCGGTACCGAGGCTGACCCCTCCGCGAGCCGCGCGCGACAGAGCGGACGCGCCCGGTATCCCATCGCCCAGATTGGCCTCGGTGATCGGGCACACACACACCCGTCCGCCGGCATCCAGAAAGCGCTGCATGTCCTCCGTCGTCGTGTGCGTGCAGTGGACTCCGACCAGCTCGCCCGGCGCCGAGAGCGAGTCGAGCACCGCGGCCATCGGTGCGCGTCCGTACGCGCTGCGGCTCTCCTCGATCTCACCTCGCTGTTCCTCGAGATGGATATGAAACGGAAGTCCCCGCGCCGCCGCCTCGGCGTGGAGGACTGCGATCTCATCCAGCTCCGCGGCTCGAACGCTGTGGACGGCGGCGCCCAGACTCTGGGTGCTCGGGTCGAGCCGGCCCGCCAGGCGGTCCATCTGTGCCCAGTACACATCCGGGGAGCGGGTTTCGAAGCGGCGCTGAGCGGGGCTCAGGGGCTGGCCGATTCCCCCGGTGCGGTAGTACACCTCGATGAGGACGAGTCGGATCCCGGCTCGCCGGGCCGCCTCGAGCGCCAGCTCGTCGAAGGCGAAGTCCGTGGCACCAGGGCTGTGGTGCAGATAGTGGAATTCACCCACCGTCGTGATACCCGCCCGCAGCATCTCCCGAAAAGCGGCCACCGCCGTGTCGACGAATGCAACCCGGTCGATCGACTCGACCAGCTCGTACATCGCCGTCCGCCAGCTCCAGAAGTCGCCGGCGCCGGTGACAAACCGCTCTCCCGCCCCCCGCAGGGCACGCTGAAAGGCGTGCGAGTGCGCGTTGACGAAGCCGGGCAGGAGGGCCCGGTCGTGCAGGCGCGTCACGTCCGCCGTCGGAGGCCCTCCGACCTGCGCGAAGCGCCCGTCGTCGCCGATCCGGATGACGACGCCCGGTTCGAAGCAGCGACCGGTCCACGTCCAATCGGCCTCGAACGCGGCGCCGGTCATCGGGCGTCGGGAGCGGTGACGCAGAAGCGGTGCACGAGGGCCTCGAGATGCTCGCGGCCGGCGCCGAACTCCTCGATTGCCAACCACTCGTTCGCTCGGTGGGCGACCTCGATGTCGCCCGGCCCGCACACCGCGCAGTCGATGCCGAGGCGCTGAAGCCAGCCGGCGTCGGTGGCGAAGGACACGGCGCTCGGTCGCCGCGAGCCGAGCGTCTCGGTCAATACGCGGTAGACGAGGGCTTGCTCGGCCAGCAGCATCGGCGGAGTCTCGCTCACCACTTCGACCGGCGGCGGGCCGTCGGGCAGCGTCGCGGCGAGGACATCCTCGATGCGGGCCGCCACGGCGTGCCCCTCCATGCCGGGCAGCAACCGGACCCCGACCTCGATCACGCACCTGTCCGGAATGATGTTGACGGCTGTGCCGCCCCGAATCGTCGCCACGTTGAGCGAGGCGTAGGGAGCGTCGGGAAAGTGGAGGCTGACGTCCCCGCGCTCGGTCTCGAGTTCGGCTCTCAGCTCGGCCAGGGCGCGAATCGCCCGTCCCCCCGCCTCGATGGCGTTTACACCGAGGTGCGGGTAGCCGCTGTGCGCGCTCCGGCCGGCGAGCGAGATCCGCAGGGTCAGGTGGCCCTTGTGCATGCGGACGACTTCGAATCCGGTCGGCTCGCCGATCACCGCGTGGCGCGGGAGTCGCGCCGGCTCAGCCCACTGCTCCACCAGGCGCCGGGCGCCGAGCGTGCCGATCTCCTCGTCATAGGTGAACAGAAGTACGAGCGGGTGCCGGAGCGAGCGGGGCTCGAGGCGGGCGGCCGCGTTGACCGCCAGCGCCACGAAGCCCTTCATGTCGCACACCCCGCGGCCCACGTAGCGTCCCTCTGCCTCGGTGAGCTCGAACGGGTCGCTCTGCCACTCCGGCTCGTCGGCCGGCACGACATCCGTGTGACCCGACAGGATGAGACCGTGACGCTTCCCGTTCGGATGCGCTCCCCCCCCGGCTCCGATGGTGATGACGAGGTTCGTCTTCTGGCCGTCAGGCGACGCCACGCGCTCGACCTGCACGCCGGAGCGATCGAGGTAGTCGCAGACAAAGTCGGCGAGCGGGAGGTTGCTCCGACAGCTGATGGTGTCGAACGCGATGAGGCGACGGAGCAGCTCCGAATCGTCGAGTATCGCCATCTAGGCTCCTATCCCCGGGGTCGGATGGGTGATCTCGGGGCGTGAATATCGCGTTCCCGTCCGGTGACCGAAACAGGGACCGGCCCCGCCCCGTCGGACCACGCCGCCCGTCCGGACCGACCGTGCC
>CAZJXR010000045.1:4914-13641 GCA_964550085.1 uncultured Gemmatimonadota bacterium
ACAGGGACCGGCCCCGCCCCGTCGGACCACGCCGCCCGTCCGGACCGACCGTGCCACCGGGCGGACCGTGCCGCCGGTTGGGGCACCCTTCGCGTGTCCGGGGTATGCGATCGGGAAGCCGCGCCGGCACGAACGGCCGAGCACGGCGCTCGCAAAGCGACCCATTGCGGTTTCTCAGCGACCTGCTAGCCTTTGTCCGCATGACGCCCTGGGTACTGCGACTCATCTTCGCCAACGTGGCGATGTTCATCGTGGCCTCGCCCACGATATCGCCGCGATTGTTCGGCGATCTGCTGCTGGTCCCCGCGCTCGTGTTGCAGCGGCCGTGGACGCCGGTGACCTACATGTTCCTGCACGGAGGCTTCTTTCACCTCTTCTTCAACATGCTGGCCCTCTACTTCTTCGGGCCGCGGCTCGAGGCCCGCCTCGGCAGCCGTCATTTCCTTCTTCTGTACTTCGCCAGCGGAATCATGGGTGCGGCAATGTCGCTCGCGTTCACGCCGTACGCGCGAATCGTCGGGGCCTCCGGTGCCGTGTTCGGCGTCCTGCTGGGCTACGCCCGCTACTGGCCGCGCGACACGATACTCATCTGGGGCGTGATCCCGATCGAGGCGCGCTGGCTGGTGATCCTGTTCACGGCGATCTCGCTATTCGGCGGGCTGGGAGGTGGGCGCGACGGCATCGCACACTTCGCCCATCTCGGCGGCTTCCTGGGCGGGTACCTGTATCTGAAGCTGATGGAATGGCGGTCGCCGGCCCGTCAGTTCAAGCGCAAAGCCGCTGCCGCCACGACGACGCGGAGACCCGCCCCCTCGGATGTGAAGCGGTGGTCGCGCATCCGGCCGTCGGATCTGCACCCGGTGAACCGGGAGGAGTTCGACCGCATCCGCGAGAAGATCAGCACCTCCGGCGTGTCGAGCCTTTCGGACGGCGAGCGGGCGTTCCTGGATCGGTTCAGTCCCGATTAGCTCCGCTGCGAGCGAATTTCACCATCCCGGGCCTGTACCTCAGGCCGGCGTCGGCTGAGGCGCGTGCTGGCGCACGGGAAGAGTCACCACGAATGTCGAGCCCTCGCCTTCGCGGCTTCGGACCTCGATCCGCCCGCCGTGCTGATCGATGATGTGACGCGAGATCGGCAGTCCCAGCCCCATGCCGCGGCCGGCCGCCTTGGTCGTGAATCCCGGCTCGAACACGCGCTCGAGCTTGTCGGTCGCGATGCCGACCCCGGTATCCTCGATCTCGATCCGGACGTCGTCTTCCCCACCCGAGGTGCGGACGGTGATCGTCCCGGGTCCTTCGATCGCCTGACACGCGTTGAGGAGGAGATTCAGCAGCACCTGGTTGATCTGGCCGGGATAGCAGGCGATCGCAGGGATGTGTCCGAGCTCGCGTTTCACGTCGATTCGGTTCTTCAGCTCGTGTCGCAGGAGGACGACGGCGTCCTCGAGCGCCTGGTTGACGTCGAGCGTCTCCATTTCGCCGCCGCCCCCGCTGCCGAACGTCCGCAGGGTGCGCACCTGCTCGCTGATGCGGGCCACCGCCATCTCGTCCACCTCGACGATGCCGGCGATCGCCTTCGTGAGCCGCTCCACCTCGATCGTCTCGGCCTCCGACACCCGTCCGTCGGCCAGGACGTCGTGGAGCTTGTCGACCACCCGGTGCAGGGTGTCCCGATTGCTCCGGATGGCTCCGAGCGGAGTGCTGATCTCGTGCGTCACTCCGGCGATCAGCGTGCCGAGCGATGCGAGTCGGGCTGACTCGGCCAGCTCGTTCCGGGTCGCCTGAAGCTCACCGTGCGCCGATTCGAGCTTGCCGCGCTGCCGCTTGCACGACCTCGCATACCAGGATGACAGACCTGCGAAGTAGAGCAGGCCCGCCGCCGCGAGGACAATGACGAACCAGGGAACGTGCATGTTCTACACGAACGTCTGGATAAGGCGTTGCCGGATCGCTGCCAGATTGTCGTGCGCCGATTCGAGGGCGTTCACCTTCTCCCCGAGGTCGCGGAACAGCTTGGTGCGCTCGATCGCGTTCCGGATAACGAGCAGGAGGTGATCGTTGTCCCACGGCTTCTCCAGGTAGTAGTACAGGCCCACGTCGTTGATCGCCCGTATCGCGTTCTCCTTGTCCGCGTAGCCGGTCAGCAGGATCCGGGTCACCTCCGGCTTCACCTGCCGAGATTTGCGGAGCAGCTCGATCCCGTCCATCCCGGGCATGAGGAAATCGGCCACGATGACATCGACGGGGGCGCCGTTCAGCCGTTCGAGCGCGGCCTGTGGTTGGTTGAAGGTCTCGATGTTGTAAGACGTCTCGAGGCTCAGGAAGCCGCGCAACGCGCTGGTCACCATCTCCTCGTCGTCGATCACGAATATCGTCGGCGTGTAGTCGCCGTTCTCGAATCTATCTTGTTTCACGCCAAGCTCCCTGTGTGTGGACCCCGCCACCTCGTTCCACAACATACGACTGCCGCTCGATTCCAGCAGCGACCTGCTGGCTACAACCCGCAGGCGTCTGCCGCGGTTCCGTCGATCTGGAGGAGTGCTGCCGGTTGCGAGCCCGGCATGAAAGGGCCCGCCGGTAGTGCGGGTCGGGCTCAGGCGACCAGATTGCGGACGCGACGGGCGAGTCCCTGAAGGAGTCCGCGCACCAGCTCCTCATGATCCGCCAGCAGCTCGTAGAAGTCATCCCGGCGGATGCACAGGAGCGTGGACTCCTCGATGGCCGTGGCCTCGATCAGGCTGGGCGCGTCGTCGATCAGGGCCCACGTCCCGAACGGCGTGCCTGCACCGGCCCGGAGCACCGTTTCGCCCGATCGGGCCAGCTCCACCTGCCCTCGAATCACCACGTACAATGCGTCGGCCGGCTCGTCCTCCCGGATGAGCACCGATCCCCTGTCCGCGTCGAACTCGTCCGCGATCGAGGCCAGCAGGGCGAGATCCGAGCTGCGAGCGTCGGCCAGCAGGTCGACGCGCTGGAGCAAAAAAACCTTTTCGATCAGATTCATTTCAGGTCCTTCCGACGGTACTCCCGGTTGCCAACCGTTCCCGCCCCCATTCAGCGCCGAGTCCACGACGCGGCGAAGTTCTCGGTCCGAGCTGCTTCGCACGCGTTGCAACTCGTCGCGAGCCCACGGCCGGCCGCTCTCCGCCACCCAGCCGGCCGCGCAGGCCGCCGTCCAACGCTCCCGACCGGTGAGCAGCCGCCGAAACAGCTCGCGCTCCGAGGCACTCTCATCGTTCGCCTCGGCGAGGAGGGCGGGCTCGATGGAACGGAACAGCTCGTGTCCGATGAGCTGCTCCAGATATTCGAGGGCGTTGGCGGCCGCCGCGTCGTCGCCCGTGGCCAGGGTGAGGTGGCTTCGTCGCATCGCCCCGGGCGGATATCTGAGCGCCAGCAGCTCGAAAACCCGTTTCCTCGCCCCCTCCCACGCCTCGCCCAGACAGCGGCGCAGGAGCGCCCCTGCCGGGGTCTGATCGTCGGTCCGCTCGAGCGCGTGCCGGGCTCGCGTATAGCTCTGTGCGTCCAACACCTCCCGCTGAAGAACCGCTGCCACCGAAGGCCAGTCGATCGAGACGTCGGCTGCCCGCTCGCGCAACCGGTTCAGGGCGGCGAGAGATCGACGGTACACGAGACCATCCGTGTCGGGCCGCTCGATCACCCGAACAAGTGCGGCAACGCTCGCCTGATCGTGGATCCCGGCCAGCACGGCCGGAATCGTACGACGAACCGAGAGATCGACCGAGGAGTCGAGCACGTAATCGGACAGCGTCCCGACAATGCGCGCCCCCTGACGCTCCAGGGCCTCCCGTGCCGCCTCCCGCACGCCCCGACGCCCCAGTGCCTGGATGATGCGGGGCAGCAACTCCCGCCGGCCGAGAATCCCGGCGCTCCGAACCGCCGCCGCCGCCACCCGCGCATCCGAATCGTCGATGAGGGCCTCCAGAAAATCGGCCGCGTGCCTGTCGTGTGGAAGTACGGCGACTGCGAGTCCGACTTCGAGACGGGCGTCGGCGTCCCCACCCCGGGCCGCCTCCATGCGCTCCTCCAGATACTGCGGCCCCACCATGCCGAGTCCGCCCTCGCCCACATCCTCGTCGGCGAGCCACGACAGGGCGGCTGTTCGCACCTCCGCTTCGGTGGAGGACAGCAGGTCGGCGATCGTCGCCGCCCGGTCGTCCGGACGGGCCCGATACAGGGCACGCACGGCTGCCTCGCGCACCTCCGGGTCGGGATCGGATACACTCGCTCGTACGCGATCGAAGTCGATGCTGTCCGGATGGAGTGCCAGGTTCTCGAGCGCCCGCGCCCGTATGGACGGCTCGGCGTGCTCCAGGAGCGCGTGCAGATCCTCGACCACGGGGCGAACGCCGGCCGGCTCGATCTGATCGAGCAGATCGAGGGCGAACGCGGTCTGACGCGGATCGCCGCTCGCCATTGCCTGGCGCACGATCGGAAGTGTGCTCGCATCTGCGATCGAGGCGAACACGCCTTCCAGGCTGGCGAAGCGTCCCTGAATCGCGGCGGCGAGGGTACGGACGTACTCCTTCCGGACCGACAGGGCCACCACCAGCCAGATGACGGACAGGCCGGCCGCCACCCAGCCGACGCGCCGATAGTCGATCACCGCCAGGGCGCCGAAGATCAGCCCGGCGGATGCCATCTTGCCGAGCCCTTTCTCGACCGCCATGTCGATGTACGCCTTCGCCTTCAGCTTGATGTGGTCGGCCACCGGGATGTACAGGATCTCGCGACCCGTTCGCTCCGTCGTGTAGCGCAGGCTCGCGTCGCCCGCTTTGGCGACAACGGCCAGAACGAGGCTCCAGGCGGCGACCAGCCCGAGATTGATGCCGAGCATGAACAGGGGAAGGATGAGGAACACGATTCCGACTCCCCAGCGCTGCAGCACCGGCCGCAGGCCGGCCAGAACGACCAGCGGCAGCCACTGGGTGGCCGCGTTGAACTTTCCCTGAAAAGCGCTCACGGCGTCGAGCGTCTCGAACGACTCCTTGGTGATCGTGTTGAACTGATAGTCCACCAGCTGCTTGACGAGCACCGTCAGCAGCACCGCCGCCGCGATGAGTCGCACGTGCGGATCGGCGAGGATGGTGCGCAGATCCCCGGCCGACATCTTCTCCGTCCGCCGCTTCGGGACCCGCTTTCTGCCACGCTGCCTGGAGGCCGTTTCCTCCTGGTGCCGGACCTGCGCCGCCCACACGTAAGGCACGGTGAGTGAGAAGAGGACGACGAGAGCGGCTCCCACCAGCAACAGGTTGGGCGTGCCGACCCGCTCGGCCATGAAGCCGGTGATCGCACCGCCCGAGACCGCCCCGAGCGAGGCACCGGCGATGACCATCGGATACAGCCGCTTGGCGTCGCGGGAGTTGAAAAAGAGCTGCGCGGCCATGAACAGCTGGGTGACCATGACGGCGGAGAACAGATCCGCCCAGCCGTAGAACGCCATCCCGAACCACGCGCTTCCCTCCCGATACAGGAAACGGAAAAGGACGAAGTTGCCGGCGAAGAACAGCCCCACCCACGAGATGAGTCGCCGCCATGGTATCCGGTCGGCCAGCCAGTTGTAGATGGGGACGAATAGAACGACGACGGAGCTGACCAGGTACACCTTGTAGAACTCGGAATCCGCCAGCCCGTCGAGCGCGAAGGCGTTCTTGATCGGGCGCAACATCCCGACCGTGGTCACGATCAGGTACAGAAGTCCGGTCATCGCCAGCAGCCGGCCGAGCTCCTGGCGACGGACCAGAAAGAGCCCGGCGAAAAAGCGCCGGATTCCCGTCACGAGCTCACCGCCGGCCGGAGGTCGTGGGCGACAGCATCGGCATCGCGATTCCCCACCGCTCGGCCGCCTCGATCGCCTCTTGGTAGCCGGCGTCGGCGTGCCGCACGACGCCCAGACCCGGGTCGGTGGTCAACACGCGCTCCAGCCGCGCCGCTGCCTCGGGCGTGCCGTCGGCCACGATCACCTGTCCGGCGTGCTGCGCGTACCCGATCCCGACCCCGCCCCCATGATGGAAGCTGACCCAGGTGGCACCGCCGACGGCGTTGATGAGCGCGTTCAGGATGGGCCAGTCCGAGATGGCGTCCGATCCGTCCTGCATCGCTTCGGTTTCCCGGTTCGGGCTCGCCACCGATCCGGCGTCGAGGTGATCGCGACCGATGACGACCGGCGCAGCGAGGGTGCCATCCGCGACCATGCGATTGAACTCGAGACCGGCGCGCGCCCGCTCGCCGTAACCCAGCCAGCAGATCCGTGCCGGCAGACCCTGAAAACGCACCTTCTCGCGGGCCATCCGCAGCCAGCGGTGAAGGTGACCATCGTTCGGAAACAGGGCCATCACCGCGTCATCCGTGCGGTAGATGTCCTCCGCGTCGCCCGACAGCGCCACCCACCGGAAGGGTCCCTTGCCGAGGCAGAACAGCGGTCGAATGAAGGCCGGCACGAAGCCCGGGTAGTCAAAGGCGTTCGACACCCCGACCTCGAACGCCCGCTGGCGGAGGTTGTTGCCGTAGTCGAACACCACCGAACCGCGGCGCTGGAACTCGAGCATCGCCTCCACGTGACGCCCCATCGACGCCAGCGCCCGGTTGGCGTATTCGTCGGGGTCGTCGGCTCGCAGCGTCGCGGCCTGGTCGACGCTCAGGCCGACCGGCACGTACATCAGCACGTCGTGGGCGGGAGTCTGATCGGTCACCACATCGGGAGCCGCCTCGCGCTCGACCAGGCTCGGGAGCACGTCGGCGGCGTTGCCGATCAAACCGATGGACTTCGCCTCGCCGGCCGCGACCGCTTGCTGCACCAGCTCCAGCGCGTCGTCCAGCGAGCGCACGACCACGTCGACGTACCCGGTGGCGAGTCGGCGCTGTGCGCGGGCCGGATCCACCTCGACCACCAGGGCCACCCCCTCGTTCATGGTGACGGCGAGCGGCTGGGCGCCGCCCATCCCTCCGAGGCCGGCGGTCAGCACCCAGCGTCCCCGCAGGCTCTCCCAACCCTTCTGGGCGGCCAGCGAGCCGAGGGTCTCGTAGGTGCCCTGGAGGATGCCCTGTGTCCCGATGTAGATCCAGCTGCCGGCCGTCATCTGGCCGAACATGGTCAGGCCACGCGCGACCAGCCGGTCGAAGTTCTCCTGAGTGGCCCAGTGCGGTACCAGGTTGGAGTTGGCGATGAGCACCCGGGGCGCGTCTGCATGGGTGCGGAACACGGCCACCGGCTTGCCCGACTGAACGAGCAGAGTCTCGTCGTCGGCGAGCTCACGGAGCGCGGCGAGGATCGCGTCGAACGCCTCCCAGCTGCGGGCCGCCTGTCCACGACCGCCGTACACCACCAGGTCCTCGGGCTGCTCGGCAACGTCGGGATCGAGGTTGTTCTGGATCATCCGGTAGGCCGCTTCCTGCAGCCATCCGCGACAGCTGAGTTCCGTTCCCCGAGGAGCGCGAATCGTTCGTTTCATCGGGCTCGTCTCTCCTTCACACGACGACTTCGCCGCGCTTGATTACGGATCGGACCGCGTTGTCACCGAGGCGGTACACCAGACGCTCGGCCGCCGGCAGCTCCCACACCTGCAGGTCGGCCAGCAGACCGGCCCGAAGCGCGCCCCGGTCGTGCAGGCCGAGGGCGCGCGCGCCGCCTAAGGTGGCCGCCGGCAGCGCCTCCTCGACCGAAAGGCCGTACGAGCGGCAGGTCAGCTCGAGCACCAGCTGCATCGATTCGACCCAGCAGCCGGGACACAGGTCGGTGGCCACCGCCATCGTCATCCCCTCGTCGAGCATCGCGCGCGCGTCGAACGGCCGCGGGTGGCGGACGGCGAAATCGAGCACCGGGGTGACGACCCCGACCACGCCGGCCTCCGCCAGTCGTCGCATGGACGGGCGCTCCGTGTAGTTCAGGTGATCGGCCGATACCGCCCCGACCCGCGCGGCCAGGTCGGAGCCGCCGAGCGCTGCGTACTGGTCGGCGTGGATCTTGGCGCGGAGGCCGGCCACCAGGCCGGCGTCCAGAATGCGGTCCGCCTGAGCGCAGTCGAAGTAGCCGCGGTCGAGGAATACGTCGCAGAAGGTGGCGAGCTCGGCCCGGGCCACCTCCGGGATCATCTCCTCGACCACCTGGCGCACATACCCGTCCGGCGTGCCCTCGGGTGGAAACGCGTGCGCGCCCATGAAGGTGCTGACCACGTCCACCGGGTGTTCCTGCTCGAGTCGTCGGTTGACTTCGAGCAGTCGAATCTCGTCGCGCGTCCGGAGTCCGTACCCGCTCTTGCTCTCGGCCGTCGTCGTCCCCGCCCCGAGCATCGCGTCGAGTCGCGCCCGCGCGCTGGCCAGCAGATCGGCGTCGGAAGCGGCGCGGGTCATGGCTACCGTGGCCAGGATCCCGCTCGGGATGCCGCGCGCCGCCACCTCGTCCGGGCCCGCGGTCAGGCGCGCCGCGTACTCCTCGACCCGGGAGCCACCGAACACGAGGTGTGTGTGGCTGTCGACGAAGCCGGGCGCCACCACGCCGCCGCCGGCGTCGACGACGCGCGCGCCCGAAACGTCGACGGCTGCGGAAACGCTCGCCTCGGATCCGACGGCCACGATGCTGTCTCCGGAGACGGCCACCGCGCCACCCCGGATCCGTCCGAGCGGGTCATCGACCGTCGGCACGCAGGTGACGACCTCGGCTGCCCCCCGGACGAGGAGGGTGGCGCGGGGCCGGTCGGCGTCTTCACCCAC
>CAZJXR010000045.1:13741-23164 GCA_964550085.1 uncultured Gemmatimonadota bacterium
CCACCCCCGTCCGGCAGGGCCAGCTCGAGGATCTGGGCGGTCGAGAATCGGTCCGCGTGCAGGCAGCGCCGCAGCGTGCCCTCCAGCGCCCCGATCGGGATCGTCCCGACGATCTCCGTGCTGTCGACCTCCGCCCCTTCGCGCTCGGCCTCGGCGCGCACGGCCTCGAGCACGGTCTCCAGCGGCGTGTGCTGGTAGTCGGTCAGGTTGATCGATACCTGCACGAGGCCGCGCTCCCGCAGATCGAAGCCCAGGGCGCGAACGCCGGCGATTCCACCGCTCGATTCCCGCACCGCGCGCGCGATCCGCCGCGCGATTCGGACATCGGGTGCCCGCAGGTTCACGTTCACCCTCACCAGCGGTCCGCGAGCGCCGGTGATGACGGCGCCCACGCTCGGGTTGAATTGTGGGGGGCCGGCGTCGGGCTGCCACTCGGGGTCGCGCAGCTTCTCTTCCAGCCCCTCGTATCCGCCGCGCCGGATGTCCGGCAAACGCCGGCGCTCGGGCCGGGTGGCCGCCGCCTCATAGAAGTATACCGGCACCCCCATGTCTCCCACCGCGTGTCCGAACCGGCGCGCGATGGCGACGGCCCCGTCCATGTCGATCTCACGCACCGGCACGAACGGCACCACATCGACGGCGCCGAGGCGTGGATGCTCGCCATGGTGCTCTGTCATGTCGATGAGCTCGAAGGCGCGGAGGGTCATGGCGATGGCGGCGCTCAAGACGTGCTCGGGCGCGCCGAGAAACGAAATGACGGCCCGGTTGTGATCCGGGTCCGCCGAGCGGTCGACGACGCGAACGCCCCGCGTCGAGCCAACGCTGTCGACGATCTCGCCGAGACGCGACTGATCGCGGCCTTCGCTGATGTTTGCTTCGCACAACAGGATCTCGCTCATCGGGATCCGAGCACCTTCTCGACCGCGGACTCGATCACGCCCGACTGGATGAGGGCCGCCAGCGTCTCGATATCGCTCGCCAGCTCTCGGTCGGAATCGAGAAACGCCACCCGCTCCCTCACCATCCGGTGGACGATCCGCGTGCCGCGCCCGAGCTGCGCGCCACCGTTGGTCCGCAGGTCGGCCGCCTGTGCGGCCGTCAACAGCTCGATGGCGAGCACCCGACGCACGTTGTCGACGATCTCACGCGTGTGTCGGGCCGCATTGGCGCCCATGCTGACGTGGTCCTCTTGATTCGCGCTGGTCGGGATCGAGTCGACGCTGTCGGGGTGGGCGAGCGTCTTGTTGTCCGAGACCAGAGCGGCAGCCGTGTATTGCGGCACCATGAGGCCGCTGTTCAGCCCTGGATCGGCGACCAGCATCGATGGCAGGCCGGCATTCAGCTCCGGGGTGAGCAGCCGGAAGATCCGACGTTCGGCGAGACTCGCCGCTTCGGCGATCGCGATGCCGAGGAAGTCGAGCCACATGGCCGGTCCCTGGCCGTGGAAGTTGCCTCCCGATATCGATTGCGACTCGCCACCCTCGAGGTCGACGAAGATGAGCGGATTGTCGGACGCGGCGTTCAGGGCGGCGGTGAAACGCGCCCGCAGGAACCCCAGCACGTCCCGGATCGGACCGAGAACCTGCGGAAGACAGCGAATGCTGTACGCGTCCTGCACCCGCCGGGGATCCGAGTCGATGAGGCCGCTCCCCTCGATCAGCCGCCGGATGTTGGCAGCCGTGATCACCTGGCCGGGCTGACCATTGGCCTCGTTCAGAGCCGGGTGGAGGGCGGCGGAGCGGGCGAGGAGGACTTCCATGCTGAGGGCCGCCGCCAGCTCCGCGTGGCGAAGCAGCCGTTCGGAGTCGAACACGGCCAGCGCGCCGGTCGCCACCATCATGGAGGTGCCGTTGGTGAACGCCAGTCCATCCTTGGCTTCGGGGATGAGCCGGGGAATGCCCGCTCGGGACATGGCCTCCGCTCCGCTCATCAACTCCCCATCGAGCCATGCCTGTCCGCTGAAGCCGCCGTCGCCCTCTTCCACGTCGCGGGTGGCGACGGCGGCGATGGAAGCGAGCGGTGCCAGGTCGCCGCTGGCGCCGAGAGAGCCCTTGGCCGGCACCCAGGGCGTCACCCCCGCGTTCAACATCTCGATCACCGTCTCGGGCAGAGCCGGTCGCACGCCCGAGACACCGCGGGCGAGGGAGTTCGCCCGCACCAGCATCATCCCGCGCACCAGCTCAGGCGGGAGCGGTTCGCCTACCCCGCACACGCACTTCAGAATCACGTTGCGTGAGAGCTTGCCCGCTTTGTCCGCCGTGATGTGGGCGTTGGCGAGGCCCCCGAACCCGGTCGTCAAGCCGTAAATGGTCCGATCGCCGGCCGACAGGGCGTGCCGGACCCAGGCGTACCCCTGCCGCATCCGCTCCGCGACCCGGGCGTCGAGCGGCGCCACCGACGCGTGATCGCGACTGACCGCGACGAGGTCTTCGATGGTGAGGCTGTGGCCGTCGATCTCGACCATGGGTTCTGTGTGCCGACTGGTGCGCGGTGCCCGACCGCTCCACGAGCGGCTCGGCGCAGGCGAGGGACAATCTTACCACGGGGGCGCCGGCAACAGAAAGTCTGTGTAGCGCGGCCTGCGACTCGAGCGGGAGGCCGGGAGCCTAGTCGGAGTCGGGCAGGCGGAGCGGCTGTCCGAGAAGGGACGCGAACGTGGAGGCGGGGAGAGGCTCGGAGAACAGGTGTCCCTGCATAACCGGACACTCGCGATCGAGGAAGAACTGCATCTGGGCCCGCCGCTCGACGCCCTCGGCGATCACGGCGAGCCCCATGCTGTCGCCGATCGCGATGATCGCGTTGGCAATCCCGACATCGTCCTCGCTGCTCGGCAGGGCGCGCACGAAAGAGCGGTCGACCTTGAGGGAATCGCAGGGACAACGCTTTAGCGCCCGGAATGACGAGTACTCCATCCCGAAGTCATCGACCGAGATGCCCACTCCGAGCTTCTTGAGCGCTTTCATGGAGGCGGCGGCCTGGTCGGGGTCGGCGACCATGCAGCTCTCGCTGATCTCCAGATCCAGCAGCTCGGGGTCCATGCCGGTCTGATCGGTCACCTCGGAGATCGTATCCGCGAGGTCGGCCCGACGGAAGTGGCGCGCCGAGATGTTGACGGCGAGCCGGATCGACGGGCCGCCCGCCTCCAGCCAGGCAGCGTGCTGAGCGCACGCCGTCCGGAGAACGAACTCGCCCAGCCGGACGATAAGGCCGCTTTCCTCGGCTACCGGGATGAATTCGTCGGGCGCGATGAGGCCGTGCTTCGGGTGCCGCCATCGCACCAGAGCCTCGGCCCCGGAGATGCGACGGCTGTGTGCGTCGACCAGCGGCTGGTAGTGGACCACGAACTCTCCCCGGGCCATGGCCGTGGCCAGGTTGCTCTCCAGGTCGAGCTGTAGCTGAACAGCGGCGTTCACGTCGGGAGCGAAGAACTCGTACCTGCCCCCGCCGCGCTGCTTGGCGCGATACATGGCCCGGTCGGCGTTGGCGATCAGCTCGCGCGCGTTTCTCCCGTCCCCGGGGTACACCGCGATCCCGATGCTCGGCGTGATCGACACCGTCCTGCCGTCCACCAGATACGGCCGGGCCACGGTGCGGATCATATAGCGGGCAACGCGGGCCGCGTCCTCGGCATGCCCGATGTTGAGAAGCAGAAACACGAACTCGTCGCCGCCGAAGCGGGCGGCCGTGTCGGCGCGACGGATCCGCCGCGAAACGCGCTGCACGACGGCACGCAGGAGCGCATCGCCGGCCGCATGGCCCATGGTGTCGTTGATGGACTTGAACCGGTCGAGATCCATGAACAGGACGCCGACCCACTGCCCGTATCGATCGGCGTATGCGAGGGCCTGGGTGAGCCGATCGGTAAGCAGCTGTCGATTTGGCAAACCGGTGAACGGATCGTGGGTGGCCAGGTAGCGCTCCTGCTCGCGCGCCGCCTCCAGCTCCCCGAGTATGCGGCTCCGCTCCACCGCGTGACGGATGGCGCGGGACAGGATGGGGGAGTCCCATTCGCCTTCGGGAACGAAGTCGTGCGCGCCGGCGCGAAGACAGCTGGCGACGAAGTCTTCATCGTCCGACCGCGTGAGCACCACGATCGGGGCGTGCGGCGCCAGCGCCTGGATCGCCCGCAGTCGCTCGAGTCCCCGCCCGTTCTCGCACGAGAGGTCTACCAACAGCACGTCGCAGTCGAGGTGGCGAAGCCCGGCCGGCATCTCGAGCGGAAAGGTGCCCGAGACATCGAGCGCGGCGCCGTTCGGCGTTCGCGAGGCGCTGACCAGGCGCGGGATGTCCCGCGGCTCGTTGGCCACGATTGCCACCCGCGTCGGCACGTTCGAGTCGTGCAAGCTCGCCACCTTCCTGCGCGCTGTCGTTCCAGCTCCCTGCGATCGGCGTGTCCCCAGGGCGTCCCGTTGGCGTCGTCCGCCGTTCGTCGCAGCGTGGTGCGCCGCGACGGCATTCCGCCTCAAGAAAACGACGATCGGAGCGCGGACGGGTCACGCCCACGTCCGGGTCGGCCGGGCCTGGCGCCTGGGGACTGGCCGCCACCGGGGGCCGGGGTGCCGGCACCACCGGCGCAGGCTGGCTGGACGCCGGTAGGGACGACATAATGGTGGTTCCGACGAAACCAGGAGGGTGCAGGATGGAAGTTCTGCCGATCGACCTCACCGCGATCATCGGCATCGTGCTCGGCATGTCCGTTGTGCTCATACCGATCACCGGGTTCACGCTGCGTTACGCGCTGAAGCCGATCGCCGAAGCGGTCGCCAAGATGCGCGACGCCGCCGCGGCCGACGAGACGGTGGCCCTGCTCGAGCAGCGGGTCGCGTTACTCGAGCAGCAGTTCGGGATGCTCGAGACCGATTTGAGACAGATCGAGGAGGCCGAGGCGTTTCACAAGGAGCTGGCTGCGCCCGAGGACTGAGCGTCCCGCCTGCCGGACTTCCTGGTCCGGATCACCACGGTGCGCGCGAGCTTGTCATGCATCGCCTGCCGGTTGGGGTCCCACAGAATCTCCGCGAAGCCGAGCATACCCGTGAACACGGACGCCCCGTACCCACCGAAGCGCTCGAACGCGATCCACCAGGTGAGCGGCTTGCCGCTCAGTCGAACCACGCGGAGACCGAGCAGCCGCTTGCCGGGAGTCTGGCCGCCCATCATGGCCACGAACGCCGTGAAGTAGAGCGCCATCCACCCGAAGCTGAGGCCGAGGTCCTCGAGCAGCCCTTCGAGCAGGCGTCGGATGCCGGGAACCCTGCGCTCCTCGGCGAGCTGCGCCTCGAGCTCGTGGCGCTCGGCCTCGAGGTCGTCGACCTCCGAGTCCAGAGATCGCACGCTCTGCTCGAGGCGGGAGATCCGTTCGCGACTGATCTCTTCAGCCAGCGGCCGACGCAGCTCGTCCAGGCGGGCGCTGTCGCCGGCGACGAGGGCGGCCGCGTACCACACGACGAGGGAGTCGGTCGGAACCGCGTCGGAAACCCCTTCCCGCTCGTCCGGGCGGCCGGGGTCCGGCTCGCCGGCGGCCGGCTGGCCGGGGGGCGCCGAGCGCTCGATCGCCGCCAGGGCGATTTCCGCCCGAGCCGGCGTCAGCTCCTCGGAGGCAAGCATCTCGTCGACCGCGCCGCGCAGCTCTTCGGGCCGCGTTCCGAGCGCGAGCAGCTGGCGCACGAGGTCGTCGGCGAGCCGAGCGGCCACGGAGTCCGACTCGACGGTCCGGAACTGCTCGATGTTGGCCGGCGCCCGCAGCAGATCCAGCGGCCGCACCCGAACCACGCCGCCCGCCGCATCCTCGGAAGGGACCGAGATCTCCGGGTTGATGCACGAGACCGCCCACACACCGAGCGTGATCACGATCATGAGAATGGCCACGGAGCGGGCGGCCAGGCGCGCGACGAGCGTGGTGAAGATTCCACCGGTCGACGGCCGCGCGATGCGGAAGACGACCAGCGCGGCGAGGATCCAGAACACCCGACCGCCGACCAGGGCCAGGATCCCGACCAGGATCAGATCGATCAGCATCGCCACCAGCCGGCGCCACGGATGGGCCAGCGGTGTGCCGAGCAGCTCCGGGGCCACCCGAAACGCGTGCGGCGTGACGATGCTCTTCGGGTCTCGACTGGTCGTATCCACGTGCACAAACTACGAAGTCGGCGGATCTCCGGTGTCGCTAGAGCGTGTGGTGCCTCGGCAACAGGGCAGGCGGGAGGCGAAGGGGCCGTCCGCCCGTCCACGCCTGTAATCCGTTACAATGTGGCGAGTTGGACTGCCGCGTGTCGAATACGCGCACGGGGTTCGGAGCTTGCAGCCTCGAAGGCGACCGGTTCCCCGATCCACAGGTGACCGACCACAGGTGACTGGATGAACTGCGCGCCCCGCTGTTTCGATGCGGCGAAGGATCTCCAGGAGGGATTCATCGACTTCCTGCTCCCGCTGCACCGTGAGTTCACGCCGCGCCAGCGCGTGCTGGCGGCGGAGCGTGAAGCTCGGCTGGCGCGCTCGCACGCCGGGGAGCTACCGGACTACCTGGAGCCGTCGGAAGCCGCCACCGGCGACTGGCGCCTCGAGCTCCCGGAGTGGTGCGCCGATCAGCGCAACCAGATGACCGGCCCGGCCGATGATGCCGAGCTGGTGGTCAAGATGCTCAACTCGGGAGCGCCGGGCGTCATGCTCGACCTCGAGGACTCGATGGCCAACGAGTGGGACAACCTGCTCCGCGGGATCGACAACATCGTCGAGGCTCTCGCCGGCCGGCTGACCTACTTCGACGCGAAGCGAGATCGCGAGGTCGCCATCCGCGACAGCAATACGGTCATCTTCACCCGACCGCGCGGCCTCCACCTGTCGCAGGCCGGCGTGCTGAAGGGCGAGCCGCTGTCCGCGTCACTGTTCGATGTGGCCATGGTCGCTTTTCGGGTCGATCCGGGGGCTCTGCGGCACCCGCTCAGCTTCTATATCCCCAAGTCGGAGTCGGCGGGCGAGGCGGCGTGGTGGCGTGACCTGTTTCAGGCGATCGCGCGGGCACGCGGGTTGCCGGTCGACTGGATCAAATGCATGGCGTTGGTCGAGTCCCATCCGCTCGCGTTTCAGTTCGAGGAGTTCGCATACCATCTGCGTGACCACATGCTCGGACTGAACCTCGGCCGTTGGGACTACATGGCCAGCCTCATCCACTTCACCCTCGCGGATCCGAACTGGGTACTGCCGGATCGAAACACGATTCCGCACGACGTTCCGTTTTTTCAGAACCTGCGCGATTTGATGCCGGAGATCTGCCACAAGCGGGGGATGATGGCGATCGGAGGCATGACCGCCCTGTATCCGAGCCGCGTCGATCCGGAGCTGAACGACCGTGCGCTGCGCGTGCTCGAGGAGGACAAGCGGAACGAGGCGAACAGCCTCATGGACGGCGCCTGGACGGGCCACCCCGACCAGAACGAGATCGCCGTCGCTCAGTTCCCGTTTCCGAACCAGCTGGCCGCGCGTCCAGCCGAGGCCGAGCGGTACCCGGACCTGCGGCCCCTGCCCCGGGGCGTAGGCCGCCGCTCGCTGGCCGGGACCCGGGCGGCGGTGCGAACGGTGATCCGGTACCGCAACGGGGTTCTGAACGGCAAGGGCGCGAGCCTGCTGGATGGCTACATGGAGGACCTGGCGACCGATCGGATCTACCGTCTCATGATCGCGCAGCGGATGATCCACCGCGACGCCGCCGAGGTGGTGGACGATGACGGTCGTCCGCTGCGCCACGATCCCGCACTCGTCTCGCGGCTGTTCGACGAGGAGCTCGAGCGGATTCTCGGGGATCTTCCGGACGGTGCGGGCGATCCCGACACCTACACGCGTGCCCGGGAGGTGAGCGAGCGGATGATCATGCACGCGGAGTTCAATCCGCGCTGAAGTCCTACCCGGGCCTACGCCTGGTGCCGAGACCCGGCTGCGCGGAGTTCGATTCGCGCCACGAACGTGATGGCGCGCAGACAGGATGCAAAGTGATGCACAGGGAATCGCTGATCGCTGATATGTCCAGAAAGTGGGTGATCGACCCGCGCTGGCACGGAGTCACCCGCCCGTACGAGGCGGACGAAGTCATTCGGCTGCGGGGGTCGATCCTCGTCGAGCATACCCTGGCGCGCATGGGAGCGCAGCGGTTGTGGACGCTGCTCCGGAACGAGCCGTTCGTGGCCGCGCTCGGGGCGGTGACCGGGCTCCAGGCCGTCCAGCAGGTGCAGGCTGGCCTGCAGGCGATCTACGTGAGCGGCTGGCAGGTGGCCGCCGACGCGAATGAGGCGAGCCAGACCTATCCGGACCAGAGCCTCTACCCGGCCGACAGCGTTCCCGCTCTCGTGCGGAGGATCAACAACGCCCTCCGCCGTGCCGACCAGATCCAGTTCGCCGCGGGTGACGTCGACCCCTACTGGTTCGCTCCGATCGTGGCCGACGGAGAGGCGGGCTTTGGCGGTCCGCTCAACGCTTTCGAGCTCACCCTGGCCATGATCCAGGCGGGAGCGGCGGCCGTGCACTACGAAGACCAGCTCGCGTCGGCGAAGAAGTGCGGGCACATGGGCGGCAAGGTTCTCGTCCCCACCGACGAGTTCATCCGCAAGCTGGTGGCGGCGCGACTGGCGGCCGACGTGGCCGGAGTGCCGACCCTGGTGGTGGCGCGTACGGACGCCAACGCCGCTCGATTGCTGACCAGCGACATCGATGAGCGGGACCGGCCCTTCCTTACCGGCGAGCGGACCAGGGAGGGATTGTTCGGCGTCCGCTGTGGCCTCGAGGCGGCGATCGCCCGCGCCCTCGCGTACGCCCCGTACGCGGACATGCTGTGGTGCGAGACCTCGGAGCCGAATCTGGGCGAGGCGCGCCGCTTCGCGGAGGCGATCCACGATCAGTACCCGGGCAAGCTTCTCGCCTACAACTGCTCGCCGTCGTTCAACTGGAAGGGGAAGCTCGACGAATCGGTGATTTCCCGCTTCCAGTGGGAGCTGGCGGCGATGGGATACAAGTTCCAGTTCGTCACCCTGGCCGGTTTCCACTCCCTGTGTCACGGCATGTTCGAGCTCGCGACCGCCTACACCCGGTCGGGCATGAGCGCCTATTCGGCACTTCAGGAAGCGGAGTTCGAGTCGAGCGAGAAGGGCGGCTACCGCGCGGTGGCCCACCAGAGCTTCGTCGGGGCGGGGTACTTCGACCAGGTGGCCCGCATCATCGCCGGCGGAGAGGTCGACACCGAAGCGCTGGCCGGTTCGACCGAGGAGGAGCAGTTCAAACAGGCGCTGAAAGGGGCGGAAGCCAGGGAACCCGCGCATCGGGTAGCGTCGCAGGCCGCGGGCGCGGCCGGCCAGGCGCTTCGTCGCCTGTAGCCCGGAGGGACGGGAATCGCACCGCCCCCCCGGCCGGCGAGAGCAAGAGCGCCGGGTACCGACGCTC
>CAZJXR010000046.1:0-4444 GCA_964550085.1 uncultured Gemmatimonadota bacterium
CCATCGTTGAGTCGGGCGAGAGCGGTGAAATCCTCCTGGATCTCCGGATCGATGATGTCCCACGAGCGTCGATCGTATGTGTACGAGACGGCCTGGATATTCCGCTCGGTCGGATGGCGTATGACGATGTCCGCGTCGGCACGGGGATCCTCACTCACGACTTCCACCTCGCCCGTTGCGAGATCGATCTCGGTGACGGCCCCCGTATTCCGATCGCGGCTGTCCTGCATTTGAAGTTTGGTGCCGGTCTTGTCGAATCCGAGCGGCCCGGTGGTCAGGTTGTCCTCGTTCAGAATTCGCATCCACGGCTCCCAGCCCCCATCCGGCGTCGGTCGGTGCAGCTCAGAGCCGGTGGGGAGGAAGGCCATGGCGTAACGAACGTTGAAGTCATCGTCAGTAACGTATCCCGTATACGCGTCGTTCTGCTCGATCAGTTCCCGCTCGCCGGTAAGGATGTCGATGCGATACAGGTCGTGGAACTGGGGCTGCCGATCGTTGAGGCCGACCAGAATCTCGGTCGGAAACTTGTGGCTGACGTCCTGGACCCTGGCCGCGACACCTTCGATCGGCGTCAGGTCCCGCGCCTCCCCGGTGGTGAGGTCGACCGCGTACACGTGGTTGTTCTCATCCCCCTTCTCGTCCTGGAGGTAGAGGATGTGGCCATTGTCGTACGCGAACCAGTACTGGAAGATCGGGTCGTCATCGTCAGTGACCGGCTCCGCGGCCGACGGGTCGTCCACCGGTCCCACCCATACGTTGAGCGCGCCGTTGTGGGGTGCCAGATAGGCGAGTCGACTGCCGTCCGGACTGATGCGGGCCGCCACCTTGTCGGGGTTGCCGAACAGAGCATCGCGTGGGATCAGCTCCACCTCCGCCATCCGCTCGGCCTGGGTCTTTCCGTCCTCGGCTTCCGAGTCGGAGGCCGGGGCGCACGCCGCCATGCCGAGGGCCGCAGCCATCGTCAGCCAGGTGAACCGTAGCTTCGATTCGAGCACGTCTCTCTCCTCTGTTTTGGTTACGCCCCCGGGTATCCTTCCGGTCGGCCGTCGGCCCGCGATCGGGAGGTCGGGGAGTGACGACGACGAGCCACTATATAGCTCACTCCATCCTCCTACCACACCGAAACATCCGCCCACCGCCGCTCGTTGCGAGGGCGTACGGCCGGGGCGCACGGTACGCGGCCCGCAAATCGCCACGCTTCTGGCACAGATGGCCACCCCGGCCAGCCGCGGCAGGTTGTCCCCGACGGTGGGCTTCCAACCGAGGTCGCACGTAAGTGACCGAATATGGTGAGTTCCGCCCCGGGGGCCGACGCCCTCCCTGAGCGCGAGGCGCGCGGCAAGCGCGTTGCACATCGCGGCAGGCATGCACGAGCCGTCCACCCTCCGACCCGGCCTGCGAGCGGCGCTGGCGATCGCTGCCGCGGTGAGCATGGTTTCCCGCAGCTCGCTCGCCGCCGAGCGGTTCGAGCCTCGGGAGCCTGTCGCGTCCCTGGCCACCATGCAATCGAACCAGGCGGTGACGCCGCCGGAGGTCGACGCACCCGCGTTTCTCACCGAGGAACTCGCGGTGGCGGGCCCCGAGCTCTCGCTTCACGAAGCCGAGTCGGAGGCCGCCGAGCGTCCCGGCGTGCCGCTGACCCCGGCGCAAATCGCCCGTCAGGCGCTGCCGGCCGTCGTGCAGGTGGTGAGCTACGGCCGGGACCGCGAGTCCCTGCGCCGGGGGAGCGGCTTCATCGTCGGGGCCGAGGGTCTGGTGCTCACCAGCCATCACGTGCTGCGCGACGCGCGCAGCGTCGAGGTGATCACCAGCGAAGGCGAGATCTACGAGGTCGTGTCCGTGTCTGGAGAAGATCTTCGGCACGACCTGGCGGTCCTTCGCATCGCCGGCTTCGGCCTGCCCGTGCTCGAGCTCGGGGAGACAACCGGCATCGAGGTCGGCGAACCGGTCACCGTCATTGGCTCGCCGCTCGGCCTGGCTAACACGGTGTCCAATGGTCTGTTGAGCGCACAGCGGGAAATGGAGGGCTCTCGGGTGCTCCAGATCTCGGCACCGATTTCCACCGGTTCGTCCGGCGGACCGGTGTTCGATTCGCGTGGCCGCGTGATCGGCATCCTGGCCGGGTACTATCCGCGCGGACAGAACGTAAACTTCGCCGTACCGATCGAGTACGCTCGCGGCTTGCTCGACGTGCCGGACCGCGCCCTCACCGTGCTGGCAGTAGGACGCAAGAATTCCCGCCTGCTCGGAGACGGCGACGGGCGGCAGCGGGTTCTGTCGCTCGAAGCGGTGCTGCGGGGCGAGCGGGTCGACGGTGAAGATGTGACGGCATGGGCACTCCAGCCGCGCCGAGTCGACCTGGAAGCGGTGAAGGGAAACGCAGTGCGGGGGCCGTCGGAGCTAGTCGGGTTGTGGGAGATTCGTGAGTTGTCCCGGGTGCCCGACACGAAGTCCGGTGTATACCGGGGAATATGGGCCTCGGACGGGGTCAGCCTCGAAGGCACTTTCTTCGGCACTCTCGTGCCGGGCACCGACTTCGACCGGACGTTCCGCGCCGAGTGGTTGCGTGAGTTCAGTGGCGACGTAGAGCCCGGGGGCCGCGCCACGCTGCGCGGCGAGCACGGGTGCACCTACTACGTCCACGCCGCCGCCGATGGGATGGTGGGCGTGTACGAGTGTGTGGACGATCGTGGTCGCGTATACGATCTCGGAGCGGTCGAGGCAGTTCGAATCGAGGGCGCGGGCCCCTCCGGAGTGTACGACTACCGCGAAGAGGTCAGCCTCCGCTCCCGCCACCGGGTGCTGCACGGCACGGCAGTCGTGTACGGGCTGCCGGACGGTCGCTGGACCGGCAAGCTGATGCAAGAGATTGATGGCTTCGTTCGCGTGCTCGCCCTCGCCGACGGTCGCTGGACCGCCGATGGCTACTTGAGCACTTTCGTGCACGACGAGAACGGGCCGAAAGCACTCGGCCGCTTCGATCCTCGCCAGATCAGAATGCGCTACCCGATCGGCGGCCGGGACTACGACGACATGGCGAAGCTCGAGGCCAAACGCCGCCAGGCGCCCTGACCTCGGACCGCACAGATCACCGACCGAACAGAACGGGGAGCAGCAGCATCGCGGCCGCGGTGATCAGCCCCACGAACAGGAGGTTGAGCACCAGCCCTGCTCGAACCATCTGCCCCATTGAAACCGCGCCGCTCCCGTACACGATGGCGTTCGGCGGGGTGGCGACGGGGAGCATGAAGGCGGCGCTCGCGGCCAGCGCCGCCGGCACCGCGAGCAGGAGCGGGCTGTCGCCGATGCCCACCGCCACCGATCCCATCACGGGCAGGAAGGCCGCCGCGGTCGCCGTGTTGCTGGTCAGCTCGGTAAGCAGGATCACCACCGTGACCACGGTCAGCACCAGGGCGGCGCTCGGCCAGCTGCCCAGTCCGGCAAACCGGCCCCCTATCCAATCCGTGAGGCCGGTGGCGGTGAAGGCGGCCGCCAGGCTGAGGCCGCCGCCGAACAGGATCAGCACCCCCCACGGCACCCGCTGCGCTGAGGACCACTCGAGCAACCGCGTCGCCCGCCTCCGCCCGGCCGGAAGCACGAACAGCAGCAGCGCGCCGAACATGGCGATACCGGGATCCGAGAGACCGGCCACCCAGTGATCGAGTAGCGGCCGACCCATCCACAGCAGCGCGGTTAGGCCGAAGACTACCAGCACCCGTCGCTCGGGTTCCGTCATCGGACCGAGCCGCTCGAGCTCGTCTCGAATCAGCGTCGCTCCACCGACGAGCGGCTCGCGGTCGAGGGGATATAGCAGTCGCGTGAGCACGAGATAGACGAGCGGGAGTCCGACCGCGGTCAACGGAACGCCGAGCGCCATCCACTGCGCGAAGCCGACCTCGATGCCGTAACTCTCGTTCACGAATCCAGCCAGAAAGGCGTTCGGAGGGGTGCCAACCAGTGTGGCCAGGCCGCCGATCGTGCACGCGTACGCGATCCCGAGCATGAGGACAGTCGGAAAATGCGTGGATCGGCCCGAGGCCGCGACGCCTCCGTCCGTAGTGGGGCCATCGCCGACCAGGGAGATCAACGACAGCCCGATCGGGAGCATCGTCATCGCGGTAGCGCTGTTGCTCACCCACATGCTGAGAAAGGCACTGCTCAGCATGACGCCCAACACGATCGAGGTGGGGCGCGTGCCCACGAGCTGAATCGTGTGCAGCGCGATTCGCCGCGGAAGGCCCCATCTCTGCAGGGCGGCGGCGATCAGAAACCCGCCGAGAAAGAGAAAGATGAGCGGGTTGGCGAACGGTGCCGCCGCCGGGCCGATGTCGGCGATCCCGAGCGCAGGGAAGGCGACCAGGGGCACCAGGGCGGTGGCGGGAATCGGGATCGCCTCGCTGATCCACCAGGTTGCCATGAGCGAGGCGACGGCCAGCGTTCTCCA
>CAZJXR010000046.1:4544-12671 GCA_964550085.1 uncultured Gemmatimonadota bacterium
GATGACCCTCCGCCCAGCTGCCAAACGGCCAGTGGTAGCGCAGGCTGAGGATCAGGGTCACATCCTCCTCCCGCTCGTCACCCACGAAAAACTGAGCACCGCCCGCGACGTCCCATCTAGTTCCGGCGATGTCAGTGAGGGAGACGACTACGCCCGGCGTGAGTGCAAGCGTGAAACGTGTATCCTCCGAGATCCCCTCCCACGAACTGTTCAGCTCGAACAACGGCACCACCTTATCGGAGGGAAACACGGACACGGCCGCATTCCACACGATCGCCTCCCACTGGCTTGCCTCATCGGGGTCGCGGGGAATGGCGTACTCGGCCTCGGCGTTGGACTGGATCTTCACCATTCCCTGCCCGATCGCCCAATCGAGGGCGAGGAAAGGCGCCACTTCCCACTCCTCGCCGGCGCCCACCTGCTCGGATCCGCTCGGCAGCGAACCCTCGAGGCCGAGCGAGAAGATCACCCCTCCACTTTCGGGACCGTGGAGGAGCTCGAACTTTGCCCCCCACCCGAGGTCGCCGAGCCCCGTCTCGCTGACTCCGTCTTCGGGGTTCAGAAACAGAATTGGCTGCTCGAGCTCGAGCCCGAACCAGTCCGTGAACGCGTACTCGAACACGATGATGTTTGCGTATGCGTTCCCCACGTCCGACTCATGGGGAAACAAGGCTCGAAAATCCGACCGAACCTTCCGGTCCACGAACGCGTGCTCGGTGACGAGCGGATCGATGAATGCACCGACTGGCGTCTCGTGCATGAAGCTCGCGGCGGTGTTCGATCCGCTCCTTGGCCCACTGGCGGAAAAGGGATTCAGAAGCGGACCTGCCGCGGGTGCACCGGCTTCCTGGGCGACGAGGTGGTGTCCGGTGCCGGGTGCCGTCGCAAGCAGCAGGGCGGCTGTGAAACTGATCGATACTCGCATGGGGCCCTCTCAGACCGTTCTGACGATGGACAAGCGCCGGTTCGCAACGAGCGAAGGCGCAGGCCCTCTGTTGCGCTCGCTGCACCGACCTGGTGAGCGGGGTCGTCAGGCGGTGGGCCGAGGAGGTGGGTCGAGTGTGGCGGCGAAGGATGTCTCGAATGGTGCCTGCGGTGAGGGCTGCGGGTGGAGGAAGGCTGTCCCGGGAAAGGGTGGTTGATGCGGAACGACCGGGATCCCGATCCCACCGAGGATGACCCGGGTCAGCCCATCGGGAAACGGGTTATCCGATGAAGGACACGAGCAGAGGTCGTTCGAGGATGTCTGTTCCTCCGCGGCCCCAGGAGGGGGGGAATGATTCGCGAGGTGGGCCGTAATCGCATCCTCGGTCAGAGCACGCGAGTCGATCGAACCATATGTGTCGCCATGGTGGGGACAGAGAAACGAGAGCATGCTCGCATGCGCCGAGCCCGCACAGAAGAGCGCGGATGCATCTAAGGTCTGAAGAAGTACGAGTGCCGCCAGCAGCGTCAGGGATATGGCTGCACGCAATGGGCGCCTCCCTCTGTTTCGGAAGTGCCGCTCCAACCGACTTGGCTCGTTCGTAAGGATTGCCCCCGCCACCTCGCTGCATGGGATCAGGTCCCGTATTGTGGACATCGTAAGAAGACGTCTCGCATGATTCAAGGCACGTAAGGCAACCTAGGCCGGGAGGGACAGATGGCAAGAATCCGGGTGTACACGACCCCTACCTGACCCTACTGCAAGCAAGCCAAGGATTGGCTGCGCGAACACGGCTGCGAGTTCGAGGAGATTGACATCACGAAGGACGTTGATGCCCTGCGCGAATGGCGAACCCTATCTGGTGGTGCGGGCGTGCCCGTGATCGCGCACGGAAAGGATATCATGATCGGCTTCGATCCGGAGCGGCTGGCCCGCCTCGCCGCCTGTTGCGCCCGCACGACCGAAGTCGATCTCGCCCCCCCGGTCTGAGCCGAGATGCCGCCGACCGCAGGCCAACTCGAGCTGCAGTTCGCATCCGCGACCGCCGCGGCCACGAGTCTCCGGCTGGTTCGCAGCGGCTCCAACGTCGCGCTGTGGCGGACATGTGCGTCGCGGTTCCTCGACCAGGTCGGCGATCACCCGGGCCCGACGGGCTTCCAGTCGGCGGTGTGGATCGCGCAGCGGATCCAGCGCGATGCGCTCTACGAGGAAGCCGCCTCAGCCGGCTTGGCCGGGTGGCTCAACCCTCCCGTCTACTTCCTGTCCGAGCTCCCGCGCCTGTTTGGAATCTCTGCCCGCCCGATCGGTCTGTTCACGCGGCGGCGGCTGATCGGCCGGTTGGCGTCCGAGGCCGGCAAAGATGTGGGGGTTCCCTCCGGCGCGGGGGGCTTTCGCGGTCACGCGCTCGACTCCTTGTTCAGCGAGCTCCTGCCCGAGGGAGTGTCGGCACAGGAGCTGAGCGATGCCCTCGCCGCCCTGCCGGCGGACGACTTCGTCACCCGCCGCAACGCGTGGATCGTTCGGGTATACGCGGATTATCAACGCGCCCTCGCCGAGCGAGGCGCCTACGATGGACGAGCCATCCACGTCACCATCGCGGAGGCGATCGAACGCGGGGGGCTGGTGGAGGCGATCGGAGGAGCACGCTGCCTTCACATCTACGGTCTTCCATCGCTGCACAACCGACGAAGACTGCTCCGCGCCCTCGCTGCTCAGCCGGACGTCGAGGTCAGCGTCTATCTCCCGCCCCCGGACCAACCGGATGAGTGGACCACGCTGGAAGCTGTGACCGAGACGATACCCTCGAGCGCGGCGCCACCTTCCGTCAAGCCGGCTCCGGATGCACAGCGGGAGACCCGCTGGGTCGCGGGTGCCATCAAGCGTCTGCTCGTGGACGGTGCGGTGGAGCCGCATCAGATTGCCGTGGTCGCGCGCAGCGGTCGTGATGACACGCGGCGGATGTTTCACGCCCTGCGGGCCGCCGGCGTGCCGGCCACGGCACGGGTTCGCACTCCACTGGCCGAGATCTCCGCCGTCAAGATGCTGCTCGAGTTGCTGCGAGCAGCCGCCACCGGCTGGAGCTATCGCCCATTCCGCAACGTGATCGCATCCCGCTATTTCCGCACCGGAATCACCACGCGCACGCTCGATGAGATCGCGTCACGATGCCGCGTCGAAGGGCTGGGCGACTGGGAAGCGCAGTTTGACCATCTGCTCACGGAGGCGCGCGGCGAGAGGGCTCAGAGTGGCAAACGGGCGGGCCGAACCGTCCGGCGACTGAGCGCCGAGCTGGAAGCTCTGCGGAAGTTCCACGCGGCCGTGGCAGAACTCGGCGAGTCGCGCGCCGAACGCGCTTGGGTGGAGCTTACCGCCCGCATCGCGGCCGAGGGGGTTTTTGGCTTTCGGGCCAGGATCTGCCAGCCGATCGAGGACCGGTGGGATGTCGTGCGTACGGATCAGCGCGGGCTCCACAACCTGGAGGCGTTGCTCCGGGAATGGGCGGGCGAGGCGACCGGGCGCCGGCTGACCGCGGCCGAGTGGGTCGCGACCCTCCGTAGCGAGCTCGAGTCGATCGAGCTCAAGAACTCCACCCCGTTGCAGCGTGGCGTTCAGGTCCTGGAGGCGCACGACGCGGCGCTCACCCCTTTCCGACGGGTGTTCCTCATCCACGCCAATGACGGAGAATTCCCACACGCCGCCACCGCCCGCGGAGTGTTGACCGACGAGGAACGCGCCGCGCTGGCCGCCGCCGGTCTGCCCCTCGCGCACCGCGAAGAGGCGCTCGCCCGCGAGCGCAGCCTGTGGCGTGGGGTGGCGGGGTCCGAGCAGGTAACCGTCACCTACCGGACTACGGATCCGAACGGCACCCCGTTGCTCCCCTCCCTGATGGTGCCCGATCACGACCCGTCGGAGGAACTGCCGCGGGCGTTCGTGCCGAGCGGCGAGGCGGTGAGCGAGCGGGAGGTGCACGAGAGCCTCGCACATGCCCTCCGGTCGCAGGCGAGGGCCGGCGCGGATCCCCTTCCAACCGTGGCCACTCCGGATCCGGTCGGGATGCGCGTGGCTGTGCTCGCCGCCGTTGCCGAGCGGCTGCGCAACGAGCATCCGGACTTCGGTCCCGATCGCCCGCCGCTGCCGAATCCGTGGAACGGCCAGCTCCGCGATCCGGTGGTGCTCCGCGAGCTCGCGCGGCGGTTCGGCCCCGACTATCAATGGTCGCCTGGCACGCTCGAGAAGTACGCCAAGTGCCCGTTCTTTTTCTTCGTTGGCAAAGTGCTCCGGATCGAGGAGGTCGAGGAAGTCGATGAGGAAACCGATGTCGCCACCTTCGGTTCGATCGCGCACGACGTGCTCGAGCGATTCTACCGCCGGCATCGCGACGCGCTTCCAGCCCGGCTCGACGAACCGACCGCCCAGGCACTGGAAACGGTGGTCGGCGATGCTCTCGCGGAGTGGGAGTCGAGCGAGCTCTGGTTGGGCCTGCCACCGCTGTGGGCCCAGACACGGGAGTCGGTAAAGGAAGCGATCCACGATTTTCTCGCTTGGGAGCTCCGCGACCTCGATCGCAACGCGCAGCGACCCCAGTGGCTCGAATACGCGTTCGGATACGGAAGCGACCGCGAGCTCGAGATCGAGGGCCAGAACCTCCATGGCGAGCGACGAGCCCTGAAGCTGACGGGCCGCATCGATCGCATCGATTCGGCCGGGGACGGGGCCCGTTACCACATCATCGATTACAAGAGCGGCAGCACGCCCCCGCCGAAGGGTTATGAGGATGGCTCGGTTCTTCAGACGCCGCTGTATATGAAGGCGGTCGCCTCCACCGAGGGTGTCCAAGTCGTCAGCGGGGGGTTTCGTTCGATCAGGCATCGGTCGAGCAACGCGGTTCTGAAGTGGGGAGACGCCCGATTCAACCGAGCTCTCGCCATCGCCTTCAGTATCCCGGATCGAGTCCGGAGCGGCTTGTTCGAAGCCGTTCACTCGGCAGCCACCAGGTGGGAACGATGGGAGCCGGGACGCGATGTACGCCGCAGCGATGCTCGATATCGCGTCGGCAGTCGGTTCGATGAGTGAGTTCCGTTGGACTGCCGAACAGGCACGGGCGATCACCAGTGATGTAGACGCCCTCCTCGTCGCCAGCGCCGGGACCGGTAAGACCACGACCATCGTGGGCAAGATTCTGTGGCTGCTGGGTCTCGATCTCGGGCTCGATCAGAGCGACAAGCCGCTGCCGCCGTGCCCCAGGCCGTGCCGAATCGACGAGATCGCCGCCATCACCTTCACCGAGAAGGCCGCCTACGATCTCAAGCGAAAGCTCCGAACCGAGATCGAGACCTCGGCACCGGGAAGACGGCTGCGCTGGGATCTCGACCGGGCCGCGGTCGGAACGATTCACGCGTTCAGCGGCGAGCTGCTGCGCGAGCACGCACTGCGGCTGGGCATCGATCCCGGGTTTCACGTCATCGACGAGCGCGAGGCGCAGCTCGAACTGGATGAGGTGATCCGACAGGTCGTGTTCCAAGCGCTCGACCGCGGGAACACGGGCGCGGAACAGCTGGTCCGGAAGTACGGACTCACGGGCCATGCCTACAGCAGTGGCGCCGTCAGCTACGTGCGCGCGGCTGTGCGAGATCTCCGTTGGTACGCGGATCGCCACGCACGGTGGTCTCGCGATGGCCGGCTCGACATCGAGCGCCTCCGGGAGCTGAGTGCCGGGACGTGGACCCTGGGGGAGGATGACGTGGCCGCTCTCGCCTGCCAGGCCGTGTACGATCTGGCCGGTGAAACGGTTCGCCGCTGGGAAAGGTTCCTGCGCGTCGAGAATCTGCGCGACTTCGACAGCTTGATTCTGGACGCTCGGGCGCTGCTCACCGATCCCGCCAGCGCGTCGACGGTGGACAGCATCCGCCGCCGCTTTCGCATCCTGATTATCGACGAGTTCCAGGACACGGATGCGGCGCAGCGCGACATCGCATTCGCGATCGGTCGCGGCGTCGAGCGCCCTCAGCTGCTCCTGGTGGGCGACCCGAAGCAGAGCATATACCGCTTTCGGGGAGCGGATATCTCGGTGTGGAACGAGGTGGCCGCCCAGCTCCAGGACAACGGCGAAGTGGTGGATCTGACCCACAACTTTCGAAGCGCGCCCGGTGTGATCACCATCGTGAACGAGGTGTGCGGGCACGCCATGCATTCCGCGGCGCGGGAGATCGCGGCCGAGTTCCCGGGCGAACGGGTACCGTTCACGCCCCTCGTGCCCGCGCGCCGCGGAGCGGCGGCGGCGGGAGTGGAGTGGCTGGTGCCCGAGGGACGCTGGGTGTGGGAGCGCCGACGGTCCGAGTCGGAGCTCGTCGCCCGACGCATCCGACAGCTGGTCGAGAGCGAACGCGTGATCGATCCGCTGACCGAGGAGGAGCGCCCGTGCGCGTACCGGGATATCGCCGTGTTGTATCGAAATCGGGCCGGAATCGAAGTATACGAGGAAGCGCTGCGGCGACACGGAGTTCCGTATTACCAGGCCGCGGGATCCGGGTTCGGCGACCGGCAAGAAATCCTCGACCTGTTGACTGTGCTGCGACTGGTGGAGAACCACCGGGATGATCTTCGAGGCTTGGCGTACCTCCGCTCTCCCTTTGTGGGGCTTCGCGACGAGGTCATCGCTCGACTCCGTATGGACGGGCGAGGCGAGTCACTGCTCCAGCAGGCCAGGGACTATCTGGAGAATGGGAAGTGGTACGAGGCGCCGGAGGACCCGGCGATCGCCGCCGATGAACGAGAGGCGCTGGGTCGCGGCCTGGAGGTCCTGCGCCGCGCTGTGATGCTGGCCGCCCGCGTTCCATTGGACGAGCTGCTCGAGGAGTTTCTCGACCGGAGCGGCTACCGAACGCACCTGCTGCTGCTGGAGCGAAAGGAGGAGGCGCTCGCTAACATCCAGCGCTTCGTCCGCCTCCTCGAGCAGTACCGACGGCTTCCACTCGGTACCTTCCTCGAGATCTGGGACCGGTGGGCCGACCAGGACAACGGCATGCCGCAGGCGCCGCTGTTCAGCAAAGAAGATGACGTCGTCACCCTGAGCACCATCCATCGGGCCAAGGGTCTGGAGTGGCCGGTCGTCTTCCTGGTCGACATCGACGCCCCCTTCGCATACTCCTATTTCCTCCCCAACAGCCTGTGGACGGACCGTGTCCTCGGACCGCTGATCTGCCCGCCAGAAGCGGATCGCGGGGCGCGGGCCCAGCGCCTGTACGGGCGAGCGGCGGTCGAGGAGGAAGCGGAGGAAGCGCGGCTCCTGTATGTGGCGGCAACGCGGGCCAAGGATCGACTTGTAGTCGCCTTTCCCCGCGGCGCCAAGGGACACGGGAAATGGGTGGAAGCATCTCTACCGGCAGACAGCGTATCGATCGTCTCCTCGGTTTCCGCCGTCGAGGCCGAGAAGCGACCCGAGCAGGTATCGCTCGCCTGGTTGGCTGCGGTCGGACGAGGAGAACCGAGCCGACTCGCAGCGCCGCTTGCGGAACCGCCGCTGCGGCTCGTCACTTCGGCGACCGAGCTGATGACGCGAGCGCGTGACCTTGCGGAGTGGCGCCTGAAGTACCGACACGGCATCATACCGCCTGCTCGCTTCGCACCGCCGCGGACCGAGGACGTGCCGGCGGCTCTGCGCGGCGAGCTTATCCACGGAGTGCTCGAGCGCATCGAAGAGGAGGACGAGCTGGCGGCCGTCCTCGACGAGACGGTGAGCGCGCTCGACGCACCCGAGCTGGAGGAAGCCCTCGCCCCGGGCTCCCGCTACCGGGCAGCCCTCGAGGCCGAGATCCTCCGCTTGCTCCAGAGCGAAGAATGGCAGTGGTACGTGGACGGCGAACACTACCGGGAGCTGTCCTTCATCCACTTCGCGGCCGAACGGTCGTGGCGGGTCGGCACCTTCGACCTGTATCGGCCCGACGACCCGCAGGCCCGCGTGATCGATTTCAAGACCCACCAGATCGGCGCCGAGGAAACCGCGGAAGTTGCTCTTCGCTATGCGATTCAGGCGGATGTATACCGGGGGGCGGGAGGGATCAGAGGTCCGACGCGCGTCACCATGACCGATTCCACCGCCAACCCGTACCCCCGGTTCTGGGGCCGCTACATCGATCAGGCGCGCCGCCTCCACCCCGGCTGGCTTTTTGTCGGCACGGCGAGCACCGAGAACTACCTCTACC
>CAZJXR010000046.1:12681-23002 GCA_964550085.1 uncultured Gemmatimonadota bacterium
GATTCAGGCGGATGTATACCGGGGGGCGGCAGGGATCAGAGGTCCGACCCGCGTCGACCTCCACTTCACCGCTCCAAACGTCGTCATCCAGATGGAGCCGTCCTCCACTCGCTGATGAGACGGGCGAGGTCGAAATCGGGCGCAATCATGCAAATGTGCCCATGGCCTTCGAGCACTCGCAGCTCGGCTGTCGGCATGTGAGCGGCCATATGGGCGGCCTGCTGGACGGACGGGACCAGGTGATCGCGGGCGGCGGCAAGCAGCAGCGTCGGGGCTCGAATGTCGGCGAGACGATCCCGGATGTCGTAGCACGTCAGCACCCTGAGTCGGTTGAGGTACCCCTCGCGGGTCGTGTTGCGGGTCAGCTGAAGGAAGCGCCGGATCTCTCGCCGGTGCGTGTACCTCGAATGCATGCGGAAGGCGGTCAGGCGTCGCACCAGGGTCATGGCTTTCCATGGCACGAGGCGCAGCCAGGTCATGGCGAGACGGAGTCGCAGTTGTGGCCTGAAGAACGGGAATGAATTGAGCACTACCAGTTCAGCAACCAATTCCGGTCTGGCGAGAGCGGTGCTGAGGGCCACGGTGCCGCCGAAGGACTCCCCAACGACGATCGCGGGTCCCGCCGAGAACGACTGGATGACCCCGGCGAGATCCTGGCTGTGGATTCGCATCTCCCTCGCGTCATCGCGGAGGGGGAAGGTCGCAACCCGGTATCGTGGTGCGAGAAGCGGGATCTGCCGGTAGAAGAGAAGTCCGGTGCCGTCCATGCCGGGCACGAGGACGAGAGGTGGTCCTTCACCGTAGAGCGTGACCGGGACCTCGCGTCCGCGGCTACCGGTTGCCGTCACCCGAACGGAGGCGGCGCTGGCGACAGGGTCGTGGCCCGCCGGCTGGTGGGTCCGGTCCCGGGCGCCCGGCGCGCCGCTGTGATCCATGCCGCAAGATAAGCAGGGCAGTTCAGCCCCGCCTCGACGACCCGACGGCTCCGACCGTTTTGCCACGGTGTGGCGGGTGACGTGGACCGTCGTGTCGATCCTGGTCGTGGAGTGTCTTATCTTCGGCCTCTCCGCCCTGCCGGCGGCATTGTTCTGGGAGTGGCAATTCGGCTGGGATTTCCCGCACCGGTGGGTCCGAATCGTCGTGCTGGCGATGTCCTTCGTGCCGGCTTATCTGTTGTTCTCGCTCACGCTGATGGTGCTCTCGGCCCTCACCATGCGTCTTTTTCGATGGCGGACTCCTGCCGGCGTCCAGCTCCGCATCGCCGACCTCGAATGGCCACTTCTCCGCTGGGTGCGCTACATGGTCTCGACTCACATCGTGCGGGTGTTCGCCGGCACGCTGTTTCGTGCCACGCCCCTGTGGGGGTTCTATCACCGACTGAACGGGGCCCGCGTCGGTCGCGGCGTGTATCTCAACAGTCTCGCGATGACGGACCACAACCTGCTCGAGTTCGGGGATCATGTCGTGGTCGGCTCCGACGTGCATCTCTCTGGACACACGGTGGAGCGTGGGGTGCTTAAGACGGCTCGGGTGCGTATCGGACGGAACGCGACCATCGGCACTGGGAGCGTGATCGGGATCGGCGTGGAGGTGGGCGCCGACAGTCAGGTCGGCGCCCTCAGCGTGGTCCCCAAGTACCGGCGGATCGAGTCGGGGGCCCGCTACGCCGGCGTTCCGGTCCGCAGGCTCGAGCCGCTCCTGATGGAGCCGGTCGCACCCGGCGCAGGTACGGGGAGCGAAGCCAACGAGTCGGACATGGGCGGCACCGAGGCGGGCGAGCGCGGCACCGAGGCGGACGAGCGCGGCACCGAGGCGGGCGGCGACGGTTAGCCGGCCCGGCTATTCGGTTACCTCCCGCACCAGCAGGCCGCTGGTCGAGACCCGGATCTCGAACTCCGCCGTCCGGTTTGCCGGGACGAAGGTCGCGGACCCGTACTCCACGTCGAGCAACGGACTCAGCAAGGCGTAGCGCTGTCGCAGATTGAACATGTCCAACGGTTTCTCGGTCGACAGCGCATACACGGTCCGTCCCTGACGCTGTTCCTCGCCCAGCTGCGCGAAGCGGCCTGCCACCCGGTCGAGCTCGTAGGCCGTGTGCAGGCCCACCAGGTTGGCGATCGGCTTCCACTTCAGGATGTGGGCGTCGACGTACAGCTGGTCGCCCGCTAGCTGGTAGCTGGCGCTGTGTCCGTCGGGGAACAGAAACAGCGCCTCGAAACTTCGCTCGCCGGTCGATCGCGTCTGCACGACAGCCGCCACCTCCTCATGGGTAAGCGCGCGGTAGCCCTGCGTGGCGATCGAGATCGTGCCCGACAGGGCAGCCAGTGCCAGGAAAAGCAGGGCCAGGGTCGCGCTGGCCGTCGAGCCGAGCAGGTGGCGCTTTCGGAATGCGGCATAGCCGGCGATGAACAGAAAGGCGGAGATCGCGGCGAGCACGATGGCCGCGATGATCAACAGGTCAGGCATTCTTCAGCGCCCGGTATCTCCGTAGATGCTCGAACGCACCGGCCCGATCACCCGCCTGCTCGCACAGTCTGGCGAGGTTGTAGTGAGCGTCCGCCAGCTCGGGATCGATCGTCACCGCCTGCCGGTACGCCTCGATCGCCTCCGAACAGCGTCCGACATCCTCCAGCGCTACCCCGAGGTTGAAGGCAGCGGTCGAGTCGGCCCTCGCGCCGCGCCGGGCGGTCTCGTAGTGGGAGATCGCCTCGTCGATGCGACCGGCCTGGTGGAGCAGGTACCCGAGATTCACCCGTGCCTCGATGTGCGCGGGCTCCAGATCGAGAGCGTTGCGGAAGGCCGCCACGGCGTCCTCCGGCCGGGATTCCTGAAGGTCGCAGCCGAGATCGAACCACTCGTCGGCGGTGCGCTCCTCAGCGTGGGCACCGGTCCACTCCCCGGCCGCAGGTTCCTCGGCCGTGTGCTCCCCGGTTTCGCCCGTCGCGAGACGGAGCGCGCTCACCGGCGCCGGCTGGGGCGGGGCACCGTCGGCGGCGAAGGAGAACGGCACCTGGTGGTCGGGTGGTGGGGCCGGGGGAAGCTCGAGACACACCTGACCCGACTCCGGATCCCACGCCGTCCACTCATCGCGGGCGATCACCGATCCGCCCTCTGCCCCGATGCGCACCGCGGTGAGCGGCTGCCCGCGCGGGAGCTGGCGGCGGAGGGCCTTGAGGGCGCTCCGGAGTCGGGCGGCGGGCACGTCCGCGGCGCTCAACTCGAGGAAGGTGCGGATAATCGCGACATCCCGAAATGAGAAGAGGTAGCGGCCGCCCTGGCCGCGCTTCGCTTCCAGGAATCCCTGGCGGGCGAAGCGTCGGACCTGTGCCGGCGAGATGGCCAGCAACTCGGCCACGTCGCGGGTCGAGTACCCCCTCATCCGGCGCGGTGACCGTCGGATGAAAGCGGGGGGGCCTGCGACCGGGTGTCTACGTTCCCGTCTTTCGTTTCGCCTTTCCTCCCGAACCGCCCTTCTTCGCCGCCCGTTTGGCCGGCTTTCTTCCCTTGCCCTCGGATTCATCCGCCTTCGCGACGCTGGCTTTGAGCGCCTCCATGAGATCGATGATCTGGGCCTGGGGCTCCTCGGCCGGCGCGGCCGTGATGTCCTCGCCCTCGATCTTCTGCTCGATGAGGTTCATCACCCGCTCCCGTACCTCGTCCCTGAACTTGCTCGGGTCGAACTCATCGCTCGCCGCCTGGTCGATGAGCTGCACCGCCAGCGCCAGCTCCTCCTTCTTTACCTGCCCGTCGCCGATCGGCACCTCGGCGAACGAGCGCAGCTCGTCGGGGTAGTGGAGCTGCTCCATCACCAGGCCGTCGTCCATCGGCCGGACGAGAACCAGGTACTGCTTGCCGCGCGCCGCGTACTTGGCGACCGCTGCCCGACCGGTTTTCTTGAGCGCGGCGCTCAACAGGCGGTAGGCCCGGTCGCCCCCCTTGTCGGGGCCGAGGTAGTAGACTTTCTCGAGGTAACGGCGGTCGACGTCGGCCATGGGCACGAACTCGACGATGTCGATCGTGTTGCTCGACTGCTCCTCGAGTGCCTTGAGCTCTTCCGGGGTGAATAACACGTAGTGCCCTTTGGAGAACTCGTACCCTTTGACCATTTCGTCGCGCTCGACCTCCTTGTTGGTGCTGGGGTCGTAATAGCGCTGTTTGACGCGCTGACCGGTCTCCTTGTTGATCCAGTTGAAACTCACCCGGGCCGCGGACTCCGCCGCCGAGTACAGCTTGACCGGCACGGAAACGAGGCCGAAAGATACGGTTGCCGATGCCATGGGACGCGCGCTCATCGCCGCTCTCCCCGTTTGAGTCGAGTATTGTGAACAGCAAACTCTAAGTCTTTGCCTGAAACAATTTAAGTCGCTCGCATGCCGAAGCGCGATACCCTGGAGAAGTACCGCGAAAAGCGCTCCGCCGAGGCGACGCCGGAGCCATTCGGCGGCGTCGCCGCGCCGGGCACCGGTGTGTTCGTGGTCCAGAAGCACGCCGCGCGCCGCATGCACTACGATCTGCGGCTGGAGATGGGTGGGGTGCTCGAATCATGGGCCGTTCCCCGCGGCGTGTCGGCGGACCCGGTCGAGAAGCGGCTGGCGGTCAAGGTCGAGGACCACCCGCTGGAGTACGCGGACTTCGAAGGCCTCATCCCGAAAGGCAACTACGGAGCCGGCGCGGTGATCGTGTGGGACCGCGGGCACTGGGTGCCGCACGAAGACCCGGAGGAAGGTCTGGCGAGGGGAAAGCTGCTGTTCGAGCTCCGCGGTTTCAAGCTGCGGGGGGTGTGGACGCTGGTGAAGCTCGCCAAGGGGGACAACGAGTGGCTTCTCATTCGCGAGAAGAAGGGTCTCGACCCGGCGAGTATCGAGGTCGAGCTGCCGGAGGAGTCGGTGTTCTCGGGCCTCACCGTCGAGGAGCTGCGCGACGGTCACGACCGGGCCCCACGGCTGCGGAAAGAGCTGGCGAAGCTGAAGGCGCCGAAGCGGACGGTCCGGCCGGGTGACATCGAGCTGATGCTCGCCCGGACCAGGGACCGTCCGTTCAGCAAGCCCGGCTGGCTGTTCGAGCTCAAGCTCGACGGCTATCGGATGCTGGCCTCGCGGACGAACGGCGAGGCGAAGCTGGCCACCCGCAACGGCCACGACGCCACCGACAGCTTCCCCGACCTCATCCATCCCCTGTCGCTCCTTCCGTTCGATGACGTCGTCCTGGATGGCGAAGTGGTCGTTCATGACGAGGCCGGGCATCCGAGCTTCCAGCGACTCCAGAAGCGGGCGCGGCTCACGCGGGTCCACGACATCAGGCGGACCGCGCTGTCGCGGCCGGCGGTGTTCTGGGCCTTCGACCTGTTGGCGGCCGAGGGCTACGACCTGAGGTCGCTGCCGCTGGAGAAGCGTAAGGAACTGCTCCGGCACGTTCTTCCCCCGATCGGTCCGTTCCGCTATTCGGAGCACTTCGTCGAGAACGGAGAGATCCTGTACGACCAGGTTTCCCGGCTCGGCCTCGAGGGGATCATGGCCAAGAAGGCCGACAGCAGATACCGCGGCGGCCGTTCGGCCAGCTGGCTCAAGATACGGGTCGACCGGACGGCGGACCTGGTGGTCGTCGGGTACACGCGGCCGAAGGGCTCCCGGTCGGGGTTCGGTGCGCTGCACCTGGCGGGCTACGCCGACGGAGAGTTGACGTACGCGGGGAGGGTGGGAACCGGCTTCACCGCCCGCCAGCTGAAGGAGGTCGGCGCCGAGTTGGCGAACGGTCGACGCGACGACGCACCGTGCGTCGGTCCGGTGCCGAAAGGTGTGGAGCACCAGTGGGTGGAGCCGGAGCTCGTGTGCGAGGTGCGCTACAAGGAATGGACCGAGGAGGGCCTGCTGCGGCAGCCGGCCTTTCTCCGTTTTCGCGATGACAAGCCGCCCCAGGAGTGTAGCCTGCCGCGGGCCGGCACCGGCGTGGCGAGTGCGGGGGCGGGTACCGAGCCGTTGGTCAGCGCGGCGCGAAGCCCGGCTGCCCGTGCACCGGAAGTCCGGGAGGTGAGATTCAGCAACCTGGACAAGCTTTTCTGGCCCGAGGACGGGTACACCAAGGGCGATCTGATCGACTACTACCGGAAGGTCTCGCCCTTCCTGCTGCCCTATCTCAAGAACCGGCCGCTCGTCCTCACCCGATATCCGGACGGGATCGATGGTAAGTCGTTCTACCAGAAGGACGCGCCCGTCTTCATCCCGGACTGGATCCGAACGGAGAAGATCTGGAGCACCGACACCGAGCGCGACATCTACTACTTCGTGTGCGACGATGAGGAGACGCTGCTGTACATCATCAATCTGGGAACGATCCCCCTGCATGTATGGGCATCGCGCGTCGGCTCGCTGGAGCGACCGGACTGGTGCATCCTGGACCTCGATCCGAAGGAGGCTCCGTTCCGCTCGGTGATCGCCGTCGCGCGGGCGATCCACGATCTGTGTGACGAGATCGACTTGCCCGCCTTCGTCAAGACGAGCGGGTCGTCGGGCCTCCACGTCCTCATTCCCCTCGGCGGCCAGTTCACCTACGAGCAGTCTCGCAAGTTGGGACAGCTGCTGGCCACCGTGGTGGTGCGCGAGAAGCCGGACCTCGCCACCATCACGCGCACGATCAAGAAGCGGGGCGAGAAGGTCTACATCGACTTCCTCCAGAACCGCCGCGGCCAACTCCTCGTCGCTCCTTACAGCGTGCGTCCCATCCCCGGGGCGCCGGTCTCCGCGCCGTTACGCTGGTCCGAGGTGAAGGGGGGGCTCGACATCAACAAGTACACCATCAAGAGCGCCCCGCGGCGGCTGCGGGCGCTCAAGGCGGATCCGGTCTTGCCGGTGCTGACCACCAGGCCGGATCTGCTGAAAGCCCTTCAGCGGCTGGGCGAGCGTCTGGGGTGACCTAACCGCACGTCTGACCCGCGAGAAACCAGCAGGCGGTGTGGGGAGACGTCTTGAAGAAGTCCAGCAGCAGGGTGCCCACCTTCTGCTCCCCGCTTCGCGACGGGTGAGTGCCGTCGCCCTCGAAGTCGACCCGCTCCCATGTCAGCCCGTCGGACCTGGCCTCGAGGCCGTCCGCCCACAGGTAGGCACCCCACGCCGTCCACGCCGCCACGGTTGCCGGGTCCAGATCTCCGGCGCGCGCGTCCGCCGGCGCCCCGCTCAGCTGCTCGATCTGGGCCTCGATCACCCACTTCATCGCGAACCCGGACTCGTACGCGTACGGTTCGGGGTTGAGGCTGCCGGTGGCGTAGCCGGCGTAGATGCGGCTGGAGAGGAAGACCTGGCGCAGGTTTGGATAGCGCGCTCGGAGGGAGCGGATGATGTCGCCAACCTGCCGCACCAGCGCGTACGCGTCGGCATCGGCGGCGGGCAGCGACACCATCGGCCCGGGGTTCGCCTGTTTGATCCACACGATCTGTACCTGCGCCTCGCTCAGGCCGCTCGGCGCCAGAACCTCGTCCCGCACCCGATCGTAGTTCGGGTCAGAAGGTGAGTCCCAGGTGCTTGCCGTCTGGCCTCCCCGCGCCCCGTCGGCGATTGCCAGACTGCTATGGTTCACGGTCGGGTCGGCTGCCGCCTGGCCGCCGAACGTCCACGGATTGCACGCGCCCGCGGCGTCTCCGCAGAACTCCTGTGTCGTATTGGACATCCCGACCGACAGGAGGACGTAGGTGCCGTTCGGATCCGGGTTGCCGTCCGGGTCGAGGGGCTGGATGGACGCGGCCGCCGCAAGCCCGATCGCCGAGTGCGGGGCAGGGGGCAGGTTGCTTCCACCCGGATACAATCCCCCCTCGGAGCCGAGATAGGTCGAGGATCCCAGGTCGGTGAGCGCGATCATGGCCGTGTCCCCCGGGTTCCCGATGCCGCCTCCTCCGGAACCGTCCCCGCCGCCCGACCCATCTCCGTCCTCTCCCGAACCGCCACCGTTCGAGCCCGGGCCATCGTCCGACACGGCGGGTGGATCTTCCCCTGCGGTGATTCCGGAGCTCTGACACGCTGCCACGCTCACCAGGCAGAGAAGGGCGATGCCCGAAGCGAACGTCACGACGCATGCCGACAGGCTACGCGATGACAAGCGAAGGACTCTCCTGCTCGGTAAAAGTTGCCCTCGTCTGCAAAAAGCTCTCCTGGGTGGACGGCACGGCGCGCTTCAACTGGGGTCGGAGGACCCCATTCCTGCCGAGGCCGCCATCGCCCGCGGCCGCCGCGCGCTCTGAGCCGGATTCAGGAAGCAGGTTCCGCGCCGCCGCTTCCTGGTCGCGGGACAGCCGACCGCTCGGGGGCAGAAACGCTGTCCTCCGATATAAAAAGCGCCCGCGGCAGATCGGCTGCCGCGGGCGTCGGTGAGCGGCCGGGATCCGAAAGAGAGCGCCGGCCGCCCGTGACAGCGGGCTCTCAGATCTCTCCTTCGATCACTACCGGAGCTTCGGCGTCGGAGAGGTCTTCCTTCAGCTGCTCCAACCTGTCGCGCAACAGCTCCATCTCGCGCTGGAAGTCATCCGACATGAGCGCTCGCAACGAGAGGTCGAACTCGACCTGGTCCCGCTCCACGTGGCGAAGATGCTCGGACAGCGCCTCGAGATGCGCATTCAGCTCGAGACGGAGGTTCGACAGGTCGAGGCGTTCCAGCTCCTGCGCCACATCCTCGCTCGCCTCGTCGATCTGCCACGCTTCGATCTCGGCCAGCGCGGCGGCGCGCTCCAACTCGGCGGCCAGCCGCTCGGCTGCCCGGGCCTGCTCCTGTGCCACCTGCGGGGCGATCGCATCGATCCGCGGGGCACGCACGTGAATTCGTGTGTGAACGTGGGGTCGCACGCGGACCGCGACCGCCTCATCCGCAAGGGCGAACCGATGCGGAAGCCCCAACCGATCCAGCAGCCGATGTACGGCCCGCTCCGGCACCCCGTTGACCCGCTCCACGAAGCGGCGGCTGCGCTCCATTTGCCGCGCGGTGAATCGCTGCGCGGCGCCGAAGGGGTGGGGAAGCTCAGCCGCCGTCACCACCTCGGCTCCGACCGCGAGCGCCCCCGACGTGAACGCGGCGGGTCCGGGCACTCCGGTCACGTACGAAATGAACGCCCAGCCGGTCGTCACGGCCAGCCAGACGCCGAAACCGAGAACCGTGTATGCGATGATCCTCTTCACGTCGCCCCCCGTTTGGCGGATGGACAGCTCGGGCATCAGAACGAGACCGGTCCCCGGTTTGTTTCAGGCCTCCATCCTCTTCCGGAGATGGGACCGGGTCCGGAGCTCATCCATTGGACAACCGAACGCCACCGCGAGTTGCATTGGCGGGTCTAGGGCTCGATCCGGACGCCCTTCCAGAATGCGATGTGACCCTTGAAGTGACTGGCGGCGGTCGTCGGCTCGGGGTAACACCAGGCGGCGTTGCGGTTGACTTCGCCGTCCACCACGACGTCGTAGTAGCTCGCCGTGCCCTTCCACGGACAGCGCGTGTGCCGGTCGCTGGCCGTCAACAGGTGCCAGCGTACCGTTTCCGGCGGGAAGTAGACGATCCCCTCCACGAGCTGGAACGACTCGCTCTCGGCGATCACCTCTCCGTTCCAAATCGCTCTGGCCATCTTCCGCAAGCTAGCTCGGTCATCCGTGGCTTCGCTACATTGACCCGCGGCGCCGGCCCGACCTCTGCAGAGCCCGTCGGACCGGCCCCGTAGCATACCCCGTCGGTTCCATTCGTTGCGTCGGGATCGACGCCGAAGTGCCAACGAGAGGGGGCCGTCCGTGAACCATCCCTGGCACGACGTTCCAATCGGCGCTACCGCGCCGCGTCTGTTTCAGGTCGCGATCGAGATCCCGAAGGGGAACAAGGTCAAGTACGAGCTCGACAAGGAGACCGGCATCCTGCGGGTGGACCGCATCCTGTACTCGTCGGTCGTATACCCGGCCAACTACGGCTTCATCCCGCGCACGCTCGGAGACGACGACGACGCGCTCGACGCCCTCGTCCTCATGCAGGAGCCGGTGGTGCCGCTCAGCGTCCTCCGCGTGCGGCCGATCGGGATGATGTCGATGATTGACCAGGGGCAGAACGACGAGAAGATCATCTGCGCCCACCTCGACGACCCCGAGTACTCGACCTACCACCACATCAACGAGCTCCAGAGCCACCGCCTGCTTGAGCTGCAGCGCTTCTTCGAGGACTACAAGAAGCTGGAGAAGAAGGAGGTGCTGGTGCAGGACTTCACCGGTCCCGACGACGCGATCGCCACCGTGGCGGCCGCCATGGAGGCGTACCGGCAGAAGTACGGCCGCCCCGACCCGTTCGACTCCGTGTAGCGGGTCGCCCGTTC
>CAZJXR010000047.1:0-22730 GCA_964550085.1 uncultured Gemmatimonadota bacterium
TGAGGGCGGCGCACCATCCGGTACCAGCGGATGTGAGGCCCGCTGGGTTCGGAGCTGCGGGTCGTCGGCGAGCCCACCCCTCAAGGAGCGGACTGGGTGCTCCGCACAGGGAGTATCCGGCGCGAACATCCGGGTGTCGGGGTGGCATTCGGTCCGGGCGGCGGCCGACTCCCGGAGCGGAGCACCAGGACGCGACTCTCCGTAGGATGAAACGAGCATGTGGCGAATCCTGATCGCCGAGTTCTTCGGAGACCTTCGCGTGCAGAAGACGCGGGCTTTCCTCACCGTCTTCGCGATGATCTGGGGCACGATCGCGGTCGTCCTGCTGCTCGCTTTCGGTGAGGGGCTTCGCCGTAGCGTATCGAACGGATTGCTGAACGCCGGAGAACGAATCTTCATGGTCTACGGGGGCGAGACCAGCATCGAGCACGAGGGTCTGCCCAAGGGCCGTCGCATCCGCCTGACCGAGGACGATCTCGCCCTTCTGGTGAAGGCGATCCCGCAGATCGAGCTGGGAAGTCCGTCGTACGGTCGCTGGGGCACCGGGCTACGGGCCGGGGAGAACAAGACGACGACGTACATGGAGGGCGTGGACCCGGCTTTTCAGGAGATGCGTCGAACCTATCCCGCTCAGGGAGGGCGTTTCATCAACCAGCGGGACTTGGATGAGAAGCGCCGGGTGCTGTTCTTGGGCAACGCGATCGCCGAGCGACTGTTCGGCGACCGCGACCCCGTCGGGCAGACCGTCACGCTGGACGGGCTGCCCTTCACCGTCATCGGCGTGATGCAGAAGAAGTTTCAGGACAGCAGCAACAACGGGCCCGACGAGGACCGCGCCATCATTCCGGCCTCGACATTCCGCACCATCTATGGTCATCGATCGGTGAATCACCTGCTGGTCCGCCCGCAATCTTACGAAGACGCACCCATCGTCAAGAGAGAGATGTTCCGGGTGCTGGGGAGTCGGTACCAGTTCGATCCTGCGGACGAGCGGGCGCTTCCGATGTGGGACTTCATCGAGGATGAAAAGCTGACCCGGGCGATCGGACTCGGGATCCAGATCTTTCTCGGAATGGTGGGCGCTTTCACCCTGCTGGTGGCCGGGGTCGGGGTAGCGAACATTATGTATGTGGTGGTAAGAGAACGCACACGTGAGATCGGCATCAAGCTGGCAGTCGGTGCCCGGAAACGACACATCGTGAGTCAGTTCGTGTTCGAGGCGCTTCTCATCTCGATCGGGGGAGGAGTGATCGGCCTCTTATTCTCCGCCCTCGTCGTCCTCGGCGTCGACGCGCTTCCGAGCGACAACCCGGCCATGGAGTATATCCTGAACCCCAAGCTCTCGTGGCCGATCGCCGCCATCTGCGTGTCGATCCTCGTCGCGATCGGGCTTCTGGCCGGGATCCTTCCCGCGCGCAAGGCCGCTCGGCTGGACCCGGTCGAATCGCTGCGTTACGAGTGAAGCCGTTCACGGCCGGAGTGCCGGCCGCGATGGTCGTTCGCACGAGGGCGAACGGCGATCACATCGGAAGGAGATTTGCGATGGAAGACGTCTTATTGCCCTTCGTACCGATCACGCTCTTCATGTGCGCAGCTGCCGTGGCCATCCTCCGCCCGCTTTCGAAGCGGCTCGGAAACATCCTCGAGATGCAGTATCGGGAAAAGGTGGCCCGGCAGGCGGAGGACAACGACCAGGCACAGCTGAAGATGCTGCTGGTCTCGATGGACAAGCGCCTCGAACTGATGGAGCAGCGTCTGGAGTTCACCGAATCCCTCATCGAATCGCAGCAGCGCAAGGAGATCTCTGACTACCGTTGACCCCTGGTTCGTGGATCAAACCGCGACGGGTCCCTCCGAACCCCCGCCCCGGCGGGTACTTCAGCGAGCCCCGGTAGGTCGCCCGGTGGCGGGCGCGGCTGCTACACAGCCGCCCGGCCGAGCGGCTATTGAAAGCGTTAACTTGTTGGTAAAGGTACGGTTGCGGATCCGAACCAATGCCGGTACGGGGCGTGCTGTCGGATCCTGCCCGTGCGCCCGTGGTGGAAAGAGACACCCCGAAACGGAGATAGCTTGAAGGCGATCGATCGGATCGGCGCGGGACACCTGCTCGTCCTGTGGGCGGTCAGCTCGCTGGGCTGGCTGATGCTGTACGGCGCCACCTTCAACCTGCGGGAGCGGGTGGAAGCGCCGAGTGCCAACGAGGCCTGGCTGCTGGCGCTGGTCGGAGCCCGCGTCGTGCTGGCCATCGTGCCTCTCCTGCTGATGGCACTGACCTGGAGCTGGCTCGTGTCGGAAGCCGTCTCCGACCGAGTTCGCGCGTGGCACGCCGGTCAGCTCGCCCTCACCTGGTTCGCCGGCGGGTTCATGGCAGTGGTGGCGTACGGAGGGTTTCGCCAGCTCGGAGGCGGCCCGTACGCGCTGGGGCTCCTGTATCTCTTCTTCTTCCTCGGATTCTCGTCGCTGGCCGTGCCGTCTTTCCTCACCCTGAGGTGGTGCGGCCACCGTTAGGTAGCGGGCGACTCCGCTACACTTCGTCCCACAGACAGAGGATCTCGGCTTCGTTGCGAAGGCGACGGGTCTCCACCAGCTCGCGGACCCGCTCGAGGAACTCTGTGTTGAGCTCACGATACTGCGCGATCGCCTTTTGCATGCGGCTCGACCAGCGCGGAGCGAGACCGAGCCGGACCGCGGTTCCCTGACGCACCCAGGGGTAGCCGAAGCGGAGAATGCCGCTCTCGGCGAGCACCGGACCCAGTTGGCTGGCGAGGCTGATGATCGGTTCCTTGAGCTCGGCAGCTCCCTCATCACCGTACGTAGCGTAACGCGCCGGGGAGAATCCGTTGCTCAGCTCCTCGACCGGACGCCGATGCGTCCACAATCGGTCGCGATCCAGTATTTCGTCTACCAGCTGCGGCACCTGTTTCTGGAGCGCTCGCACCTTTCGCTTCAGCTTCTTCAATCCCGAGCGGCCGAGCTCGCGCGCCCTGTCCGGGTAGGAGGCTACGTCGAGCCGCGCCCGCTGCTCGTACCACGAGGCCAGGAACTCTTCGGTCGCGTCGAGGAACTCCAGGCTAGCTTGCTCCATCTCGTCGCGCAGCTGCTGCAAGCACTGCTGGAGGGAGTCGATGCGCGCGTCGCACTGCGATACATCCACGGTAGACCCATCCTTATGCGCCTGTGTTGTCAACCGCACCCGCCGGTCTGTTGTGCAACCGCTGCCGGAGCCCCGATTGCAGCGCTCACCCCCCGGCGCGGAGGGTGTGGTGCGTCGACGAGTATCGCAGGTTCCATACCCAGGATCCGACACCAACCGGCCACCGAGGAACCAACGTAACACTAGTTAGCAGAGCAACTTACGGATGGGATTGCGGAAAGCCGGAGGGACCGGCGGCGGCCGGCCGGCAGGAGGGTTGAAAAAGTTGCACGCGGGCCGAAGAGCCCGCCGAACGGGCCAATTAACGGGCCAACGCGGCCCCTCGGGGCCCTCGCTCAGCCTTCCATATCGGGCGAGTACTCGCCCTTGCGGGCGGCCGCGGTAGCGCGGGCCCGGGCGAAGAACGCCCCCTGAGCCGCCTCGACGTTCTTCGGCTTGCCGCCCCAAACGGAAAGAGGCGTGGCCTGTAGCCCGCGGCCATACGAGAAGGTGAGCTCCCACGGCCCGTGGTCTTTCAGGCGGTTCAGGGCGTTCAGGTTCTCGGTCGCTTCGGCATCGCTCTGTCCGCCGGACAGGAAAGCGATCCCCGGGACGGCGGCGGGCACCGTCCGCTTGAAGCATTCCACCGTCGCCTCTGCCACCTCGTCCGGACGGGCCCGCTTCTTGGCGGCCTTTCCGGACAACACCATGTTCGGCTTCAGCACCATTCCTTCGAGCACCACTCCCTGCGCGGCCAGTTCGTCGAACACTGCGAGCAGGGTCGATTCGGTGGCGTCGAAGCAGGCGTGTATGTCGTGGTCGCCATCCATCAGCACCTCCGGCTCCACGATCGGCACCAGCCCCGCCTCTTGAGAGAGCGCCGCGTACCGAGCGAGCGCGTGGGCGTTGGTTTGAATGGCGTACCGGGTCGGCAATCCGTCGTCGATCACGATCACGGCCCGCCATTTGGTGAACCCCGCGCCAAGCTCCCGGTACTCCTCCAGGCGCCCCCGCAGACCATCCAGCCCGTCGGTGATCTTCTCGGACGGTGAATTGGCGAGGGGATTGGTGCTCTTGTCCACCTTGATGCCGGGAATTACGTCCTCGTCCGTCAACACCTCGACGAACGTCCGACCGTCATCGGCGCTCTGGCGGATCGTCTCGTCGTACAGGATGACACCGCTGATGAACTCGCCGAAGCCTTCTGTCGTGAACAAGAGCTGGCGCCAGGCGCGCCGATTCTCCTCCGTGCTCTCGACGTCGATGCTGGCCAGCCGCTTGGTGATCGTCCCGGTGCTTTCATCGGCCGCCAGAATCCCCTTGCCGAACGCCACCATGGCCCGGGCCGTCCTGATCAAGTCTTGGACGCTCATCGCTCTCTCCTTGCTCTTCCGTTCGATATTCGTTCGGCTCACTCCGCCCTCTGCTCACGAGCCGGTCGGAGGAGGGAAGTTCTTCAGGATCGCCGCCACCGCTTCGTCGATCACACCCTCCCGGGCGGCTTGCGTCTGATTCGGATCCAGGTCGCTCTTCCCCATCCCGCGCCACACGAGCTCGTGCCGGCGCGCGTCCACCACATCGATCACCAGCGTTCCTTCCTCGTATTCGTAGCTAACCACACCTGCCGGTCCCCACAGCGGCCCCGTCGTGTTGATCGCGTAGCCCACCGCCTGTTCCTCGCTTTTTACCTCGGTGCCGGCATAGAGGACGAGCAGAAAGTCCGGATCCGTCGCTTCGCGGTATCCCTTGGCCGCGAGCTCGGCCGCCACTCGGCCCTCCACCCGCCGCACCACCGATGGGTCGACGTCAGGCAGTTCGCGATCCGGTAACCAGCCGAAGGTGTGCAGTTGCGAGAAGTCGTACGTCTTCACGTAATCGTACTTCGTGCTGACGGTCGAGCATCCGGCCGCGAGCAGGAGGAGCGACGTCGAAACGGTCACTGCCGACGCTTTCAAGTGAGTACTTCCTCTCTTCGCGCGTTCCCTGCAGGGTGAGTCATACTACAAGGCACCGCTCCTGACAGGCTATAGGAGCCTAAAGGGCGAAACCGATGGTGAGCCGTAAGGCGTTGTAGCGAACCGGCGTAGGCAAAGGACCGGGGAGGATATCGCCGCTCCCGAGTTTGCTGAAATCCGCCAGCTGCTCGCTTGTCCCGCTCCCGAATCCGTACCCGAGGCCGAGCGTGAACTCGGTTCCGAGCACCGGAAAAGTGGCGCCGGCGGTGATAACGCTGATGTTCCAGTTTCCGATCGCCGTCACATCTTCCGAATCCGTCGGATCGATTGCCGCCGCCGGATCGTAGGCGAAGCTCAAGTAACCCGACAGCTTGTCGTTGAGCGCGTGCTGGACGCCGACTGCCCAGGCGACCACGGACTTCAGCTCCTCGATGACGGCCAATTGCGCCGTATCCCCGGTGCTCTGACCGACGTAGGTACCGAGGTCGAGTACGGCGTTCGGTCCGACGTGGTCATACCATTCCGCGCTCCCGAACAGCCGCGTGCGCTTCATCTTGTAGGCCAAACCGACCCCTACCGACACCGGTGACGCGTAGGTGCTTCCCCCATCCCGGTCGACCGCCACGAAGCGGTTTTCGAGCGTGTCCCCCGGGACTTCTGGAACGAGCAGGAACTCGTCGATGAGAGCCGACCCGCTCCCGAACAGGCTGAGGCCGGGGGTGGTGATCGAGACCCCGAAGCCGACCCGATCGCCGTCGTACATGACGCCCGCCTTCCACACCAGACGGAAGTTCCAGTAGTTGAAATCCTGAATGCTGGTCAGCGCGGCCCCCGTGTCCTGCGAGCTGAGCGCCTGGGCAATCACCTGCGTGCGTCCCTTCTGATTTCGAAACGCCCCGTACATGGTCACGCCGAGGCCGATGGGGTTCTCCACTTTGCGCGCCCAGCCGATCCCGCCCCACACCTCGTTGATCCGGCTCGCCGCCGCGGCCTCGCCGAAGAAGTCGACGTCGGTACCGAGCCCCATCACGGCCGGCAGCGAGTCGATGGTGCGGGAATCCACCTCGAAGCGGCTCGTGAATCGCTCGAGGAGTGAGTAGGTGAGGATGTTTCCCTCGCCCAGCCATTTGCGTGGGAGGAAGCCGGCCAGGAAAGAGGGCAGGATTCCGGTCTGACGGGAGGTGAAGTCGAGCCCCTGGCCGGCCGCGTCCTCGACCTCAATGGCCGCGTATTCAAAGGTCTTTGAGGTCAGAAAGGCCTTTTCCCTCAGTTCGAGCGCTACACCACCCGGATTGTAGAACGTCGCGCTCAGATCCACGGGGCTGCCGATCACCGCGCCGCCGAGGAGGATGGCGCGCGTCCCGAACTTGGCCGACCAGTAGTTGGTATCTTGTCCGGCTGCGGTGGCGGGAACCAGCGTCGCCACTGTCACCCAGGCCCACGCAACCGGAGGATATCGGAAGGCGGCGAGCTTCCCCGTCATTCCCGCCTGCCCGAGCGCACCGTCTCGCGGTCGCGGAGCGCCGGTTCGTCGGCTGCGGCGGTAGCCGCTTCGTCAGACGGTCCGAGGGCGCTCCGCAGGTGTACGTCTCGCTGCGGGAATGGGATCGTTATGCCGGCCTGCTTCAGTCGATCGTCGACTGCGGCGGTCACCTCGCTCGAAATCCGGGGCGAGGTCTCTACATCGGCGATCCAGAACCGGAGCAGGAAGTTGAGCGCGCTCTCTCCAAACCCGACGAAGAGCGCGACCGGCTCCGGGTAATTCAACACTTCGGGGTTGTCCTTGACCACCGCGACGAGGAGATCCTGCACCAGCTGCGGATCGGTGCCATATGAGACCCCCACCGGCACCTCGAGCCGCCGGAGGCTGTCCGATAGCGTCCAGTTGATGACTTCGGCCGCGGTCAGATTTGCGTTGGGTACGATTACCTCCGAGCCGTCGTACGTCCGAATCGTACTGGAGCGTGCACCGATGCGGCGGACCTTGCCGAACAGCGTGCCGACCTGCACCACATCGCCGACACCGATCGGACGCTCGAACGCCAGGATGAGGCCGGAGACGAAGTTTCGGACGATGTCCTGAAGGCCGAACCCGATCCCCACGCCGAACGCGCCGGCCAAGAGGGCGACGCGGTTCAACTCGATGCCGGCCGCCGCCAGCGCGATCAGAAAGCCGGCCGTGAGGATCAGGTAGTGCACGACGGTGGAGATCGAGCCCGGCAAGCCTCGCGGAAGGCGCGTACGCGGAAGCACGTCCTCAGCGAGAACAAAACGGATGGTGCGGGAGAGGATCGATGCGATGAACAGGACGGCGAAAAACGCCAGCACGTCGCCGAGGCTGATGGTGATGGTCCCGAGAGTGAACGGTCGGTCGAGCGCCGCCAGCGCCATCGTCACCACACTGTCCCACAACCAGAAGGCCGACAGCGTCGCCCAGGCCCAGAACGCGATTGCCGCCAGTCTGATCAGACCGAGTCCGCGCCGGGTCACCAGATCGGCATGCCGGTTCACGATGTTCAGCCTGCGTGCGACCCGAGTGCCGAGCAGGAGACGCCACAATCCGCCCAGTACCGTTGCCACCGCGTACGAACCGAGGGCGATGAATGCGGAGCCGAGCGTTCCTTCGGTCAACAGCTCGGCCAGGGTGACGTTGCCGAGCAGATTGGCGATCGTCGAGATAGCGAGCAGCACCGAAGCCACCCTCAGAAGCTGGAACACCACGTCCCATACCCGCTCGACCCGAAGTGCTGACAGCCGCGACGTGCTGCGCAATAGCGAGGCGGCGCCAACCAGCGCGCCGAAGGTGATGGTCAGCAGTACGAGCCGCGCGAGAACCGACTCGCCAAGCGCGATCTGGTAGAGCTGGTCGAACGCATACAGCACCGCGGCGCCGAAGATCGGTCTGCCCAGCTGTTGGTAGATCTTCGGTGGCAGCAGGCGCAGGACCGGTGCAATGGCGAGCAGCTCGATCAGGTTGACGAACGCGATAGGCGCACGCGGGTGAAAGCGCGGAGTGAAGAGGAGGGTGAGGAGAACCGCCAACGATACGGGTCGCCGTGCCATGTGGGCGGCGGTCTGCATCACGTCGTCCGCCCCGGTCCACCTGCGGCTCCGCCAGTACAGAGCCAGCGCGAGGACGAGAAGAATGCCGAGCAGCGCTGCCTGTCCTCCGATCCGGCCCCGTCTGTCCGTCACGTAGGCCACCACTTTTTCGACGTTGCCCCGCCACGAATCGCGCATCTGGTCGCTCAGCGACGCAGCGTCGGAATCCCCGCGGATGGCCTGCCACAGACTCGGACTCTCTCTCACGAACAGCTGGTGTCGCAGTCCCTCCCCCGCTGCGTCTACCCGCGCTAGCATCTCCGCTACGTCGAGCGCTCTGGCGGACAACCGGTCCTGAAGCGTGAGCAACGCCGTGAGCCGCTCTCCGATCTGGACCTCCACGGTATCGGCGAGGGCAGTGACCGATTGCACCCGGCCAACGACCGCGGGGGGAAGCTCGTCGGCCGCAACATGCCCGATGGTCGCCTCCCATTCTTTCCGGATCGAACGCAGATTCTCGCGTTCGTGCGCCAGAGAGGCCGATCGTTGTCTGAGCTCTTCCTCCCACCGTCTGACGAGACTCCCGTGCGCCAACCACTGCTGTCGCATATCCTCGACGCGCCGCGCAGACACCTGCGCGAGGTCCGCGGTCGTCTCGCGCATGAGGCGGTTGAGTTCCTCCACCTCTGCGGGGAATTCGGCGGCGATGCGCGAACTGGTGGGATCGGGGCGCACCTGGGCTCGGATTGCGCGCAGCTCGATGATCGACTCTTCCGCCCGACTCGGGATATCGGCAATCGGAATCGGCTCGACTGCGGCGTCGGGTGCAACCGTGTCTGCCGGCGTCTCCTGAGCCCTGAAGATCGATTCGAGCGGTGTCTGTGCCCCGGCCGGTGGTACGCACAGCATGGCGGCGACGACGCCGGACGCCGACGCGACGCGCAGGGACCTGGGCGCGGAGCGTTTCGAGAATCGACGCCTCTGCGCACGGGTGCGGCGAACCCGGTTGATGATGTTCATCCTCGCCGCATCAGATCCTGCGCGGGGAGCGCGCGCCACCTCGTCGCGGTCTGGTCCGGGCCTGCGCACGGGCTATCCCGACTCCATCGCCTCTCTCGCCTCGCGCTCGAGAGCGACCTTGTCGGCGATCAGACGGTAGGCCACGTAGTACTTGTAGATGTTGCTCACATATTGAACGGGCTCTCGACCCACCTCGCGCGCGACTACCAGCTCCACGTTGTCGAACCAGAGGTTCGGGTTCAGATCTGACTCCGCTGTTCGCGTTCGAAGCTGGGCGATTCTCGTCGGGCCTGCGTTGTAGGCGGCGAGAGCGAAAAGGCTCTGGTTGAAGGCATCCAGCTCGGGATCGTCAAAGTACCGATCGCGAATGAGTCGAAGATACTTGACGCCTGCGTGAATGTTGTTCTCGAGCCGCTCGATGTTCTCGATCTCGACCTCGCGGGCGGTGCTGGGCAGCAACTGCATCACGCCGATGGCGCCCCGGTGGCTGCGCAGCGTCTGATCGAGCCGCGACTCCTGATAACCCTGGGCGGCGAGCAGCAGCCAGTCGAAGTCGTAGGCGGCGGCGTACTTCTCGAACAGATCGCGCGTGCCCGCGAACCGTTCGACATGCTCGGAGCCGGTGGCGTTACGCACCCAATCCGCGTTACGCAGGTACCGCTTGAGGACGATGTTCCCCAACCGCGTACCAGGGCGGTGCGTTTTGACGAAGTCGTTAATGACGGTCTCGAGCTCGGGGCTGTGGTGGCGAAACGCCCACCCGATCTCGCCTCCCGTGTTGATGGCGATGTCGGGATGCAGCGTGATATCATCGAACACTTCAGCCCAGAATTCGGCCTTGTGGTTGTCGACTACCACCATCGGGATCAGCCCTGCGTTGACCATCTGAATGAGGTCGTCGTCCTCCAGGTACTCCGAGGCGGGCTCGAGGCGGATCGGGTCCAGCCCCGCGTCGACCAGCGAATCGTTGAGTGTCATCAGATGCTCGTAGTAGCTGCTCGACGGCCGAACGTGAATCGTCTGGTCGGCCAGGTCCGCCACGCTGCGCAGGGGAGGAGAGCCGGGCCCGGTCACCACGATCTCGCTGACGTCGGTGCGGAAGGGGTCGGAGAAGGCGACGCTGGCCAGCCGTCTTTCCGTGATGGTCAGGTTGGCGGCCGCGACGTCGCCGTACCCCGCGACCAGAGCCGGGATGAGCTGGTCGCGGGCGACAGGGATGATGAGTATGTGCACTTTGGGGTGCGAATCGCCGAGGCGCTCGTTGACGAACTCCTCGAACAGCTGGGCCGCATCGTAACTCACCCCCTTCTGTTCGGGTCCGTCGAGAAAATACAGCATGTCGCTGTACACGAGCAGGAATCGGATCACCCGGCGCCCGACCATTCCATCGAAATCGCCCGTCCAGGTCGAGTCGAGCGCCAGGAGCTCGCTCGGGATCGAGTCGCCGACCGCCGCCACCAGCGCTGAAGGTCGTGGCGAAGACGAGGTGCCGCTCGTGTTCGACGAGTCCATGTCGTCGGGACCACCTCGGCACGCGCCGAGGCCCACCAGCAAGAGCAGCAACCCGGCGCTCAATCCCACTGTGTGAAGCCTGGCAGAGCCGGATCGTAACAGAAGCGTCCTCATGGGCATTCGACGGTGAACAGATTGCTGTACGTGCTGCACGCGGTGGGGCGGGAGCTGCTGCCACGAGCCGGGACCCGGAGTCTGGTTCCGTGGTGGAGCACAATGTAGCGAGTGCGGAGCGTCACAGCACCGATGGGGGGCGGAGGCGGGTGCCTGCGTATCCGCGGCTCGCATGGCCTCCGGATCCGCCCGCAACACCCACCTACTTGAGGAGAAAGGCGTTGGGGTAGTGCAGGCGCGGGTTTCCGATTGCCAGGGAGCGGTCGCGCGTCTCGACCACCAGGGCGCCCTTTGGCAGGTTGAGCGCGGAGCGCACCTCGTAACCTCCTTGCGCTGTCGGAGCGACGAGGATGCCCACCAATTCGGGCAGACTGAGCTCTTCGGTCACACCCAGCACGACACGACCCCGCGCGTCGAGCGCCACGAAAGCGCGCGGATACATCTGCGTTTGCACTCGATTGAGGACCGAGTCTCGTGGCAGTACCGGGATGGTCAAGGCCGATTGGCCATCCTGAACCAACAGGGGACCTGCCTGGAGCGCGTCGCGCCATCCATCGACCTGGCCACCGCCGGTAAAGCGCCGGATGGCGATCCGCGCTCCCTCGATCAGTATCACTCCGTTCTGAACCCGGTGGCCGGCCGCGGGGTTGAGCAGAATGCCTCCCGATTTGACGAGGCCGGTTGGCTCCGGGGGCGCGTAGGACTTGACGTATCCGCCCGAGAATGCGACCCGGCTGCCGGAGCGCTCGATATAAGTCGCCAGGGTGTACGCCTCCCCGCCGACCTCCGCGGTGGCGCCGAGCATGAAATCGTCTTCACCTACGGGGGCGCGAACGACGGTGACCCGTACCGAGCGGCCGCCGACCGGCACCCTTCGGTCCAGAATCTCGAGCTCGGCCGTCGCTCGGGCTGTCCTCCCCCTCTCATCCCGGGCGGCTGCGTCGTTCCCGGCCCCGGGAGCCGAGTCGGCGGGAGGGGTGGAGTCGGCGGGTTGGAGCTCTGTCGTCGGGCCGGCGCCGGGTGTCGCGCCGCCGACCCCGGTCGGTGTGTCCGATGTCACCGCCCGGTCGGCCGCCGCGGCGGAGTCGGCGGACGAGTCCCAGGGCACTCGTTTCTCCGAATTGCATCCGGTCCAGACCAGCGTGGCGACCAGGAGGAGGGCGACGACCCTTCCGTACCTGAGAGGAAGTGGGGCCCACCCGTGTCGACGGTCGTGTGGTTGGTTCACGGAGAACTGTTCCGGAGCTGAGCGGGGCCTGTCAAGTGGTGCCGGCATGCAACAGCTGTCGGCACATGCGAGAGGGATTGGTCGGCTGGCTTCGGTTCCGCCGGCCGTCTACACTCCGGTCAACACGGACAATATCCTCGACGCCGAAGGGACGCACCAGAATGGAAACCAAGCCGCGAGCGGCACGAGCGCCGGCCCTGCTGTTCGTGTTCGGCGCATCGGGTACGGGCAAGACCACCGTCGTCGACCGGCTGGCGAGGCGGAACCTGCCGGAGACCATCTGCTTCCACTTCGATTCTCGGGGTGTCCCCGACGAGGATAGGATGGCGCGTCGTTACGGGGGGCCGGAGGAGTGGCAGCGGGCGCAGACCGAGCGTTGGATTTGCGACATCGCCGCCGAGCCGCAGGCCGTCTGCGTGCTCGAAGGTCAGAGTCGACCCTCGTTCGTACGACCAGCGATCCATAAGACCGCCATCGCCTGCTGGCGTCTGGTCCTATTGGACTGCAGCTCGGAGGTTCGCGCCGAAAGGTTGCGGAGGGCGCGCGGACAGCCCGAACTCGCCACCAGTCGAATGGACTGCTGGGCGGCCTACCTTCGGGGACAGGCGGACGTGCTCGGTCTGCCGATCATCGATACGGGGGTCGCTTCGCTCTCCGAGGTCACCGATGCACTCGAGGCGATCGTCGCCGAGCTTCGCAGCGAGTGGGCAACGGTGCCCCCGCTCCGGGGCGGCGGGCGGGCGGTCGAATGAGGGAGCGCTACCCAGCCGACCCAGGGTCTTCGCCGCGGCGCTCCTGGAGAACCTTGGCGACGGCTTCCGGGCGCAATCCCACCGCCCGCCACAGCACCACGAGGTGATAGAGGAGATCGCCGGATTCCGCCGCCAGCCGCTCGCGATCGGCGACCGCGGCAAGGGCCGCTTCTACCGCTTCTTCCGCTACCTTCTGGGCGACGCGGGTGACCCCGCCGACGAGGAGATCGACCGTATAGGAGCCTTCGGGACGGTGCAGGGCTCGCTCCTCCACCACATCGATCAGCGCGTGCAGGCTGCGACACAGCGCCGCGCTGCGGACCCGGACGTCGCGATCCACCCTGCCGCTCGCAGCCCCGCTTTCCCCACCGCCTGCCGTTCCCTCTCCATGCCCGTGCCCGTCGGCCGCTCCCCTCCGCAGCGCGCCACGATCGAAACAGCTCGTCCGGCCTGTGTGGCAGGTCGGTCCATGCGGCACGGCGCGAACGAGCAGCGCATCGCCGTCGCAGTCGAGGAGGATCTCGGTCGGCTCGAGCCAATTGCCGCTTGTTTCCCCTTTCTGCCACAGACGCTGGCGGCTGCGCGAGAACAGAGTCACTCTGCTGTCGCGGAGGGTGCGGTCCAGTGCTTCTCGGTTCATGTAGCCGAGCATCAGAACCGCTCCATCCTCGGCCGATTGAACCACGACCGGGATGAGTCCCGATTCCGTGTCGAATCGAACTTGGTCGGTTCCCATCTTCGTGTCGGAGCCGCTCAATGCAGGGCTCTCCGACGATTCATGGCAGGCGGGCGGATGGAATAGCCACGATTCCTCAACCACTCTTTGAGCGCCACGATCTCGAGATGACGGTAGTGGAACAGGGAGGCGGCCAACGCTGCGCTGGCCCCCGCGTCGAAGGCGGCCGCGAAGTCCTCGGCGGATCCGGCTCCCCCGGAGGCGACGACAGGTACCGTGACGGCCTCGCACACGGCCCGGATCAGATCGATGTCGTACCCGTCCCGGGTGCCGTCGCGGTCGATCGAGGTGAGGAGGATCTCCCCGGCACCCAGCAAGCTGGCCTGGTGCGACCACTCGACCGCGTCGACCGTCGTGGCTTGGGTTCCGGCTCTCGTCCTGATCCGCCAGCCGCTTCCGACCCTGACCGCGTCGATCGCGACCACCACGGCCTGAGACCCGAACCGCGATGCGGCTTCCGTGATCAGCTCGGGCCGTTCGACGGCCGCCGTATTCATAGCGATCCGGTCGGCGCCTGACTGAAGGATTCCACGCATCTCCTCGACCGATCGGAGTCCACCGCCGACTGTGAATGGGACGAACAGCGAACTGGCCACTCTCTCGGCAAGCGCGGCGGCGGTGCGGCGGTTATCGCGGGTGGCAGCGATGTCCAGGAAGATGAGCTCGTCGGCGCCCTCGCGAGCGTAGCCGCGCGCCAGCTCGACGGGATCGCCGGCATCCCGAAGCGTCTCGAAGCGGACGCCCTTCACGACCCGGTCCCGGGTCACATCAAGACAGGGAATGATTCGTCTTGCCAGCACTCGCTCCACGCCTCCAGCCACCGTCGTGTTCGGCCCTGCTCTTCGTCACCGAAGCCGCGCAGTCGGTGGCTTCGCGAACTCCGATTCGCCCGCGATAGATCGCGCTCCCGACGACCACGCCGGCAGCGCCGACCGCCCCGAGGCTCGCGATATCCTCGAGAGTCGCGATTCCGCCGGCGACTATGGTCCGGAATCCGTACCCGATGACGCTTTCACAGCGGCGAATGTCGGGAGAGCACAGGGTTCCGTCGCGCGTCGCGTCGGTGTACACGACGTGCGTAATGCCCCCCGCCCGGAGGAACCGCGCCACCGAGTGCCGTTGCTGCGGGGAGTCGTGTCGCCACCCGGCGACGAGAATCCTTTGCTCTCTTTCGTCTAGAGCCGCTGCCACCCTTTCCGGACCATACTCCTGCAGCGCCGGCCGCACCCAATCCTCCCCCGTCGCCACCGCGGTGCCCAGGATGACCCGATCGACGCCGGCTTCGAGATAGCGATCGAGGTGGCGACGATTCCTGACTCCGCCGCCCACCTGCATGTGCACAGAACAGCGCTCTCGGATGCGGAGGATTGTGTTCAGGTGACCGGGAAGTCCGTCGCGGGCTCCGTTCAGGTCGACCACGTGGAGAGCCCTGGCTCCATCCGCAACGAATCGCTCCGCGACCGCCAGTGGATCGTGTGAGAACTCGGATACATCGTCGAACGACCCGCGGTACAGCCGCACGCAGGACCCGTTGAGCAGGTCGACGGCCGGGTACATCAGCATGGGCCGTCCAGCGTCCGGCAGAAGTTCTTCAGCACTCGAAGCCCGGCGGCTGCCGACTTCTCGGGGTGGAACTGCACGCCGGCGGCATTCCGGAATCGGATCGCAGCCGGAAACGGAGAACCGTACGTCGCCTGACCGATCACGAACGATTCCCGGCAGTGGACGCGCTGCGAATGCAGAAAATAGAAGTAGTCTTCGTACGGGAATCCGTCGAACAGCGGGTCATCGCTCAGCTCCACCAGATTCCAGCCGATCTGTGGCAGCCGAAGTCCGGGCGCGAAGCGCTGGGTCCGGCCCGGGATCAACCCGAGGCACTCGGTTTCCACGCCTCCCTCGTCGGAGTATTCGGTGAGTAGCTGCATGCCGAGGCAGACGCCGAGGATCGGGACCGCGCAGTGTCGCAGCGGCTCGAACAGCCCTCGCTCGGTGAGCTCGCGCACCGCGCTGGCGGCCGCGCCGACGCCCGGCAGGATGACGGCCGCCGCCCGATCCAACCCCGCCGCGTCGGACACGCGCTCGTATCGGACTCGGAGCGCTTCGAGGGCAAACTCCACGCTGCGCAGGTTTCCGGCTCCGTAGTCGATCAGCGCGATCACAGGCGGCCCTTGGTCGAGGGAACGGCTTCTCCGAGGCGCGGGTCGCGCTCCACTGCGGCCCGAAGCGCGCGGCCCAGTGCTTTGAAGATGGACTCGATCTTGTGATGATCGTTACGGCCGTATTCCAGCCTGACGTGGATATTTGCTCGGAGCTGATCCGCCAGCCCTCGAACGAAGTCTTCCACCAGTTCGGTCGGCAGGTCTCCGACCCGATCGCGCGTGAAGTTCGCCTCGAACACGACGTAGCTTCGACCCCCGAGGTCGATTGCCACCCGGGTCAGCGATTCATCCATCGGGAGCAGGAAGCCGTACCGTCGGATCCCACGTCGCTCCCCGAGGGCGGCAGAGATGGCGCGCCCCAGCGCCATGCCCACATCCTCCACTGTGTGATGCTCGTCCACGCCGAGATCGCCGGTCGCATCGATTTGCATGTCGATCAACGAGTGACGGGCCAGCGTCTCCAGCATGTGATCGAAGAAGCCGATGCCGGTTCGGATAGCCGCTTCACCCGTTCCATCCAGGTTCACCTCGACCCGGACGTCGGTCTCGCGGGTCGTGCGCGTGAAATCGCCCGCGCGACTCATCTCGCCACACGCTCCGGTCCGAGCGCCATCCACCGGGGTTTCCGCCCTTCGAACACGCACAGCGCCGTCCAGCCGGCCTCCCGCGCCATCTCGAAGCCGCGCTGCAGGCCCCGGGCGAAGTGCGCGGGAGTATGGGAATCGGTCCCGATGGTCAGAATCGGCACGCCGAGCTGGCGGGCCCGGCGCAGGATCGCGAGTTCGGGATAGGGTACGCCGGGCGCCTGAAAGATCCCCGAGGTGTTGATCTCGAGCCCGATCCCCGACGAGGCCATCAGCCGGAGGATCTCCGTGAGCAGCACCTCGTAATCGCCGGGGTCGTACGGGCCGTAATGCACATGCCCGTAGCGCTTGATCAGATCGATGTGGCCCACGACGTCGAACGCGCCCCAGTGCAGCATCTCGATCAGAGTCTCGAAGTAGCGCTCGTATGCGGTGGACTGATCCCGACCGTCGAAGTACCGGCTCGTCTCGCTGCCCCCCGAGATGTTGATTCCGTCCACGGCGTGCAGGGAACCGATCACGAAATCGAACGGGACCAGGGCGGCCAACCTGTCCAGCGAGTCGACCCATTCCGGGCGGTATTCGAACTCCGCGCCCAGGCGGAGATTCAACCCCGGCCAGCGGGCGCGAGCCTCACGCACCTCCGCTTCGAGTCTCCCGAACCGGGCTACGGCCTCGTGCACGTCGACGGACCATGTACCGTCGGGGGCCAGATACTCGACGTGGTTCGTCACGCACAGATCCGTGATTCCGGCATTGACCGCCACCTCACAGTGCTCCGCGAGAGGAGCACTCGCATCCGAGGAGCACGCATCATGGAAGTGATAGTTACACCACGGCATGACGATCACCGCCGACGTTCGTCGGGCGCAGAATCGACTCGAGGCCTTCGAGGAAGGCGTCGTTCTGTTCGGGAGTCCCGATCGTGACCCGGAGCCCTCCCGACAGGCCGGGCAGGTGGCTCCGGTTTCGAACCACGACGTCGAACCGGGTCACCAGCGCGGCCTGCACCTCGTCGGGGGCGGGCACGAAGAAGAGCAGGTAGTTGGCATCGGAGGGGAGAACCTCGACCCCCAAGCGCTGCAATTCGTCGCACACCCGGTCCCGCTCCTCGATGATGCGGCGACGCTGATCGAGCATCTGCTCCCGGCGTTCGAGCGCGAGCACAGCCGCCCGGGCGGCCGGCCCGGACAGCGGATAGGGGAGGCCTGCGACGGCCAGTTGTCGGATGAGACCGGGGTCCGCGATCGCGTAACCGACCCGCGCCGCGGCGATTCCCCACGCCTTCGAGAAGGTGCGGATGACGACCAGTCGCGGGAACTCCTCCACCCGGGGTGCGAGCGAGCGGCGCTCGCTGAACTCGACGTACGCCTCGTCGACCGCGACAAGCGCCGGGGTGCGAGCGACCAGATCGAGGATGCGGTCCTCCGACAGACAGTTGCCGGTCGGGTTGTTGGGCGAACAGAGAACCACCAGCCTCGCGTCCGAGGCGAGCTCCACCGTCTGCTCCACATCCAGGTCGAACCGATGGTCGAGCGCCGAAGCCCGAAGCCGGGCGCCATGCACCCGAGCCCGGTTCTCGTACATGCCGTAGCTGGGGACGGTCACCACCATGGGCTCGCCCGGCGAGACGACGGTCCGAATCAGCACATCCAGCACCTCGTCCGACCCGTTCGCCACCCAGATGCTATCCGCGTGTACCGACAGGAAGGCGCTCAACCGGTCTCGAAGCGCGCGGTTCATTGGATCGGGGTACCGATGCAGCTCGCTCCCGAGCTCCGGCACCAGGGTGCCGAAGGCGTTCTCGTTGGCGTCGAGGAGGACTCCGCCCCGATGGATCGACCGGGCGGTGGTGTACGGGACGACGCTGCTCAGGTGGGGTCGTACGAGCGAACCCGGGTCCGTTTTCGAGGGCTCGCGCGAGCCCCGGAAACGGTCCTCCTCGTCTGTGGCCTTCGAGTGCGGCTGCTCCGCCTCCCCGGCTCGCAGCCGTACCGAAGCCGCGTGCCCGTCGAGACCCTCCCAGCCGGCCAGCTCCTCGATCACCGGGATCAGGCCTCGCAAACCCCGCGGGGTCAGCTCCTGGAACTGGATCCAGCGGCCGAAATCGTGTACCGACAGCCCGCCTCTCGCCCGTGACCGGCCCTCGGTCGGCAGGATGTGGTTGGTGCCGGACGCGTAGTCACCCGCGGCGACAGGAGAGTGGTGACCGATAAAGACCGAGCCCGCATTCTCGACCGCCCGGGCCCGGTCGCGCGCGTCCTCGCGCATGAGAACGACGTGCTCGGCGGCAAGCTGGTTCACCCAGGCGAGCGCTTCCCGATCGTCGCGCGCGACGAGGATCGCCGACCGAGCGAGCGATTCGCGCGCCATCTCCCGCCGGGGCAGTGCGGCCAGCAGTGACCCCACGCATCGCTGCACCTGGTCGGCCAGCTGCTCGCTTTCGGTGATGGCGACCGCCAGGGAGTCGCCCCCGTGCTCCGCCTGCGCCAGCAGCTCGGCCGCGATCCAGCGCGGCCGCGCGTGGCGATCGGCCCACACCACCACCTCCGTTGGACCCGCCGGCAGGTCGGTCGCCACCCGGTGGCTCACCTCGTTCTTGGCGGCCGTGACCCAGCGTCCCCCCGGCCCGAAGATCTTGTCAACGGGCCGGATCGTCTCGGTCCCGAAGGCCATGGCTGCGATCGCGGGCGCGCCGCCGACGGCGAACAGCTCGTCCACTTCGGCCACAGCGACCGCCGCCAGAACCGCCTCGGCCGGCTCGCCCCGCGCACCGGGCGGAGTGCAGACGACCAGCTGGCGACAGCCTGCGAGTCGAGCCGGGATCGCAGCCATCAGAAGGCTCGATGGGTACGTGGCCGTGCCACCGGGCACGTAGATCCCCACCCGCTCGATGGCGCGGAACTCCCGCCAGGTGCGAACTCCCGGTTCGACCTCGACTGCGGGCTCCCGGAGGCTCTGCGCCGAGTGAACCGTTTTCAGGTTGCGGACCAACCGGGCCAGCGCCTGGCGCCGTCCGGATGGGAGCCCGGCCAGGGCGGCCCTGCACCGCTCCGGGGCGACACGCAGGGTCGGCGGCCGTACGCCATCGAACCGTTCCGTGTACTCCACGAGAGCGCGATCGCCGCGCTGTCGAACCGCGGCGAGAATCTCCCTCACGGCATCGCGTACCGGCGTCTCGTCCCGCGGCGCCCGGAGGGTCGAGACCCACGCCACGGCTTCCACCCCGCGCAGCACCGGCATCGTGGCGACCGCAGTCATCGCATCAGCTTCTCCACCGGGAGCACCAGAATCTCGGAGCCGCCGGCAAGCCTCAAGCGCTCCATGACTTCCCAGAACACCTCCTCTTCCACCGCCGCGTGCACGGCGACCATGCCGTCGTCGGCGAGCGGGATCACGGTCGGACTCTTCATGCCGGGCAGAATCTCTTTGATCCTCGGCAGCGCGGATTCCGGAGCGTTGAGAGTTACGTATTTCAGTCGCCGGGCCGTAAGCAGGCCTTCGAGCCGCAGGCCGAGACGATCGATGAGTTGTTTGCGATCGGGAACGAGGAGCGAGGCGCGGTTGCCGATCAGCCATGCCTGCGATGTCCATATGTCGGCGATGCGCCGCAGGTCGTGCAAACGGAGCGTCGTACCGCTGGCGACCAGATCGCACACCGCGTCCGCCACGCGGAGCGCGGGAGCGATCTCCGCCGACCCGTGGACTTCAATCACCTCGGCGCTCAACCCTTCGCGGCACAGGAAGCGTCGGAGCGAGTTGGGGTGCGTGGTGGCGATCCGCACTCCCTCGAGCTGCGGCACGACGGAGATCGGCGAGTCGTGCGGAACAGCGAGGGAGAGCGTGCAGAAACCGAAGCCGAGGTCACGCAGCATCTCGACCTCGGCGTCGCGCTCCAACACCACGTTCCTACCTACGATGCCGAGATCCGCGACTCCGTCCTGAACGTACTCCGGGATGTCGTCGTCTCGAATCGCGAGCAGTTCGAGATCGAAGTTCCGGCAGCGCGTGAACAGCCGCCGCTCGTGCTCCTCGAACTCGAGCCCGATGGCGTGCAGGAGGTCCAGGCTCTTCCGCGCCAGCCGGCCGTTGCTCTGAACCGCGATCCGAAGGCTTGGGCCGTTGAGCTTCTCCATGATCCCGCGGGTGGCGTGGGAGGCCCCCGAGTGCGGCAAGAACGGCGCCGTGCCCCGGCTGTCCCGCGCGCGGGGGAATCAGCCGCCGGCGGGGGGTTTCAGCGACAGAGTTTGGCTGTCACTGCGCCGCACGACGCGCGTGGCCTGGCCCGCCGTTCGCGGCACGGCATCGCCCGTTATTCCTGAGCACCGCGGCCCGGACTCCGCATCCGTTGCTCGACCGAAACAACAGGCGGTTGGCGCGGCTGCGGCGAGCGCCTGACGGCTACGGTCTGGACAGCGAACGTGCGCGCTCGTAAGTGATGGGAAAAGGCGGGGGGGAAGGTTCCCCGAGTCCCGTCTGGCCGACCTGGCGGCCGTTTCGTGATGGGACGGCTCGAGCGGAGAGTGGCCGGCAAGAGCGTCCGGCCGAATTCCAACACTCTGCCAGCGGACGGTACGGTCGAGGTGCGGCCGCTGCGCACCGCCTGATTGGTTCAGTCCGCCGGGCTTCACAGGCGGGATGTCCAAACGAAGCTCCACCGGACGACAACTCACGAGGCCATTCGATCCCGATCGTGGAGAACGCGATGAAATATCTGTGTCTGGCGTACGAGCAGGAGTCCACGCTGAACGCCCTGTCCGCGGCCGAATGGGACGCGCTCCGGACCGAGACGCTCGCCTATCTCGAGGAGCTGCGGGCGCAGGGATACGTCCTCGCCGCCGAGCCGCTCCAGAGCGTTCGCACGGCCACAACGGTGCGGATCCGAAACGACAAGGTCTCGATCACCGATGGGCCGTTCGCGGAGACGAAGGAAACGCTGGGCGGGTTCTTCCTGATCGAGGCGAGCGACCTCGACGAGGCCATCCAAGTCGCCTCCAAGTGGCCATCTGCCAGGATCGGCAGCATCGAAGTGCGGCCGGTCGAGGAGCAGCTACGCCCGGAGGGGCGCTACGGGTAGGGAGCGAACGCGAGCCATCGATCACTCGGGCCGGATCTCGACCGGCCCCTGTCGAAACTGCCCAATCCCACTCGACTACGGTTTGAGCGTCTTCGTGGTAACCGTGCTAGCCCCTGAACGCGGTTTCCGGCCCTCGAGAGGAGCGCCCAATGTCAAAGGTTGTCGCAATCATGTCCATGTCACTCGACGGCTACGTCGCCGACCTCAACGATGGCGTGGCCGAAGTGTTCAACTGGTACTTCACCTCGGGAGACGTCGAAATCCACACCGGAGGGTCGGACCCCATGACGTTCAAGATGTCCGGGCCGAGCGCCGAGCACCTTCGCGGTCTGACGTCCGGACTTGGTGCCGTGCTCACCGGTCGACGCACGTTTGAGGTTGCTGAGGGCTGGGGCGGAAACCACGCGTGGGGACCCGCATTCGTCCTTACCCACAAGATCCCGGCGGGATGGCCGCGACCCAACTCGACGGTCCACTTCGTCACCGACGGGATCGAAAGCGCCGTGACCCAGGCCAGAGCCGCCGCCGCCGGGAAGTCCGTTGGGGTCCACGGCGCGGACACCATCCAGCAGTGCCTGAATGCCGGCCTCCTCGACGAAATCCACCTCGATCTGGCGGCCGTTCTTCTCGGCTCCGGAGTGCGACTCTTTGAACGGCTCACCGCCACACCAGCCGTCCTTGGCAACCCTACGGTGATCCCGGGCGTGGGCGTTACACACCTGCGCTACCCGGTACGCACGGCGTAGTCCTACCGCACACCGTTTCTCGCTCGTTGGGAGAGGAAGGCGGAGGGGAAGGGATTCGAACCCTTAAGCCCTTGCGGGCGCCGGTTTTCGAGACCGGTGCATTGCCGTTCTGCCACCCCTCCGACCGGTGAAGCGTCTCCGGCGAGTTCCGCCACCGCGCGTCGGGCGCGCGGAACGTCGAGCGGACGGGGTGGGATTTGAACCCACGAGGCACCTTGTGGGTGCCCACACGCTCTCCAGGCGTGCGCCTTAAGCCACTCGGCCACCCGTCCGAGTCCTGCCGAAAGAACAAACGGAGGAGGTGGGATTCGAACCCACGCGGGCCTTTCGGCCCAACGCCTTAGCAGGGCGCCGCCTTAAGCCTCTCGGCCACTCCTCCCGGTGTGGGTGTTCGCCCACGCATCGTCTCCCCGGTGCGGAAGCGTCGCTGGATCGCACGAGCCTGCACGCGAGGCCGGAGCGTCCCCCGACACTGCAAGGACGAAAAGCGCCGGGTCACGGCGACGCGACCTTAATGCACAGTTGGCCCGCCTGGGTTCGAACCAGGAATCTCTTGGTCCAGAGCCAAGCGTGTTGCCAGTTACACCACGGGCCATCGATGGTCGGGTCCCGCTCCGGCGGGCGGCGAACATAGGGTATGCGAGGGGGTCCCATCAAGTTCCCACCCTCTGC
>CAZJXR010000048.1:0-15974 GCA_964550085.1 uncultured Gemmatimonadota bacterium
AACTCCGCCTGCCGGAACGGCGGGGCGCACTTGTTCTTCACCACCTTGACACGGGTGCGATTGCCGACCTGCTCGTTGCCTTCCTTGATCGAAGCGATGCGTCGAATGTCGAGCCGCAGCGAGGCGTAGAACTTCAGCGCCCGGCCGCCCGGGGTCGTCTCCGGATTGCCGAACATCACGCCGATCTTCTCGCGGATCTGGTTGGTGAAGATCACGCCGGTGTTCGAGCGCGCGATCGCACCGGTCAGCTTGCGCAGCGCCTGCGACATCAGACGGGCCTGGAGACCCACGTGGGCATCTCCCATCTCCCCCTCGATCTCCGCCCTCGGCACCAGCGCCGCGACCGAGTCGATCACCACGACGTCGAGCGCCCCCGAGCGCACGAGCACCTCGGCGATCTCGAGCGCCTGCTCTCCCGTGTCGGGCTGTGACACGAGCAGGTTCTCGACGTCCACTCCGAGCCGACGCGCGTACTGGACATCGAGCGCATGCTCGGCGTCGATGAAGGCCGCGACGCCGCCCGCCTTCTGGGCGTTGGCGATCACGTGCAGGGTGAGGGTCGTCTTGCCCGAGGATTCAGGACCGAAGATCTCGGTCACCCGCCCGCGCGGCACGCCGCCGATCCCGATCGCGTGGTCCAGGTTCAAGGCGCCGGTCGAAATCGATGGCGTCTGTACGCGCGCGCCTTCGGTGCCCAACCGCATGATCGCTCCCTTGCCGTGCTGCCTCTCGATCTGGTTGATGGCGACCGACAGCGCCTTCTTGCGCTCCTCGTTCAGCTCTGGCATCGGCGACTCATCCTTCCGTTGCTGCGTGGGTGGCGAGACGGGGCGTCACGCGCGGTTCTGCCTGTCGTCGCTCCGCCCGGCGGGTCACTATAGCCGGCCGCCGGGACTTTCGCAATTTGTTCGGGTCGAGCACGCGGGCCCGCGCCCGGGAGCATCCTCGGGGCGCGCCCTCAACCGCGACTCAACCCCTGCTGCGTGCGATCCGGCCTCGGTCGCGGCGCGACGCCGGGCCGCTATCCATCCACGGCCGCGGCCAGCGCCGCGACGGCCCGCTCGACGCCCGCGTCGTCCACGTCCAGGTGCGTGACGGCCCGCAGCCGGGCGGGACCGGCGGGCAGAATCCACACCTCTCGCTCGGCAAGGCGGCGGCTCAGCCCTTCCGGGTTCGGACGCTCGCCCGTCAGTTCGATCATCACGATGTTCGTGTCGGGCGGCGCCGCCCGGAGCCCGTCCAGGGCGTTGCAGCCGGTGGCCAGCTCCCGCGCCCGCCGATGGTCCTCGGGCAGTCGTCCCAGGTGGTGGTCCAGGGCGTAGAGCCCGGCGGCGGCCAGGATCCCGACCTGACGCATCCCGCCCCCCAGCCGCTTGCGCGCCGCCCAGGCGCGCCGCACGAACTCCTCCTCGCCGGCCAGCACGGAGCCGATCGGGCAGCCGAGACCCTTGGACAGCGCCACCATCACGCTGTCGGCGCAGGCGGCGAAGTCGGCCAGCGACGTCCCGCTCGCCGCGGAGGCGTTCCACAGGCGCGCGCCATCGAGGTGGACCGGGAGCCGGTGGGCGCGCGCCAGGGCGTAGATCTCGCGCAACCGCTCCACCGGCACCACGACTCCGCCGTGCAGGTTGTGCGTGTTCTCGACGCATATGAGGCTGGTTCGCGCATGATGGCGGTCGCCGGGCCGGATCGCCGGCCCGTAGTCCGCCGCTGCCACCCGCCCGCCGTCGGAACGAACGGCGAACAGCTGCACGCCCGACAGCATCGCCGCGTCGGCCAGCTCGTAGTGGAACACGTGCGACTCCGCCTCGCAGACTGCTTCGGTCCCCGGCACGGTGTGGAGCAGAATGGCCGCCTGGTTCGCCTGGGTGCCGCTCGGGAAGAAGAGCGCCGCCTCCTTGCCGAGCAGCTCGGCGACTCGACGCTCCAGCCGGTCGGCGGTCGGATCCTTGTCGAGGACGTCGTCACCGACTTCCGCGTCGGCCATCGCCCGGCGCATGCCCGCCACCGGCCGCGTCACCGTGTCGCTGCGCAGGTCCACCACGCTCATCGCGGCGCTCCGCTCACCGGATCACGCGACCGCTAAACCCGCGCGCCGCAACGAGGACAGAAGCGGGCGGTGGCCGGGATGGCGGCCCGGCACGAGGGGCATTCGACGGTGGCCACCGCCCCGGGGTCGGCGGCCGCGCCCGCGCCTCGGGCGGCCGCATCTCGCGCCTCGACCGCCAGGCGGGCGTACTGTTCCCGGAGCAGTCGGTAGTCCTCTTCCGGCAACTTGCCGGTCTGGTACTCGAACTCGAGCTCGCGCAGTGCCTCGATCGCCGCCTCTGCACGAACGCCGGGCGCGAGGTCGGAGAGATCCGCACCAGTCGGCTCCCGGTCCAGAATCGATCCGATGAGAGCCACGAGGAGGAGCGCCGCCAGCACCCCTCCGAACACGTACACGGCGATCATGCCCGCCGTCGCTCTCTGGCCAGCTCCAGCGCTCGAGCGACGGCCGCCTGCGGCTCATCGAAGCGCTGGAACGGAAGCTCCGGTGGGAGCGTGTCGTGCACCCCGACCAGCGGCACCCCCAGCTTCAGGCACATGGCAGCCTCGGTCAGCGTGCCCCACTCGCCGGCAATGGCGATCACCGCCTCGGACCCCTTGACCACCAGCGTGTTGCGCGCCTCCCCGAGACCGGTCGGAAGCGGGATGGTCACCCCCGCTGCCGCCTGCCCCGCGTCGTCGCCGGGGAGGATGCCGACCACGGTTCCGCCCGCGCCGTGCGCTCCGTCCGCCGCCGCCGCCATCACGCCCCCGAGCCCCCCGCACACCAGGACCGACCGGGAGCGGGCGATCGCCCGACCGACGGCGCGCGCCGTCGCGGCGGCCACTTCATCCGCCCGCCCCGAACCGATGACCCCGATGCGGAACGGAGGAAAGGCGGTAGCTGACGTCATCACGCGACGCGGGTCGGATGCCGGAAGCCGTCCGGCGGGTGGAGTGGGCGGGCGGTCGACGAGCCCATCTCAGCCAGCCGATCCGCGCTCGACGATCGATCCGAACGCGTAGCGGAGCCCGAAGCGTGACAGAAGCTCCTGGAAACGCTGCACCGGAAGTCCCATGACGTTGAAGTAATCGCCCTCGATGCGCTCCACGATCGCGGCGCCGAAGCCTTGAATCCCGTACGCGCCTGCCTTGTCGAAGGGCTCGCCGGTGGCAACGTATTCGGCCCGTTCTGCCTCATCAAGCGCGCGAAACCACACCCCCGTCACCTCCACCGCCGCCTCGAGGCGTCCGTCCGCGGCCAGCGCCAGACCGGTGTAGACCAGGTGCTGGCGACCGGTCAGTCGAGCCAGCATGACGAGCGCGTCATCCTCGTCGAGCGGCTTGCCGAGGATCTCCCCTTCGAGCACCACCACCGTGTCGGCGGCGACGATCAGATCTCGCGGTGCGGACGGGTGGCTGCGCGCCTTGCTCGACGCCAGACGAATCACCGCGTCCGCCGGGGCCTCGCCCGACCGGGCGCCCTCGTCGATGTGCGGCGCGCGCACGTCGAAATCCAGCCCCAGCTGTTCGAGGATCCGGCGTCGGCGCGCCGAGGCGGAGGCCAGCACCAGCCGCCGTCTCATCGCTCGATCACCAGGGTGACAGGTCCGTCGTTCACGAGCTCCACTTCCATCGCCGCCCCGAACCTTCCGCACGCCACCGGTACCACACCCTGGCGGCAGATGTCGACGAAGCGGTCATACAACGGCTCCGCCTCATCTGGCTGGGCGGCCTCGACGAAAGAAGGCCGGCGGCCGCGGCGCACGTCGCCGTACAGGGTGAACTGCGAGATGAGGAGCAGCTCGCCGCCCACCTCCGCCAGCGATCGGTTCATGCGTCCCGCGTTGTCGGCGAAGATCCGAAGGGTGAGGATCTTGTCGGCCATCCAGCGCAGCCGCTCCTCGTCGTCCCCGGCCCGGAATCCCACCAGCACCACCAGCCCGGCACCGATTGCGCCGATCGTCTCGCCTCCCACCCGAACGGCGGCCCGCCCGACTCGCTGCACGACCGCCTTCACGACCGCACCCGATCGCCCCTCGGGTCATCGCCTCGGCGGGCGGCGAGGGAGCGGCGATGGTGGCCGCAGAATCCGGCAGCCGGCTTCCGTAATCCACATCCCGTGGAAAACTCCTCCGGCGGTGCGCCCGACGCGGAAGCAGGCCGTGAAGCGGGATATTTTTCGTTTTTCAACAGGCTGTCCACAATTCACTCCACAGGTTTTTTAAAAAAATGCGATTTCGTGGCTTCCGGGTCGCGCGACATCCGGAGTCGCCGGACCCCCGTTTGCCGGGTCCCCCTCCCTCCGTATCGCGACTCGGCCACCACCGCACCGGACGCGCCGGTTGCGGCCTGCGACGGCCGGGGCCGGCAGCTGTTCGAGCGGTCGTCTCGGGTCCGACACGTTGCGCGCAGCACGTAGCCAGGGGCAAGACGGAGAATCCACCGGAGACGGAGGAGCGAGCAGGTGGCAGGATGGCGGCGCCGTGGGAGGGTCGACGGTCGCGCCGAAACACCGGAATGATAGCCGTCAGTGGGAATGGCCGGGGGTAGATGCACTCAGCCCCCACCGACTCCGAAGAGTTGGCAGGGGCCAAGGGGAAGATACCTTTACTGTCCCGCGCAATGTCTCGGTCGGTTGCGCTTACCTTCCGAGAACCAACGAGTCTGGTACCATGGTTTGCCCGACCAGCTGCGCGGCGTCCTGCGCGGAGCCGAAGCTCCTACGCCTTTGTGGACCCGCATCGGACGACCCGTTGTCGCGAACCCGGAACATCAGCTTTCCGGACCGCTGGTGCCTCTTCCGGGGCACGCGAGTATTCTAACAAAAAAATCTTTTTGGTCAACCCCCCGTCAACAGCGATGTCACGTTTTGTCATATTCTCGGAATGGGGACCGCAGCGCCAACGGGTGTTCCGTTACCCAAACGCAGTGATTTCGTAACCGGAAACGGACCTGCTCGATCGGGAATCGCTGGATGGAACGCTCATAACCGCCGATCGGCGAATATCCACCCGGCGGAGCGGAGGTCCGTGGCGCTCAGGACAGTCCCTTCGCGACTCACGCGCTCCACGAGGCGCAGGAGGACGGAGCCCGTCGGCAAACAGCGGCGCAGGCCGCCGGGGGTGCCGACGATGATGAGCATGTCGCGCGCCCGCGAGAGGGCGACGTTGAGGAGGCGGGGGAAGTCCGCGTTTCGTGCCTCGTTCAGAAACCAGCTGCGACCGGGAGGGGCGTCGACGGTATCGAACAGCATCAGGCTCTTCTCCCGACCCTGAAACCGATGGATGGTGCGGACCTCCAGACGGCCGGCGGCCCGGTGGCCGAGTCGGTCGTTGAGCAGGGCCCGGATCCGGCGGGCCTGGAGCCGGTACGGCACCGCGACCCCTATGTCGTCGATCCCCTCGCCGACCGCGAGCTCCACGACGCTCGCCACCACTTCGGCGTGCGCCGGATTCTCGCGCGATCCTCCCTCCCGGATGACGACCGGCCGCAGTTCGCTCGTGTCGACGAGCACCACCGGGGCCACCGGTCCAGGACGCTCGAGCAGGGCGGGCGCGTCCGTGAGCCTACCGCCGTAGAACAGGTCGCTGACCAGGGTCCGGACCGGCGGCGCCATCCGGTGTTGTTCGACCAGCATCGAGCACAGGCGGTCGTCGGCCGAAGGGAGACGCCACCCACCGTCGTCTTCCCGCTCGACCACGCCGGCCTCCTGAAATATGTCTCGCTTCAGCCACCGGTCCGCGGCGGCCGTCTCCGCCACCACCACGGCCGGGAGCTGTTGGAAGTCTCCGATCGGGAACGCCTTGTCCGAGGTCATGGCCGCAGCGAGCAGCACGTAGGGCAACGGCGCGGTGCTCGCTTCCTCGAGGATGAGGGCGTGAAAGCGGAGGGCGGCCAGATCATCCCACAGGGCCAGACGGGCCAGGGTCGAGACGACGATGTCGGCCCCGCGCAGGGCGAACACCGCCTGGCGCTGGAGCTCCGCCTCGATATGCCGGAGCTCGGCCAACGCGTCCTCTGCGCCGACGGCGCGAGCCTGGCTCAGCAGTCGGCCGACTCGGGCCCGTACTGGCCCCCGTGCCGTTCGCCGGGCGTGACGCGGCAGCAGTTCTCCCTCCACCGCTGCCACTCGGTCGGCGACGCCGGCCGCACCGGCGCTCACCCGGCGCTCGACCGCCGAATCGAGCCACAGCTCCCGGTTGGTGCCCGCACCGAACTCGCTGCCGACGCGTACGATTCGGTTGGCCATCACCGCCCCTGGACCGAGAGCGGCCGCGATACGGGCGGCGGCCTCGTCGATGGCGCCGTTCGTCACCCCGGTGACGAGAACCTTGCGCCGTTCGCCGAGCTCCGCGGCCAGCTCGGCGAGCAACCGTGTCTTCCCCGTCCCGGGCGGTCCCCACACGAACTGCACGTCGCTGCCCAGCAGCCGGCCGAGGGCGTTGCGCTGGCTCGCGTTCAGGTCAGCGGGGCGGACCGGCTCCACGCTGCCGAGGGTGGGGAAGGACCGGCCGAAAAGCCGGAGCACTGTGCGGGGGTGAAACCGCTCGGGCTGGGCGCGGATCCGCTCCAGCCGATCCGACAGCGCGTCGAGCAGCCAGGTCGGATCGAACTCCAGCTCGGCAGTATCGGGCAGCTGCCCGAGCCACGACTGCGTCGACAGGACGACCCGCCCGACCGGTCGCTCGAAGGCGACGACGAAGCCGAAACTCTCACCGCTCCGGCACCGGACCCGGACGGCGTCATCTGGACGCACATCATGTGGGCCCGCCGGGATGAACCACTCGTAGGTGAAGCCGCCCGCGGAACCATCGAGCTGTCGACCGTGGGTCAGCGAAATCGCCTCGCTCAGCCCGCGCGCCGACAGTGCACACCGCACCGCCTCGATCTCATCGGCAACGGCAGCCACACAGCCGTCCACGATGCGCTCGAACTCTTCGTCGGCGGAGTGCGTCGCATCAGGGGGTTGCGGCACCATATCGCGTCGCTCGTCGGCGCCGTTGGACGGAGACATGCCTCCTCGTCGCTCCGTGTCTGGTTCTCACAACAGGGCACCACCGCCCAAGCGGCGGTCCGCGCGCGGCCGCACCCCACCACTCGGACAGGCTCCCAGGGTTTATCAACGACCTGCTACAGGTTATTACACCAGTCACCCGCGGTACAGGAAGAGAGGGGGGAGACCCCATGCGTAGCAAAATTCGGAAGGCTACGGCCCCGGCCGACGCGGCACGGGTCGGCCGCCACCCGGGGGCAGATGGACCCCGTGGGGTGGAATCCGATGTTTTTCGCGACGCCGCCCGACGGGCGAGCGAGTGGGTAGCGGACTACCGGGCCCGGGTCGCCGACTATCCGGTTCTGCCCGCCGTATCTCCGGGCGAGATCGCCGCCCGGCTTCCGGCCGCACCGCCGGAGGCTCCCGAATCGATCCGCGACATCCTCGCCGATCTCGACCGCGTGATCGTCCCCGGGGTCACGCACTGGAACCACCCCGGTTTCTTCGCCTACTTCTCGAGCTCCTCGTCGCTGCCCGGCACGCTGGCGGAGTTCGTCACCGCGGGGCTGGGCGTGCAGGCGATGTTGTGGCGAACCTCTCCGGCCGCCACCGAGCTCGAGGAGCGGATGATCTCGTGGCTCGCGCAGCTGGTGGGGCTCCCGCGGGGTCTGCGCGGCGTCATCCTCGACACCGCGTCCACCGGCAGCTTTACAGCCCTCGTCGCGGCGCGCGAAGCGCTCGGGATCGATGTCCGAGAACAGGGCCTGGCGGGCCGCGCCGATCTCCCGAGGCTCACCGCCTACATCTCCGAGCACGCGCATTCCTCGCTGCACAAGGCCGCGATCGCAGCCGGCATCGGCACCGCCAACATGCGGCTCATCCCGTGCGACTCCGAGTATCGAATGCGGGTCGACGAGCTCGCGCGTCGCATCGACGAGGACCGGCGCGCGGGTTGCCTCGCCGTCATGGTGTGCGCCACGATCGGAACCACGTCGAGCACCAGCGTCGATCCGGTGGCGCCGATCGCGACCGTGTGCGAGGAGGCCGGCGTGTGGCTGCACGTGGACGCCGCCCACGCCGGGATGGCGGCTATGCTTCCCGAGCTCGCCGAGCACTTCACCGGCTGGGAGCGCGCCGACTCGATCGTCATCAATCCGCACAAGTGGATGTTCAGTCCGATGGACTGCTCGGTTCTCTTCTTCCGGCGGCCGGAGATCGTTCGCCGCTCGCTCGCTATCACCCCCGAATTCCTGCGCGGCGATGACACGGGGACAAACCTGATGGATTACGGACTCGCGCTCGGACGCCGCTTTCGCGCGCTCAAGCTGTGGTTCATCATGCGCTACTACGGCACGACCGGGTTGAAGAAGCGGCTGCGCGACCACATCGCATGGGCGCGGGAGTTCGCCGAAGCGATCGCCGGCGACACCCGTTTCACGCTCGCCGCCCCGGTCCCGTTCAGCACCGTGTGCTTCCGGGCCGTCCCGCCGTCCGGGGCGGACGGCAGCGAGTGGAACCGCCGCCTGCTGAAGTCGGTCAACGGGCGGGGTCGCGTGTTCCTCTCACACACGGAGCTCGACGGCGAATACACGCTCCGCTTGTCGGTCGGAAGCGTGCACTGTACGGCGGATTGGGTACGGCTGGCGTTCGCGGAGCTCGCCGAGGGGTACGATCGGTTGCTAGAAGCGTTCGAGTGAACGACAAGGGGGTGCGAGTGATAGGCGAAGGAGACATGGCTCCCGACTTTGCGCTGGAGTCGGACGGCGAGGAAACGGTGCAGCTGTCGAAGCTGCGGGGCTCGCGGGTGGTGCTCTTCTTCTATCCCCGCGACGACACGAGCGGTTGCACCAAGGAGGCGTGCGGGTTCCGCGATTCGGCGGAAGCGTTCGAGGATCTGGGAGCCGTCGTGCTCGGGGTCAGTCCGGACGACGTCCGGTCGCACGAGAGGTTTCGCGACAAGTACGGCCTCAACTTCCCGCTGCTCGCCGATCCGGGTCACCGGGTGGCCGATGCGTACGGCGTGTGGGGAACGAAGCGTCTGTACGGGAGGAAACACGAGGGAATTCTCCGCACCACCTTCGTCATCGATCCGGAAGGCCGGGTGGAACGCGTGTACCGGAACGTGAAGCCCGCCGGTCACGCCGCGGAGCTGCTCGACCATCTCTCCGACGGCGGCGGAAAGTGACCCCCGCGCGCCGGGCACCTCGAACGTTGACCCACCGGGTAGCTCGAACGTCGGCCCGCCGACCGGCGCGAGGACGTCTGATCCTGGCCTCGGCGATCACGCTTACCGCCACCGTTCCCGGGATCGCGGCCCAGACCGGCACCGTGCTTCCGGAGGACGCCAGCACGCTCGTCGACCGGGCCGATCGCGCCCGGGTACGGGGCTCCGACAATGCGCCGATCCGCGTCATCGAGGTCTCGGACTTCGAGTGCCCGTACTGCGCACGCTTCAACCGGGAGACCTTCCCGGCCCTCGACAGCATGTACATCGAACCCGGAGTCGTCCAGTACATCTGGATCGGCTTCCCGAACCCCGGCCACCCCCGAGCCTGGTCCGCGATCGAGGCCGGGTTCTGTGCGGCGGCGGCCGGGAAGTTCTGGCCGATGCACGACCTGTTGTTCGCGAACCAGCCCGCTTGGCAGAACGCGCCGGACGCGACGCCGCTGTTCAGCAGCTACGCCACCAGTTTGGGCATCGACCGGGAGTCGTTCGAGGCCTGCATCCTGGGCGACCGGGTGGCTCCTCTCCAGGTTCGCGACCTGGAGTCGGTGCTGCGGGCCGGGATTCAGCAGACCCCCTTCTTCATCGTGGCCGACAGCATCCCGATCATCGGTGCCGCACCGATCGAGCAGTTCGTGGAGGCGATCGAGGGAGTGCGGAAGGAGAAGGACGCCGACTGAAGAAGATGGCGAGCCCGCCGAGACACCCGGCCGGCCCGCGGCGCGGGGCTCAGCCCTCCCGGAACACTTGGCGCATCCGCTCCATCGCTTCGCACGCCGTGCGGGCGCCCGCTTCGAAGATCTGCACCAGCTCACGCTCCCCGATGCCGACCAGCGGGATGTCGAAGGTGAAGTGCACCGATACGCCCGCGGGTCGCAGCTCCGCGGATCGCTCTCCCCACCCCTCGCTCGTGTCGAGCGCTCCCTCGATGTGGACGCCGACGCTGTCGGACTGGTCGCCCAGCTCTTGGGCCATCTTCGCCAGTCGACCCGCAAGCTCCTCATTGGTGTCGGCGTTCGATTCCCGCTCCTCCAGCCAGATGGCCGGCGGCGCCACGTCGAGGTTGAGGAAGCCGAGCATCACGGCCGGATCGAGGATGATGCCCTCCGGGTCCAGCGCCGTCGGCTCCTCCGTGTCGGCCTCGGGGAGCATGGCGAGGTAGGTGAGGATCCCCTCGATCCCGATGTTCCCGCACGCCAGCGCCATCTCATCGATCATCAACTCCACCAGCGCCGACGGAGCGTGCAGCGATTCCACCGCCCCCGACTCCATGATGTCCAGCTCCGATTGATCGTAAGCCAGGGCACGGAAGAACCACGACAGGGGTTCCTGGCGACCGTCGAACAGGTCGCGCACACCGAGCCCCTCCCCGCGCAGGGCACCGAGGAGAAGGGAGCCGATCTGGTGACGCGTGAGTTGAGCCATTGCGGTTCGCCCGCGGCGCGGTGCTGGAAGCGCTGGGAGCCTAACGATCGATCATGATGTGCGCGCTCGGCGTGCCGGGCATCATCAGCCAGGGCTGCCCGCCCTGCGGCGCGGCTGGAAGAGCGAGTTCTTCGGCGGTCGCGTACGGCACGTAGATCACCGTGCGTGTGCGCCCCTCATCCTCGGGGCTGGTCGCCGACAGCACGTACAGGGCGGCCGGGTGGCGTGGCATCGGGAGGGTGCCCGCCTCGATCTCGGACCAGCGGGTCCGCTGTCGCTCTCCTCCCGTCACTCCCGCCGCCCGCAGCTCCCTTCCCCGGGCCATGAACGGCTCGAGCTCGGCGTGGTAGCACGCCACCTCGAACTGGCCGTCGCCCGGCGCGTCCGCCAGACAGAGGAGTGAGTTGGTCGCTTTACGCAGCGTCACCAGCTCGCCTGCGTCGCCGTATCCGATCACACCGGCCCCCTCGCGCAACGACGCGGGCGCGGCGCGCAACGCCTCCGTTATCTGTTCTTCGGCCGGCTTGATCTGGGCGCTGGCGGCGTCGCCGCAACCGATCGTCGCCATCAGCAGCGCTGCCGCCAGGAGTTGCCGGGTGGCGGGTGGGCCGCAAACCGTTCCCCTGCGCCGCGAGTTGTGCATGGCGTTTCGTCCGTTAACTTCCAGCGCTGTCCGTTCCGGGTGGAGTCCGGTGGGGTAGGCGCCGCTCCGCATCCTCGATCAGCTGTTCAAGCGCAAAGGAGGCCGCAGCATGTCCGCAACCTACAAGTCGATCGAGCTCGTGGGTACGTCGAGCGAAAGCTATGCGGAGGCAACTCGGTCCGCTATCCGACGGGCGTCGGAGACGATCCGCGGCCTCAAGTGGTTCGAGGTCGAGGAGATGCGCGGCAACGTATCGGACGGCGATGTGGATGCGTTTCAGATCAAACTCGTGGTGTGGTTCGAGCTGGAGTCGTGACCATGCGCGTGGCCGTTCCCTCCGAGACGCTGACCGGCGAGACGCGGGTCGCCCTCACTCCGGCCTCTGCCCGCCGCATGGCCGCGGACGGAGTCGAGATCGCGATCCAGCGCGGGGCGGGCGCCGCCGCGGGCTTCCCGGACGACGCCTTCCGCGAGGTCGGGGTCGCTGTGGTGGAGAGTCCGGACGCCCTCCTCGGCTCGGCAGACCTGGTGCTCAAAGTCAACGGCCCCGGACTGCCCGGGTCGGATGCGGGCGAGATCGATCGGATGCGGAGCGGCGCCACCGTGATCGCCTTCCTGCGACCCCACCAGAACGTCGCCCTGCTCCAGCGGCTGGCAGCCCGTGGCCTGAATGCGCTCTCCGTGGAGCTCCTCCCTCGCATCACCCGGGCGCAGCCGATGGACGCACTCTCGTCGATGAGCACCGTCGCCGGGTACAAGGCGGTTCTCCTCGCCGCCGCCTCGCTGGGCAAGTTCTTTCCGATGTTGATGACCGCGGCCGGCACCGTGTCGCCGGCCAAAGTGCTGGTCCTGGGTGCCGGCGTCGCAGGCCTGCAAGCGATCGCCACCGCCCGCCGGCTCGGGGCGGTGGTCGAGGCGTTCGACATTCGAGAAGCGGCCAAGGAAGAGATCAAGAGCCTCGGCGCGACCTTCGTGGAGTGGGAAGCCGGAGCGGGCGTGGAGACCGAGGGTGAGGGCGGGTACGCCGTCGAGCTCCCCGAAGAGGCGCAGGAGCGACAGCGCGAGCTCATCTCGCTTCACGTGGCCGATGCGGACGTGGTGATCACGACCGCGCTCGTGCCCGGGCGTCCGGCGCCGCGACTGGTGACCGGCGCCATGGTCGAGCGGATGCGTCCCGGCTCGGTGGTGGTGGACCTGGCGGCCGAGACGGGCGGAAACTGCGAGCTCACGCGCCCCGGCGAGACGATCGACCATCAGGGCGTCACCATCCATGGGCCGCTCAACCTGGCGGCCACCGTCCCCCACAACGCGAGCCAGATGTACGCGCGCAATCTGAGCGCGCTGGTGAAGCACCTGTTTGTGGACGGTTCGCTGCGCCTGGACATGGAGGACGAGATCACCGGCGCGATATGCGTGACCTACAACGGAGAAGTGAGGTTCGAGGTATGACCGGGACGCTGCTCGTCGGTCTGTACGTCTTCGTGCTGGCGATGTTCGTCGGCTTCGAGGTGATCACTAAGGTGCCTCCGACCCTGCACACGCCGTTGATGTCCGGCTCGAACGCGATCTCGGGCATCTCGATCGTCGGGGCGCTGGTGGTGGCGGGCGCTGGCGACTCGCCGATGATGCAGTGGATCGGGATGGCAGCCGTAATCCTCGCCACCATCAACGTGGTCGGAGGATTTCTCGTCACCGACCGCATGCTCCAGATGTTTCGGCGTCGACCGGACACCGAGGAGTAGCGATGCCGACCTCCCTCATCATCCAGCTCAGCTACCTGGTGTCCGCGGTGCTGTTTATCCTCGGACTCAAGCGCCTTAGCTCTCCGGCTACCGCGCGCGGAGGCAACACGCTGGCGGCGCTCGGCATGCTGCTCGCGGTGGCGGCGACCCTGCTCGACCGATCGATCCTCGACTTCACCTGGATCATCATCGGGGTGATCGTGGGCGCCACCACCGGCCTCATCATGGCCCGAACGGTCAAGATGACGGCGATGCCGCAGATGGTGGCCGTATTCAACGGCTTCGGCGGTGGCGCCTCGGCCCTGGTGGCGGCCGCCGAGTACCTCCGCGGCGCCGGCACCGTCATGGCCACCGATGCGGCGGTGTCGATCATGGCAGGGACGATCATCGGAGCCGCCACCTTCTCGGGAAGCATGATCGCGTTCGGCAAGCTGCAGGGGATCGTCACCGAGCGCGCGGTAAAGTACCCGCTGCAACGGTCGACCAGCTTCCTGCTTTTCGCCGGTCTTCTCACCGTGGCCGTGTTTCTCGGAATGCGCGATCCGCACGGCCCGCTCTTCCTCGGGTTGGTGGCGGCGGCCCTGCTCCTCGGCGTCCTGATCGTGATCCCGATCGGCGGCGCCGACATGCCGGTCGTGGTCGCGCTGCTCAACTCGTACTCTGGCCTGGCCGCCTCGGCGGCGGGCTTCGTGCTCAGCAACAACGCGCTCATCATCAGCGGCGCGCTGGTGGGCGCCTCCGGCCTCATCCTGACCAACATCATGTGCCGGTCCATGAACCGCTCGCTGGCCAACGTCATGTTCGGCGCCTTCGGCGCCGGGACGGCGGGTGCGGCGGCGGGGCGCGCAGCCGGCGAGCGGGTGGCCAACGAGATCGACGCCGAAGACGCGGCCATGCTGATGGGATACGCGCGCTCGGTGCTCATCGTCCCCGGCTACGGGCTGGCCGTGGCCCAGGCTCAGCACAAGGCCCGCGAGCTCGGGGACCTGCTGGCCAGCCGGGGCGTCCAGGTACGGTACGGAATCCACCCGGTGGCCGGTCGCATGCCGGGCCACATGAACGTGCTGCTCGCCGAGGCGAACGTCCCCTACGACCAGCTGTACGAGCCGGAAGACGTGAACCCGGACATGGAGAACACCGAGGTGGCGCTGGTGGTCGGAGCCAACGATGTGGTGAATCCGGCCGCGCGCGATGATCCGAGCAGCCCGATCGCAGGCATGCCGATCATCGAGGTCGATCGGGCGAAGCGGACCATCGTGCTCAAGCGCAGCCTCAACGTCGGATTCGCCGGGATCGACAATCCGCTGTTCTACCTGCCGAACAACTCGATGCTATTCGGCGACGCTGCCAAATCGCTGGGATCGCTGGTCGAGGAAGTCAAACAGCTTTAGGCTCCCAGGATGAAGAACGATCGCCGCACCATCTTCGGCTGGGCGATGTACGACTGGGCCAACTCGGCCTACATGACAACCACGGTCGGCGCTCTGCTCCCTGCCTACTTCAGCGACGCAATGATCCCGGAGGGCGGTTATCCGCTGTTCGGCAGGCTGTACAGCGGTCAGACCCTGTGGGGGTACCTGATCGGGGGAGTCGCGTTCATCGTTTTCCTGGTCTCGCCCGCCCTCGGCGCGATCGCCGACTTCTCCGCCTCCAAGAAGCGATTCCTGCGCGCCTTCGCCTACGGTGGCTCCCTGTTCGCCACGCTTCTCGTCCTGGTCGGCACCGGCAACGTGCCGCTCACCATGGGGCTCTTCTTCCTGAGCCAGATCGGCTTCGTGAGCGCCAATGTGTTCTACGACGGCTTTCTGCCCGACATCACCACACCCGACACGATCGACCGCGTGTCCGCCAAGGGGTATGCCTTCGGGTACATCGGTGGAGGACTCCAGTTCGCGATCGCCCTCGGCCTGATCGCGCTTCACGAAGCGCTGGGGCTGTCTCTGACCGCCGCAGTCCAAATCTCGCTCGGCATGGCCGGCGTGTGGTGGTTCGCGTTCGCCACCTTTGCCTTCGTCCGGCTGCGGGAGACGGGCGACGCCCAGGAGATTCCGGCCCGCTACCGGGACATGTCCCACCTCGGTGCCTATCTGCGGATCGGGTACGGACGCGTGTTTGCCACCGCCCGCAAGCTGCTCGGCTTCCGGCAGCTTCTGCTGTTCCTGGTCGCGTTCCTCATCTACAACGACGGGGTGCAGACCATGATCGGAATGGCATCTGCGTACTCATCCGATACGCTCGGCATCAGCACCATCGGGATCATGGTCACCTTTCTGATCGTGCAGCTGGTCGGGTTCGGGGGAGCTTACTTCTTCGGCTGGCTGGCGGGACGGATCGACGCCCGCCGGGCCGTGCTGGTGGCGCTCTTCATCTATACCCTGGTCGCCGTCGCCGGCTATCGACTGCCGGTGGGCCAGCTCGGGCCGTTGATCGCCCTCGGCGCGGTGATCGGGATCGTCCAGGGGGGTGTGCAGGCGCTCAGCCGGAGCCTGTACGGCTCGATGATTCCCGAAGAGGCGTCGGCCGAGTTTTACGGTTTCTACTCCGTCCTGGCGAAGTTCTCCGCCATCTGGGGCCCCTTCATCTTCGCCTTCGTTTCCGACATCAGCGACTCGGGCCGAAATGCGATCCTGTCGCTCATCGTCTTCTTCGTGGTTGGTGGGTTCCTCCTGTGGCGGGTCGACATCGAGGAGGCGCGCGCCTCCCGACTGCGGTGGTCGTTCGAGGGCGCAGAGGTGCGGTGAGCGAGGTCGCGACGGTAAGCGGTTCCGCCCATCGCACTTCGAACCGCCCACCGCACGTCGACCTCGCCCACCGCACCTCGACCTCGCTCACCGCACCTCGACCTCGCTCACAGCACCTCGACCTCGGCGGCGTGCTCGGGATAGAGCGCAGTAAGGCCCTCGCGCGACGCGCGGC
>CAZJXR010000048.1:16074-22704 GCA_964550085.1 uncultured Gemmatimonadota bacterium
ACCTCGGCGGCGTGCTCGGGATAGAGCGCAGTAAGGCCCTCGCGCGACGCGCGGCACACTCCCCGTTCCGTGATCAGCCCGGTGACGAGGTGCGCCGGGGTGACGTCGAAGGCGTAGTTGGCCGCCGGGCTCCCGGCCGGGGTCACCCGCACGGTGGCGATCACACCGTCCGCGGTGATGCCGGTCACATCCGTCAGCTCGCGCCCGTCGCGCTCCTCGATCGGAATCTCCTCGAGGCCGTCCTCGAGCGACCAGTCGATGGTGGGACCCGGGAGCGCCACGTAGAAGGGCACGTTGGTGTCGCGGGCGGCGAGCGCCTTGAGATAGGTACCGATCTTGTTGGCCACGTCGCCGGTCGCCGTCGTGCGGTCGGTGCCGGTGATGCAGAGGTCGACCTGACCGCGCTGCATGAGGTGTCCGCCCACGTTGTCGGCCACCACCGTGTGCGGCACACCCTGTTGGCCGAGCTCCCAGGCAGTGAGGCCGGCCCCCTGATTCCGTGGCCGGGTCTCGTCTACCCACACGTGCACCGGGACTCCCCGATCGTGGGCGACGTAGATCGGGGCCAGCGCCGTGCCCCAGTCGACCGTCGCCAGCCAACCCGCATTGCAGTGGGTGAGGATGTTGACCGCCCGCTTCCGGCCTGCCGCCTCCCAGCCGGCCGCGATCAACGGCGCCCCGTGCTCGCCGATCGCCCGGCAGATGGCGACGTCCTCGTCGCACAGCGCCGCCGCTTCCTCATAGGCGGCCGCTTCCCGGTCCGAGGCCGCCAGCGGCTCGATGACCGCGCGCACACGCGCGACCGCCCAGCGCAGGTTGACGGCGGTGGGCCGGGTGGCCAGCAACAGTTCGGCCGCGGCCGAGATCGAGTCCGTGGCCGGGTTGTCCCGCACCGCGAGGGCGAGTCCGTACGCCGCCGTGGCGCCGATCAGCGGCGCGCCACGAACCTGCATGGAGCGGATGGCCCGCGCCGCGTCCTCGACCCGGTCGAGACGGACGACCTCGAACGCGTGGGGGAGCCGTGTCTGGTCGATGATCTCGACCGTGCACCCATCGTCCCGCACCCAGATCGTGCGGTACGGCGCGCCGCCGACTCTCAAGCCGGCCTCCGCGCAGCCCCGTAGCTCAACCCCACCTCCGCGACTGACTCGAACGGGAGCGGAAGAGTCCGAGCGCGAAGTCGCCGCGCGCATCCGTCGTCCACTCCTCGAGCACCAGCCCGGCCCGGGCGAACAGGTGGGTCGCCGTCAGACGGGTGTACTTGCGACTGCGCTCGGTGAGCACCGACTCCCCGGCCCGGAACCGGACCTCGAGCCCGATCCCGTCGATCCGAATCCGCTGTTCCCGGCTCGAGATCAGATGCATCTCGATCAGCGACTCCCTGGCGTTGTACACGGCTCGATGCCCGAACTCCTCGAGGTCGAAGTCGGCTCCGAGCTCCCGATTAATGACCGCCAGAACGTTGCGGTTGAATTCGGCCGTGACCCCGGCCGCATCGTTGTAGGCGGCTTCCAGCCGACTCTCGGCCTTGACCAGATCGAAGCCGACCAGAAACCGTTCGGCGGGTCGGAGCTGCCCGGCGACCCGGGACAGGAAGGCCACGGCGCTCGGCTCGTCCAGATTCCCGATCGTCGAGCCGAGGAAAGCGATCAGCCGCGGCAGGTCGTCGAACGGCAGCTGGATCGGGCCCTCGAAGTCGGCGATCACGCCGACGACGGTGAGCTCGGGATAGCGCTCCATCAGCGCTTCTCCGGCCCCCTCGATTGCAGACTCGCTCACGTCGACCGGACCGTAGCCGACGAGGCACCCGGCGTCGTGCATGGCGTCGAGGAGGATGCGGGTCTTGACCGAGCTTCCGGACCCGAACTCGACCAGGGCGGCCGGCGCATGGCGCTCGACCAGTGGCCCGGCGTAGGCGTCGAGTATCTCGCGCTCTCGACGCGTCAGGTAGTACTCCGGCAGCTCCGTGATGCGCTCGAACAGCTCCGACCCGCGAGCATCATAGAAGTACTTGGGCGGCAGCTCCTTGGGCTCGCTCGACAGACCGCGCCCGACGTCCTCGGCCAGCCGGTCGGCCGCCGAGCCGGCGATCCCGGGCCGGAGGAGGGTGATCCGTGAAACTTGCGTCATGGCACCTTATTGTAGCCGCCGAGCGTCTCCACACCAACCTGAACGAGGCATCGGTCGGAGAGGTTCCTGCCTCTCGCACCGTGCCCAGCAGCGAGCGGATGCGTCGATATCGCGTGGTGCCCGATCCCGAGCCGGGGCGCTCCACATCGAGCGCTGGTGCGGATGAGCGCTGACCGCGCACCGGTGCGCGGGAATGCCGCACCGGGTTCGGACGCCGAGGCGGTGGAGTTCGACCGGGTGGGCGCCGAACTCGGCGGGCACCGGGTGCTGGACCGACTCAGCCTGCGGCTCGCCCGCGGCGAGCTCCTGGTGCTGCTCGGGCGGAGCGGCTCCGGAAAGTCGACCTCGTTGCGGCTGGTCAACCGCCTGGTGGAGCCGTCGGACGGCGAGGTGCGGGTGGGAGGACGTCCCACGACGGCCTGGGACCTGATCGAGCTCCGTCGGCACCTCGGCTACGTGATTCAGGAGATCGGGCTCTTTCCCCACTTCACCGTGCGCGGGAACATCGAGCTGGTGCCCCGGCTTCTCGGCTGGCCGGCGGAGCGGCGGCGGGCGCGGGTGACGGCACTCATGGAACTGATCGGCCTGCCCGAGGACACGTTCGCCGAACGCTACCCCCGTGCCCTGTCAGGGGGACAGCAGCAGCGGGTCGGCGTGGCCCGCGCGCTGGCCGCCGACCCGGACATCCTGCTCTGCGACGAGCCGTTCGGCGCCCTGGATCCGATCACCCGCGCCGAGCTGCAGCAGGAGTTCCTGTCGCTGCGGAACAGTCTCGGCAAGTCGATCCTGTTCGTCACCCACGACGTACGCGAGGCGCTCCTGCTCGGCGACCGGGTCGCACTGCTGGACGGGGGTCGTCTCGCCTTCGTCGGGACGCCGGCGGAGTTCCGGGCTTCGGACCATCCGGCGGTACGGGCGTTTCGCCCCGCGCTCCCGGCTTAGGGTCCGGGGAGCCGAGCGTGGGAGCCGTCGACTACCTGCTCGCCCACCAGGCGGAGGCCTGGCAACGGATCGGCGAGCACCTGTTCCTTGTCGCAGTGTCGATCGGGATCGCGGCCGGCATCGGGATTCCGGTCGGGATCGTGCTCAGCCGCCGCGAGGCGTACCGCGGACCGGTGATCGGTTTCGTCAACGTGATCCAGACGATCCCGAGTCTGGCGCTGTTCGGTCTCCTCATCCCCGTCCCGGTACTCGGAGGCATCGGCACCCGGACCGCTATTATCGCGCTCACCGGGTACGCGCTGTTGCCGATCGTCCGCAACACCTACGACGGGATCCGGAGCATCGACCCGGCGGTGCGAGAGGCGGGGCTGGCGATGGGGATGACCGATCGCCAGCTGCTGCGCGAGGTCGACCTGCCCCTCGCCCTCGGAGTCATCTTCGCCGGCGTGCGGCTGGCCACCGTGATCGGCATCGGAATCGCGACCATCGCGGCGGCGATCGGCGCCGGCGGCCTCGGCGTATTCATCTTCACCGGCCTCGCCATGGTGAACAATGACTTGATCCTGGCCGGAGCCCTGCCCGCGGCCGGGCTGGCGTTGGGGGCGGACTTCGTGCTCGGCCGACTCGAGCGGCGCTTCTCGCGGTGGCGCGAATGAAGCGGCGACGGCGAGGGCTGTCGGCTTGCCCGGCGCGTTTGGCTAGACGGAAGCCGGCGAAATCCGTGGCAGTGGGGGTGGCCTTCGTCGTCGGGCTTGCATCGACGGCGACGGCGTGCGCCGACGCACGCGACCGGCTCGTCGTCGGATCGAAGAACTTCAGCGAGCAGGACCTGCTCGGGGAGCTGGTCGCGCAGTGGATCGAGCGCACGACGGACATACCGGTCGAGCGCCGCCTCCACCTCGGAGGTACCTTCGTCGCCCACCGCGCCATCGCCACCGGCGAGCTCGACCTGTACGTCGAGTACACGGGGACCGCCTACACGGCGATTCTCGGCCGGGCCGCGATTCGCGACCCGGAACGGGTGCGCGAGGAGACGAAGCGGATGTACGAGGAGACGTTCGGCATCACCCTGGCTCCGCCGCTTGGATTCGAGAACAGCTTCGCCATGCTGGTGCGGGCGAGCACGGCCGACTCTCTCGGGCTGCGGCGGCTCTCCGACGCCGCGCCCCACGTGGCGGGGTGGACGCCCGGCTTCGGTTTCGAGTTCATGGAGCGCGAAGATGGCTGGCGGGGACTGGCGGCGATGTACGGGTTCGATTCAACACGGATTCCGCGCGTGATGGATCTCGGCCTGATGTACCGCGCCTTGGCGGAGGGCGAGGTCGACCTCGTCGCCGGCAACTCCACCGATGGCCAGATCGCGGCTCTCGAGCTCGTGATGCTGGATGACGATCGCGGTTACTTCCCGCCGTACGAGGCGGTCCCCGTCGTGCGCCTGGAAGCGTTCGAGCGGTTCGAGGAGCTCGGGCCGGCCCTCGACCGGCTGGCGGGCCGCCTGTCGACCGAGCAAATGCGGGCCATGAACCGCGCGGTCGATCTCGAGGGACGGGACTACCGGGAGGTGGCCACCGAGTGGATCGACCGCGTCTGTCGCGCCCCGGATGCTGGCTGCCGCGGTTAGCCTGTCGCCGGCCGTTTTTGTATGTTTTTTGCATATCCGTTCGCTCTGCGCGCCGCGGATGGGGCCGTCCCGGCAGCGAGCCGGACCGTCCTGGCAGCGGAGCGGGTCGCTCCCAAAACCGATGTCGGCAGCTCCGATCGGGCATCGATCCTCGCGTCTCGCGCGCCGGCCGAACCGCTCGAAAGGCATAGATCATGACCAATCCAGATTCCCGACCGGGCGCTCCGGCGCCGTCTAAAAGCAGCGAAGTCGAGGCCCGCCGGGTGGCGGAGGGGGCGCGCGAGGCCGAATGGGGCCGCGCGACCTTCGTGCGCGATCTCTTTCTCGGTCGCTTCCGTGCCGATCTCATTTTCCCGTATCCGGATCCCGACCAGTACATCGACGAGCGGGCCCGGAGCTTCATCGAGGAGCTGACCGTCTTTCTGCGCGACGAGGTGGACTCGGACCGCATCGACCGCGAGGGGAAGATCCCGCGCGCTGTGATCGATCGGTTGGCACAGATGGGTGCCTTCGGCATGAAGATCCCGCGCGAGTACGGAGGGCTCGGCTTCAGCCAGACGGCGTACAGCCGGATCATGTCGGTGGTGGGCAGCACGGACGGCAACCTCGTCGCCCTACTCTCGGCCCACCAGTCGATCGGAGTGCCCCAACCGCTCAAGCTGTTCGGCACCGAAGAGCAGAAGAAGCGCTACCTGCCGCGGGTGGCGCGGGGCGCCGTGTCCGCGTTCGCGCTCACCGAGGAGGCGGTGGGCTCCGACCCGGCCAACCTCCGCACCAGCGCCGTCCCGACGGAGGATGGACAGGCGTACATCCTGAACGGCGAGAAGCTGTGGGCCACCAACGGGACGATCGCCGAGCTGTTCGTGGTGATGGCGCGGCATCCCGAGACGCGGAAGATCTCGGCCTTCATCGTCGAGGCCGATTGGCCCGGGGTGGAGGTGGTCACCCGCTGTCACTTCATGGGCCTCAAGGCGCTCGAGAACGGCGTCATCCGATTCACGGACGTGCGGGTGCCGCGCGAGAATCTGCTGTGGGGCGAGGGCAAGGGTCTAAAGCTTGCCCTCATCACGCTCAACACGGGGCGGCTCACCATCCCGGCCGCCTCCGCCGGCACGGCCAAGATGTGTCTCAAGGTGTGCCGGGAGTGGGCGGCCGAGCGGGTGCAATGGGGCGCGCCGGTCGGGAAGCACGAAGCAGTGGCGCAGATGCTGTCGGACATGGCGGCCCACACCTTCGCCCTCGAGTCGGTCGCCGAACTGGAGATGCATATCCCGCATGGTCCGTTGTGCGAGCTGCCACATGGCAGGGCTACACGCCGGGTCGAACAAGTACGCCGTATCACCGGACTCGCGCGTCACCAGCGAGCTGGTGCGCTCGACTACTTGAGTGGTGCCGATGATCGGATGATTCGGATCTGGCGGCAGGTCCATGCCGTACTTCTCCATTAGCTCCTGGTCATTCATGCGGTCTTGCTTCCCTTCTTCTTGTAGCGTGCCGCCCCGGCGGTCCGGGATGGCCGACTAACGATGAACCGCCACAATTCGGCGGTTGTGTACATGCGCCGTCCCGCCACAATCCGGCACGCGAGTTCACGGCGGTCGGTGACGGTCTTGATCCAGCGCTCAGTCACAGGCACACCGATCGCCGCGTACCATTCGACAGCATCAGAAACCGTCTTGTCGGGCACCGACGACAACACCAACGATGCCGGTGGGTCCGGCACAGAGGCCGGGACTTCCACTCTGGCCATGTCGATTTCGCCTCCTTTCGACCTCTCTAGTCTACCGCCCTACGTCGTATCGACGCCGACTTAAGGCGACCGGCATAGGCGCCCACTCCGTTGCAGGAACACCTTATTCGAGCGCGCGAACGGCCGTCGGCGCTAGCCTCGGTCGAAGCGGCTACCCGAAAGGAAAATTATGACAACGGCAAACGCA
>CAZJXR010000049.1:0-22682 GCA_964550085.1 uncultured Gemmatimonadota bacterium
CAGGCCACGGTGTTCACCTGCCCCGTCGCCACCCAGATGAAGGTCACCGCGTCGACGCGCTGGTAGGTCGGCGCCTCGAACCCGTGCAGGCCGTGGAAGGTCAGGGTCGACGGCGGTCCGGGCTCCGGCAGTATGCGATAGTCGGAACCCTCAGGCAGAACGCGGTACTGGAGGTTGGGACGAGAGGTCGTCTCGCCGTCCACCGTCGCCAGCTTCGACGAGTAGTAGCCTCCGCCGACGACAAACAGATCGCCCTCGATGCGAGCACCGGGCCGCAAGATCACATCGCCGTCCACCGCGTACAGGCTGCCAGTGATATGCCCGGCGATCCGGGCCACCGCACCGAGCAGGAGAACGTTGCCGGGCGTCATCGCGTCCCTTGCCAGTACGGTGTCCCGCGTCCATATCTCGTACGTCCTCGCCTCCAGGAAGCGGGCCAGCTGGTTATCGATCGGCTCGTGGGCCCGGGGTGAGAAGAGCACCTGCTGTGCGAAGCCCGGCGTCACGACCGCTCCGAGCGCGAGCACGGCCGCGCCGAGCCGCCATGCCAGTCGCTTCAAGGTCCGCCTCGCACCGGCGACCTGCCTAGCCCGTCCGTGTTATGGTAGTGCTCGCCCAACGCTCCCAGCCGATCACCTCCTCCGGGGGGCGGCGCGGCGGGAGCGTCTCGATGCCCTCCGGATATCCGAGGGTCAGCATGGCGATGATCGGCACGTCGGCCGGGACGCCGACCACCTCACGAGCCTGCGCCTCTCGAAACCCCGTGATCCACGCCGCGCCGATGCCGAGATCGGCCGCCGCGAGCACGAGGCTTTGCGCGGCTGCCGCCAAATCCACCGGGTGGCTGGGGCGTCCGTGCCCACTCACGTGGGTGTGGATCCGGGCACAACAGAGGACGATCACGGGCGCCGTTCGGGTCAACGGGTGGTTGAATGCCGCTGTCGCGAGCTGGTGCCGCGCCAGCGTGTCGCGCACCACCACGAACCGCCACGGCTGTGCCTCCTTGGCCGATGGAGCATAGCACGCCGCCTCGAGCACACATTCGAGCAAATCGGTCGGAACCGGTCGCTCCTGGAAGCGGCGAATGCCTTGCCTGTTTCGTGCCAGGCTCAGAACACGTGCCGCCCGACTCATGCCCGACTCATGTGGGACAGGCTCCTAGCCCCTCGGGTGGAACGTTCGATGGACCTGCTTCAGGTGGCTTCGGTCCACGTGGGTGTAGATCTGGGTCGTCGCGATGTCCGCGTGGCCCAGCATCTCCTGCACGGAAGCGAGATCCGCCCCGCCCTCCAGCAGATGGGTGGCGAACGAATGACGAAACGTGTGCGGCGTGACCCGCTTGGTGAGGCCTGCCGCCTGGACTCGCGCCCGCACGATTTTCCATGCACCCATGCGGCTTAGAGGCCTTCCGCGATGGTTGAGAAACATGGCACCTTCGCTTTGCCCGCGTTCGAGCCGAGGCCGCAGCTCCCGAAGGTAGCGGCGCAGTGCGGTGATCGCACGATGCCCGATGGGGACAAGCCGCTCCTTCTCCCCCTTCCCCAGCACGCGCACCAGCATCTCATCGAGCATCGCGTCGCGTACCTTCAGACCGATCAGCTCCGACACCCGCAATCCGGCTCCGTACATGACCTCGAGCATGGCGTGGTCTCTCGAGCCGAGTCGCGTCTCGGGCTCGATCTCGGCCAGGATGTGGGCGATCTCGTCGACCGACAGAACGTCCGGCAGCTCTCGACCACGACGGGGCGGTTCGAGACGCTCCGTCGGGTCGCTCTGGATGGTGCCTTCGGCCACCAGGTAGCGGAAATAGGCGCGAAAGGCGGACAGCTTACGTGTGGCAGTGGAAGCGGCGATCCCGCGCTCCGCCAGCTCTACCATGTAGGCGCGCAGAAGCTGGTAGTCGACGGCCCCGGGTTTCGACACCCCGTGGCGGGTGGCGAACTCCACCACATCCCGACAGTCCCGCGTGTAAGCTGAAACAGTGCGGGAGGCGAGGCCGCGCTCGAAGCCGAGATAGTCGGCGAAGAGCTCGAGCTGGAACGCCCGCTCCGACCGGTCCGCCATCAGCTTTCACCACGATCGGATTGCGGCTCGCGCGGATGGCGACTGCGCCACCACCACACGCCGATCGCCACCAACCCGAGGGTGGCGGCTCCCAGCAACCATCCGTTCACGTGACCGAGGACACCGATGATCCGCGGCACGTTCCGCGAGGCGAAGATTCCGGCCCCGACAAGGACGGCGTACCAGAGGGCGGATGCCGTTGCCACTGGGATGGTGGTGCGAAAGAACCCGACACCGCTCACGCCGGCGAACGCCGGTACAAGAACACGAAAAACAGGCAGAAAGCGACTCACGAAAATGGCGCCGATCCCGAAACGGCGGTAGAAGGCGTCCAGTTGGGCAAGCTGATGAGGCCGGAGTAGCCAGTGCGCCCATCGGCGGCTGAACACGTCGCGTCCGTAGCGCCGCGACATCCCGTACACTCCCACCGCCAGGACGACGTTGGATCCCCAAGCACAGAAAAAGACGGGTGCCGGTCGTACGACGCCGCGGTCGGCGAGCACGCCCCCGAGGACGACCATGACGTCGGAGGGCACGGGGGGCAGGATGTTCTCGAGCGCCGCCCCAGCGCCGATGAGCACGTACACCGCCTGGATCGGCACCAGGCTGAACAGACGCAGGAAGAGTTCGACTTGCTCGGCCACCGCTCCGCCGCCGGGTCCTCAACTACCCGGGGTCGAGGCTACGGGTCGGGAGCCGATTCCCTCCACGCTCGCCACTGCGATCACCGCCAGACCCTCCCCGCGCCCGATCCAGCCCATTCCCTCGTTGGACTTCGCCTTGATCGATACGGCGTCGGCCGGAATCTCGAGGATCTCGGACAGCTTCGTTCTCATCGCTTCCACGTGGTTTCCGATCCGCGGGCGCTCGGTGATCACGGTCGCATCGACGTTGCCGACGCGCAGTCCGTGTCCTCGCAGTACTTCGATCGTCGTCGCCAGGAGACTGAGAGAATCGGCGTCGGCGAAGCGCGGGTCATCGTCCGGAAAGTGCGCCCCGATATCGCCGAGCGCGGCGGCCCCGAGGAGCGCGTCGATCACCGCGTGCACAACCGCATCCGCATCGGAATGCCCCGCCAGGCCCGGATGATCGGGGATACGAACGCCGCCGAGCGTGAGGAGGCGTCCGGGGTCGAAGCGGTGAGAGTCGTACCCTACGCCGACTCGCATGGTCCGGCGCTAAGCGCCCGGTCGAGGCGTCACGCCGTCAATCCGATCCGCCGGCGTTGCGCAGAATGCGGAGAGCGAGATGAGCGGCGTTGGCGGAGTTGTCGATGCCCACCGTCGCGACCGGCACGCCAGGAGGCATCTGGACGATGGAAAGGAGTGAATCGAGTCCCCCGAGGGTACCCGCACTCACCGGGACGCCGATAACCGGGAGCTCGGTGAGCGCCGCGACCACCCCTGGCAGCGCGGCCGACAGGCCGGCCCCGCAGATGATGACGCCGTACCCTCGGGCCGCGGCACCGCCCGCCAGCTCCGCGGTGCGCTCCGGATCCCGGTGTGCGCTGCTCACCTCGAAATCGGCCTCCACCCCGGCCCCCTTCAGGATGGCCATCCCCTTTTCCATCACCGGGCGGTCGGATTCGGACCCGACCAGAATGAGGACGCGTGACATCGGCTACGCCGCGCGGCGGGCGAGGCACACGCGACAGCCGCAATACCAGCCGAGCTCCGGGTTCACCGGCGTGTAATCCTGGTAGCGGGAGACAGGTGTGAAACCCGCATCGCGGATGAGACGCACGATGTCCGATTCCGGCATGATGAAGTCAGTGCCGGCCGCCGAGACCACGTTCTCTTCCATCATGACGGAGCCGAAATCGTTGCAGCCGAAGCGCAGGGCGATCTGCGCGACCTTGGGACCCTGCGTCACATAGCTGACCTGGAAGTTGGCGATGTTTTCGATGAGCAGCCTCGATATGGCGATGGTCTTCAGGTATTCGGTTGCCGTCGCCTCGGGCATCCCCTCCATCTCCGTGCCCGCCGCCTGCAGTGTCCAGGCGATGAAGGCAGTGAAGCCGCCGGTCTCCGCCTGCAAATCGCGAATGCGCAGCATGTGCTCCACCCGGTCTTCCCGCGTCTCACCGGCGCCGAACATCATCGTCGCGCTGGAGAGCAACCCCTGCTGGTGGATGATGCGGTGGATATCGAGCCAGGCGGCCGTGTTCGTCTTTTTCTTCGCGATGTCACGACGGACGCGATCGACCAGAATCTCGGCCCCGGCACCGGGCACCGAATCGAGCCCGGCCCGGTGGAGAACATCGACTATTTCGCGCATCCCCAACCGGTGGACGCGGGCAATGATCTCGAGCTCGGAGGCGGAAAATCCGTGCACATGGATTGGATGGTGCGTCTTGATGTACTCGAGCAGCCCAGTGTAGTAGTCGAGCGCCAGGTAGGGGTTGTGGCCGCCCTGCATGAGGATCTGGACCGCACCGCGCGATTTCGCCTCCTCGATCTTGTCCCCGATCTCCTCGTAAGAGAGCACGTAGCCTTCGGCATGCTTGGGGCGCCGGTAGAACGCGCAGAACTTGCAGTCGGTGACGCAGATGTTCGTGTAGTTGATGTTCCGATCGACGATGTATGTCACTTCGTCGCGCGGCGTGCGTGCGACTCGCATCCGGTCGGCTCGCGCTCCCAACTCGAGCAGCGGCAGGTCGTAGAGGGCCGCGTGCGCCGCGACCTCGTCACGGTCGATCGCGCGCAGCGCCGGAGACGGAGCCGCCAGGCTGCCTACGGCCATTCCCGTACCTCGCGGTACAGCGCATCCCGTTCGACCGGTCGCTTGCCGGCGTCGCGGATCAAGTCCACGATCTCTTGCAGATCCAGCCCCACCGGTGTGTCGGCGCCCGCTTCGTGGGTGATCTTTTCGAGCACCACCGTCCCCTCGAGATCGTCGACGCCGAAATGGAGCGCGATCTGAGAAACGCGCGTCGTGACCATGATCCAGTGCGTCTTGATGTGGTCGAAGTTGTCCAGCATCAAGCGGCTGATGGCGAGCACTTTCAGGTCGTCCACGCCCCCGGTGCGATTACCCTCCGTGCCCAGTTTCCGACCGAGTGCCGTGTTGTCCGGATGCCAGGCCAGCGGGATGAAGGTCGAGAACCCGCCGGTCTCGTCTTGAAGGTCCCGCAGCAGGAGGATGTGATCGACCCGGTCCTCCGTCTTCTCGACGTGACCGTACAGGAGCGTGCAGTTGGTGGGAATCCCCAGACTGTGGGCCTCCCGGTGCACTCGTATCCAGTCGTCGGCCACCAGCTTGCGATCCGCGATCGTCGCCCGGACGGCGGGGCTGAACACCTCGGCACCGCCGCCCGGCATCGAATCGAGGCCCGCACGTTGCAGCTCCTTCAGGACTTCCAGGGTGGAGATCCCCTCCATGCGGGCCAGGTGGGCAACCTCCACCGCGGTCAGCGCTTTCACCTGGATCGTCGGGTGGCGTTCCTTCAGGCCGCGCACCATGTCGGTATAGTAGGAGAGGCGCAGCTTCGGATGCAGGCCACCCACGATGTGGAACTCCCGCGTCGGCGCGCGGCGGGCCATCTCTGCTTCGTCAAAAACCTGCTCCAACGACATCGTGTACGCGTTGTTTGCCGTCGGGCGGACCCCGTAGGAGCAGAACACGCACACCTTGTGGAGTATGCAGACGTTGGTCGGGTTGATGTGCTGGTTGGCGACGAAGAAAACGCGATCCCCGTTGCGTCGCCGATTGGCAAGATCGGCCAGGGCACCGATCCCCAACAGGTCCCGCGACTCAAACAGGGCGATGCCGTCCGTGCGGTCGAGTCGCTGGCCGGCGATCACCCGATCTGCGATCGACTGGAGCTCTGGATCAGTGGGCCGGACAATCAGTTCCGGCGCAGTCTCGGCCGCGGTGATCATCGGCGCTTCCCCACTCAGTCCCCGCTCCACTTCTGGGTCACTATGCACACATTGTGACCGCCGAAGCCGAACGAGTTCGAGATCGCGACTCGTACTTCGCGCTCGACCGGACCGTCGGCCGCGTAGTCGAGGTCACACTCGGGATCGGGCTCCCGGAGGTTGATGGTGGGTGGCATACGGTCGCACTTACAGGCGAGCACGCACAGCGCCGCCTCGGCCGCACCTGCCGCACCGAGCATGTGGCCCGTCATGGACTTCGTGGAGCTGACGACCAGCCGATCCGCCGCGTCGCCGAACACGGCCCGGATAGCGGCGGTTTCGGTTCGATCGTTGGCCGGCGTCGAGGTGCCGTGCGCGTTCACGTAGTCCACACCTCCCGGTTCGATCCCCGCGTCGGCCAGCGCTGCCCGCATGGCAATCTGCGCTCCCTGCCCTTCGGGCGCCGGCGCCGTAATGTGATACGCGTCCGCGCTCTGGCCAAAGCCCGTGAACTCGGCGATGATCGGAGCATCGCGCTCGAGCGCGTGCTCCAGGCTTTCGAGCACCAGCATGCCCGCGCCTTCGCCGAGCACGAACCCGTCACGGCTGGCGTCGAAGGGGCGCGACGCTGTCTCGGGGCTGTCATTCCGCGTCGACAGTGCCTTCATGGCCGCGAAGCCCGCCACGCACAGCGGAGTGATCGTGGCCTCCGTTCCGCCCGCGATCATGACGTCGGCTTCGCCACTCCGGATCGACCGAAACGCGAGGCCCACCGCGTGTGCGCTCGACGAGCACGCCGACACGGTGGCATAGTTCGGTCCCTGCGCCCCGTAACGCATCGAGATCATGCCTGCTGCCATGTCCGAGATGAACATCGGGATAAAGAAGGGCGATACTCTTCCCGGTCCCCGCTCGAGCATCGTGATATGCTGCCGCTCCAGTGAGATGAGCCCGCCGATCCCGCTCCCGACGATCACCCCGAATCGATCGCGAGGCAGCTGCTCGACCGCACGTTCGATCTCGGAGGCTTCGACGGCCTGTTGGCTGGTGGCGATGGCGAACTGAAGGAATCGGTCAGCTCGCCTCGCCTCCTTGCGATCCAGATACTGCTCCGGATCGAAGCCCTTCACCTCGCACGCGAACCTTACCTCCTGGTTCGTTGCGTCGAACTGCGTGATCGGACCTGCCCCACTCCTGCCCTCGAACAGCGCGCTCCAGGTCGCGTCGACGTCGTTGCCGACCGGGGTCACCAGTCCGAGACCGGTCACCACCACCCGGCGGCGCGGGAGCCCGCCCGGCGAATCCGCAGGCATCGAAAAGACGTACCTATTCGTCCGGTTGCTTGTTCTTCAGATACGCGATCGCATCCCCGACCGTTGCCATCTGTTCGGCGTCCTCGTCGGGGATCTCCACCGCGAACTCCTCCTCGAAGGCCATCACGAGCTCGACCGTGTCGAGCGAGTCGGCGCCGAGATCCTCGACGAACGAAGCATCGTCGGTGACCTTCTCGACCTCGACTCCCAGCTCGCTCGCGATGATCTCTCTCACCCTCGCCTCGATCTCGGACATGTCCTTTACCCTTTTCGCCTGTTGAACCGTTACATCACCATGCCGCCGTCGACAACGATTACCTGCCCCGTCATGTAGGTGGCGGCGGGACCTACCAGGAACCGGACCACGCCGGCGATGTCCTCAGGGGTCCCCAGCCGACCCAATGGGATCCTGTCGAGCATTCCATCGCGCACCTCGGCTGGCAGTTGCGACGTCATCTCCGTCTCAATGAAGCCGGGCGCAACCGCGTTGACCAGGATCTGCCGGCTCGACAGCTCCAGGGCGACCGATTTGGTGAGTCCGATGAGGCCCGCTTTGGAAGCCGCATAGTTGGCTTGCCCGCGGTTCCCCGTCAACCCCACTACGCTGGTGATATTCACGATCCGCCCCGAACGCCGTTTCATCATTCCACGCGCGCTCGCGCGGATCATGTTGAAGGCGCCACGCAGGTTGGTGTCCAGCACGTCCCCCCAATCCTCGTCCTTCAGACGAACGAGAACATTGTCCCGTGTGATGCCGGCGTTGTTGACCAGAATCGAGACGGGGCCGAGCCGCTCCTCGACCTCCGGTACCAGTGCATGACACGACTCGGAGCGCGACACGTCGCAGCTGAAGCCCTGGCCGCCCGCCCCTCCGAGTGCCGCCGCTGCGGCGCTGGCGGCTTCCTCGCGCCGCGCCACCACGGCCACTTTGGCCCCCGCCGCGGCCAGAGCCTCGGCGATGGCAAAGCCGATTCCACGCGAGGAGCCGGTAACGATGGCCACCTGTCCGTCCAGCTCGGGCATCACGTACCTCCCGAATTCGCCTCGCCCTTCTCGCCGAGTGCGGCCACCGACGGCACGTCACCCGCCTGTTTCGCCTCGAGGGTTCGATCGATGCGGCGGAGGAGGCCACTCAGCACCTTCCCCGGCCCTACCTCGAGCCACCTCCGTGGCGAGAAGCCGTTCATCGTACGCACATCGTCGACCCAGCGAACCGGCGAGGTCAGCTGGGCAACCAGAAGCTCGCGGGCCGTCGACCCATCCGACACCGGCTCGGCGGACGCATTCGCGACGACGGGAAAGCGGGGATCCCGCAGCTCAGTCCCCTCTAGCGCCTCCTGCAGCGCCAGGCGGGCCACCTCCATGAGCGGGGAGTGGAACGCACCGCTCACGTTGAGCGGCAGGACGCGCCGGGCTCCGGCCGCGGTGGCATTCGTCTGCGCCTCTTCGACCGCAGCTTGGTCGCCACTGATGACGACCTGATCGGGTGTGTTGTAGTTGGCGGGAACGACCGTGCCATGTTCCACCCGCGCGCACACCTGGCTGACTACCTCGGCGGACAGCCCGATAACGGCGGCCATAGCGCCCGGCCTCATGTCGCCCGACGCGGCCATTAGTTCGCCGCGTCGACGGACCACTCGCAGCGCGTCCTCGAACGCGAACGAGCCGGCGAGCAGATATGCGCTGAACTCGCCCAACGAGTGGCCGGCTGCCACCACGATCGAGTCGCGCACCTCGCTCGGCAGCACCGACCAGGTCGCATAGCTGTGGGTGAGGATTGCCGGCTGCGCATTCTCGGTGCGGCGCAACTGCTCCTCCGGTCCTTCCCACGAAATGCGACTCAGCGGTACGCCGAGTACATCGTCCGCCTCCTCGTACGCGCGTCGCGCCTCGTGGAATGAGGAGGCGAGATCGCGGCCCATGCCTACGTACTGGGAGCCCTGTCCCGGAAGGAGCAGAGCCGTGGCGCTCATGTCCTCCCTCATTCCCGCCGTTCCCGCAGCCGCTCGAGCCCGCGAGTCAAGTCCTCTACCAGCCCGGACTCGAGCGCCCCGACCGCCACCCCGATGGCGTTCGTGATCGCACGGGCCGGTGACGCGCCGTGGCACACGATCGACACACCGTTCACGCCCAGCAGGGGCGCACCACCGTACTCCGCATAGTCCATGAACCGGAACACCTGCTCGAACCGGTCGCCACCGTCCGGCGACGACTCGCCGCCTTCGAGCAGGTCGATGACGAAGCCGGCAATCGACTCGTAGAACTTGAGCAATACGTTGCCCACGAAGCCGCCACACACGAGGACGTCGCACTGGCCGATGATGATCTGATGTCCTTCGATGTTACCGACGAAGTTGAGCGCACTGTCCTTACGCAGCAACTCGAACGCGGCCACGGCGAGCTCGCCCCCCTTTTCCTCCTCGGTGCCTACATTCAGCAATCCCACTCGCGGCCGTTCAATGTCCATCACATCCCGGATGTAGATCGATCCGAGGTGGGCGAACTGGTGCAGGTGCTCCGGGGTGGCGTCGACGTTCGCTCCCACGTCGAGCACCAGCGTTGGGTGCCCCGATGTCGGGAAGAGGGCGCCGACGGCGGGACGATCGACTCCCGGCAATCGTTTGAGGATCAGCAATGAGGCGGCCATGACCGCGCCGGTCGAGCCAGCCGATATGAAGGCATCGGCCAGTCCGTCGCGCTGCAGCTCCAATCCGACGACTATCGAGCTGTCCCGTTTGCGGCGCACGGCCAGCGCCGGCGATTCGTTCATGGCGATGCTTTCCCGGGCCGGTATGATGCGAATTGCTCCAGGAGTCTCCGCGGCCGGAAGGGTGGACTCGATGGCGACGGGATCCCCGACCAGCAGAAGCTCAACATCGTGGGACCCTACTTCCAGAGCGGCGAGGGCCCCCTCGATCGGAATACGGGGCGCGCCGTCCCCGCCCATTGCGTCGAGCGCGATGCGTAACAAGCTGCCCGGTCTGTGAGGGGTGAGTCAGTGAGGCACCGACCTCGTGGGCAACGAGCGACCCTGCCTAAAACTCTTCGACCTCGGTCACCGCGCGATCGCCGTAGTACCCGCAGTTGGGACAAACGCGATGCGGCCTCCGGTAATCGCCGCACCGGGGGCACGTCTGGTGGGCCGGAGCCTCCGCCTTATGGTGCGTGCGGCGCTTTCGCTTGCGCTGTTTCGAGGTGCGCTTCTTGGGAACCGCCATCTCTATGTCCTTTCCGCTCTGTTTTGGTCGGTACGGCGCGCCACCTGTTCCACCTTCCCTCGCAGCTCCCTCAACGCATCCCAGCGTGGATCCGCTGCCTTGGGAGAACAGGAGCAGGTCGTTTCGTTGAGGTCCGCCCCACACCCCGAACACAGGCCGCGGCAATCAACCCGGCACAGCGGGTATTCCGTCAGTGCCAGGATCAGCTCCTCGCGAACGACAGGTCCGAGATCGATCGCCGCCGCGCCGTCCGGCAGCGCAAACACTCCCTCGGCCTCGCTTCCGGGCTGGACCGCCGGATCGAACCAGAGATCCAGCGGCGCCCGCACGGCATCCACCATCTCGCGCAGGCAGCGGCGACAGGCCTGTCGGATCGCGGCCGTCACGGTGCCGCGCACGTGCACGCCACCATCGGCGGCGCGCTCCACTTCGACCGCCACACGCGGGGAGCGCGCGAAACGCAAGCCGGTGCCCGTCCATACCGGCGCCGTCGCCGGCAGGTCGGTTTCCCAGTGAATCGCGCCGCGACCCAGTCCGTGCAGGGCAATCGTGGAGGGCGGCCAGCCGCTACTCATAGTATTCGCCGGTGCTCGTGTCAATCGCCGATTCCGGGTCCCGAATCAGTCACTCGAGGCTCTCACCAGGTCGCTGGCGGCGAAGAAGAACGACACCTCGCTCTCGCCGTTGTCGGGCGAGTCGGAAGCGTGGATCGCGTTGCGTTCCTTGCTCTCCGCGAACCGCTTGCGGATGGTCCCCTCCTCCGCCTCGGCCGGATCGGTGGCTCCGATCACCGTTCTCAGGTGGCGCACCGCGTCCGCACGCTCGAGGGCCAGCGGCATGCACGGACCGGAGGTCATGAACTCTACCAGCGATTCGAAGAATGGTTTCCCCCGGTGCACCGCGTAGAACGCCTCGGCCTGGTCCCGACTCAGGCGGACGACCCGTGCCCCCAGCAGGCGGAAGCGTTCCTCCTCCAGCTGTGCGAGAATGGGCCCCGCCAGACCGCGGTCGATTGCGTCCGGCTTGATGATGGCCAGGGTTCTCATATCCACTGCCTCACTATATCGACGATATCCACGGGGCGAGCGGCCACCTCGACGCCTCCGTCGCGAAGGGCCCGCATCTTCTCCTCGGCCGTTCCCTCGGATCCCGAGATGATGGCGCCGGCGTGTCCCATTCTCCGACCCGGAGGAGCAGTCTGACCGGCGATGAAGCCCGCCACTGGCTTGGACATGCGCCTCGCCACGTACTCGGCCGCCACCTGTTCATCGGTGCCGCCGATCTCGCCGATCAGCACCACGGCCCGCGTCTGTTCGTCGGCCTCGAAGCTCGCCAGGCAGTCGAGGAAACGAGTCCCGATGATGGGATCCCCACCGATCCCGATGCACGTTGACTGGCCGATTCCGTGCCGTGTCAGCTGGAATATGACCTCGTAGGTGAGCGTACCGGATCTGCTCACGATGCCCACGGCTCCGGGCAACACGATCTGGCCGGGCAGGATACCGACCTTGGTGATCCCCGGGACGATGACGCCCGGACAGTTCGGGCCGATCAGCCGCGCGCCCTTCTCCCGCACATAGGGCATGACGCGGAGCATGTCGCGCACCGGAATGCCCTCGGTGATACATACGATCACCTCGATGCCCGCGTCCGCCGCCTCGAGGATGGCGTCCGCCGCGAAGGCGGCAGGAACGTAGATCACGCTCGTGTTCGCTCCCGCCTCGCCGACCGCTTCGGCGACCGTGTCGAACACCGGCACAAGATTGTCGAAGCGCTGTCCACCCTTCCCCGGGGTCACCCCGGCCACCACGTCGGTCCCGTACTCGATCATCTGGCGCGCGTGGAACGATCCGTCCCGACCGGTGATCCCCTGTACCGCGAGCCGGGTGTCCGGTCCGATGTAGACGCTCATACGCGTGCCACCGCTTTCTGGACGGCCTCGTCCATATCCACCAGCGCATCGAATCCGTGCGCATCGAGGATCTCGACCGCCTCCTCCTCGTTGGTCCCGGTGAGGCGGATCGTGATCGGAACGTCGATGTCGATCTGGCCGGCGGCAGCCACGATGCCGTTGGCGACATCGTCACATCGTGTGATGCCGCCGAAGATGTTGAACAGAATCGACTTGACGTTGGGATCGGCGGTGATGATGCGCAGAGCGGCCACCACCTTCTCCGGGTTGGAAGAGCCTCCGATGTCGAGGAAATTGGCCGGATTGCCACCGTAGTGCTTTACCAGATCCATGGTGGCCATCGCCAGGCCGGCACCGTTGACCACGCAACCCACGTTCCCATCGAGCTGGATGTAAGTCAGCCCCGCCTCGCGGGCGGCTCTTTCAGAGGGCGCCTCCGCCGCCTCGTCCCGCATGGCCGCGATCTCCGGCAATCGGAAGAGGGCGTTGTCATCGATGTTCATCTTCGCGTCGATCGCCAACAGCTCGCCGTCGCGGGTGGTGACCAGAGGGTTGATCTCGGCTAGAGTCGCGTCGACCGATTCGTACGCGTTGTACAGCTGGCGGATCAGCTTCGCGCACGCGCGGACGCGCTCGATATCGTCGAACAGAGCGAAGGACAGACCCATCGCCTGGTGGGACAACAGCCCGTACCGGGGGTCGATGCTTCGGGTGTGTATCGCCTCCGGCCGCTCGGCAGCCACCTGCTCGATGTCGACCCCCCCTTCGGGCGAAACCATGAGCACCGCACGCTGTGATTCGCGGTCGAGGACGATCCCCACGTAGGCTTCTGTCGCAATGTCGATCGCCGGAGCGATCAGCACCTTTTCCACCACCAGGCCCTTGATCGTCATGCCGAGGATGGCGGCCGCGGCGGCACCGGCCTCCTCCGCATCCGTGGCGAGCTTCACTCCTCCGGCCTTACCCCTACCGCCGGCGTGCACCTGGGCTTTGATGACGACCGATCCGCCGAACTCGCCCGCGATCTCGACCGCTTCTTCCTCCGTCGATGCGACGCCGTCAGGCGGAACGGACACCCCGTGCCGCCGCAGGATCGCTCGCGCCTGGTATTCGTGAATGTTCATCGCGTTCTCGCCGATCGACTAACGAGCCTGCCGCGCCGAATCCGCGCTCGGCACGATTCGGGTGCCGGCCCGACCCTGCAACGCCTCCAGGCCATCGTCAAGTGCGGCGACCACAGCCGCCCCGCCGGACACCTCCACAAAATGGACAGCCGCCAGCACCTTTGGGCGCATGCTTCCGGAACCGAGTTCTCCTCCGGTCGCCAGCCGGCGGGCTTCGACGGCCGTGAGTCGCTCGAGGCGCCGTGCCCGCGGCGTTCCCCAGCTCTCGTACACACCGTCGATACTGGTCAGGATGAGCAATACGCGCGCGCCGATCGTGTGCGCGAGGATGGCTGCAGCCCAGTCCTTGTCGATCACCACGTCGAGTCCCTCCAACCCACGCTCCGGATCGCGATAAACCGGAGTACCACCACCGCCGCACGCGATGACGATGTCGCCACGTTCCACCAGCTCGCCGACGATTTCCGCCTCGACGATCTCCACCGGACGGGGGCTCGCCACCACGCGGCGCAGCTGGCCGCTCGAGTCTGGCCCGATCGTCACGCCCTCGGTGCGAAGCTGCGTGGCCACTGCCGGATCCAGGGCGCGTCCGATGTGCTTGCTCGGCTCCGAGAGCGTGGGATCGACGGGGTCGACCAGGGCCTGAGTAATCAGAGTAACGACGCGACGATCAACGTGCGCGCGAAGCAGTGCATTCTGGAGTGACTGTTGGATCATGTATCCGATCCAACCGGCGGTGGCGGCAACCAGAACGCCGAGCGGCAGCTCGTCCACCAGATTCCGCGTGCGCTCGTTGCGCAGCAGGGCGTCGCCGACCTGCGGACCGTTCCCGTGTACGATGGCTATCCGCCATCCTTCGCGTGCGAGCGCGACTATCGGCTCCAGGCTCTCCCGCGTGTGGCGGAACTGGTGGCGGACCGCTGCCGGCTCGCCCGCGGGAGAGAGAGCGTTCCCCCCGATCGCGACCACGACCGTCCTCGCACGATCCATCTCAGGCTCCACCTGGCGGTGGACGTGTCTCCTCCTCGCGCCCGTCCGCGTCGCTCTCCGCCTCGGTCGGCGCCGGGTCGGGCCCGGTCCCCCACGTCCGGAGTCGTTCCCAGATGCGCCCGAACCGAACCAGGTCGCCCGCGCGCATGGCAGCATCGGCATCCCGCACCAGAGCGCGTAGCTGCTCCAGCTCCGAACCCTTCGTCTCCAGGTTGCCGACGGCGGCCACATCGTCGACCTCCGGCCCCTCCCGGCCCGCGCGCCGGAGACTCGGGACCAAAGCGTCGAGCGCATCGTCGAGCGTCTCGGCCATGGTCACCTGGTCGCCGGCGGCCGCGATCACGCGCTTGAGGCCGGGAGCAGCACCCTCTCGGTCTTCCGCTTCGAGAAACAAAGGCTCGATGTAGAGCAGGAATCCGTCGATCGGCACGAGCAGTAGGTGTCCGCGGGTCGCACTCGAACCGAGCTGGCGCCAGAGCGACAGCTGTTGCGAGATGGCCGGGTCCTGATCGATCTGCACTTCGACCTGCCGCGGCCCGAACACCTGCCCCGAGGAGGCAACCTCGAACAGCGACAGCTGGCCGTAGTGCTCGGCGTCGTTTCGGGCTACCAGGAAGGCGGCCAGGTTATCACGATTGGCCGGCGTGAACGGAACCGTGAGCAGGAACTCACGCCCGCCGGACCCCGGCCCCGGAAAGGGCATGAGCAGGTAGTACGGTTGCACGTCGACCGGTCGGTCCCGATACACCTCCTTGGCGACGCTCCATAACCGCTGCTTTCGGTAGAACTCCTCCGGCTCGACCAGGTGATATGCCTCGAGCATCGCTGCCTGCGCGCGCAGCAGCCGCTGCGGATAACGGAGATGTCGCCGCACGGTCGGCGGCATTTCGACAGCTGGAACGAACAGGCCCGGGAACACGGCGGCATAGGTCGAAAGGAGCGGGTTGTCGGGTGTGACCGGGTACAGGATGACTTCGCCAGTCACCCCGTCCACCACCCCCTTGGCGACGTTACGCAGGTAGTTGAGAGGCCGGCGTCCGAAGGCAAACGGCTCGGAGAGCGGGTAGCGTCCGGTCGCGGCGTAGAGCTCGACCACCCACTTGACCCGTCCCTGGTCGAGAATAGGGTACGGGTCAGGATCGACGATGAGGAAGGGTACGATCGCCTGCACACGGGTCACGACCTGGCGCCGCCACATGAGTCGCACCTCTCCGTCCGCTTGACGCCGAAGCAGGAGGTTTTTTGAGTTCAGCGCCCAAGCGAACGCGAGTCGCCGCAGGAAGCTGTCGAGCACGACCCCGGTGGGTTCCACCCCTTGCGGCAGCGAGTCGGAGGCGACGAGGGCGTACTCCGTAGTCAGCTCGCCGAAGTACACCCGGGACTGATCCACCGTCACCCCCTCGGGGGCGTCGGGAGCGACGACGGGCGGAAGGCCGCTCACGAAGTACTCCGGCTCGCCGCCGCCGGCGATGCGGTCGACGGGGCTCACGACCAGTCCCTGACCGTGCGTGTACCGCAGGTGCAGGTTCTGCCACGTGCGCGCGCTGACGTCGAGCCGGGAGGGAGCGAACTCGCGCACTGCGATCGCCACCTGTTCCTCGGCACCCGGATCGCCGTAGCGGTCGTTATCCACGTCGGGAAACTCGTGGTATGCCAGCAATCCCTGGAGCTGGTTGAAGGTGGCCCGCAACGGTCGCTCGTCCCACAGCGGCAAGCCGGCCGTCCACAGGTGCAGCTCGGCGGACGCAGGTGGGATCGTATCGACCGGATACTGGCGTACGACGATGTCCTCCAGGTCGTACGCGCGCCGCGTCCAGCTCACATTGGCCGCGATGTACGGTCGCTCGACCTCGAATTCGTTCGGCTCCACCCGTAGCCGCTGGATGATCTCCGGATACACGAACATGCTCACCGGCCACACGATCGCGACCACGGCGAGTCCGGAAATCGCCAGATTCCAGGAGCCGCGGTGCTCGCTCACCGCCAGCGCGATCGCGGCGAGCACGGCAAGGATGGCCATCAGACGCCGCGCCGGGATACCGGCCCGCACCAGCGCATAGTTGGCCGTCCCGCCGGAGATTGCCTCCATTGCCGAGAGCGCAAAGTGGGCGGCGACCATGAGCAGCGCCGCGACGCCAAGGTAGGCCAGCGCGCGACGGGCGAAGCGATCGATCGTCACCCGACCGCGCTGCGCCTGGAGTTGTCCGGTGAACAACAGGAAGGCCCCGATGGCGAGGGCGAGCCATACCACGATGGTGAGCAGCAGCGACCATACGGCCCGCCACATGGGAAGAATGAACACGTACAGGCGCGGGTCCTTTCCGAGAATCGGATCACGCGACCCCCACTCGACGGCGGCGAGGGCAAAAGCGATCCGCTCGCCGAGACCGTCGGCAATCGGAGCGGCGACCAGCAACGCCATCACGATCGAGGCGAGGAGCAGCCACGAGCGGACCCGGCGCGTGGGAAGCGCCTCCGAGATCTGTAGATCGCCGAGTTGCCGCCGAACCCGGATCGGCCCGCTGCGGCGCACGACCGACCACAGAACGAAGAAGAGGAGCACCGCGGTGGCCGGCACGATGGCGAGCCAGCTCGAAAGATGAATGAGCTCGAGCTTCCAGAAACGCTGCCCGAAGCCGAGCGAGTCGAACCAGTGGTAGGCGGCGTAGAGGTCCGTGACTCGGTGACCAATGAGCAACAGGGCGGCGGTGACGAGCCCCGCCGCGATCAGCGCTTTAATGCGCCGGTCCATCGAGTTTCGGCACCGCAACGCCGGCTGCCTCGAGGTGATCCGCGACGTGATCGCGAATCCGACGCAGGCCATCGGTTGTCCGGGCCTCGAATCGGATCACGATGACCGGCTGGGTGTTGCTGGCCCGGATCAGCGCCCAGCCGTCCTCGAACAGGACGCGCGCCCCATCGATGTCGATCACCTCGTGGGTCGCCTTGAAGTGCTCGACCGCCGCCGCCACGATCTCGAACTTTCGCTCATCGGGACACGCCACCCGCAGCTCTGGTGTCGAGGGATAGGTCGGGATGCGCGCCGCAAGCTCCGACAGACGGTGCTCGGAGTTGGCCACCAGCTCGGCCAGGCGGGCGGCAGCATAGATTGCGTCGTCGAACCCGAAATACCTGTCTGCAAAGAATATATGTCCACTCATCTCACCTGCCACGGGAGATCCTGTGGCCCGCATCCGCTCCTTGATCAGCGAGTGGCCGGTCTTCCACATCTCGGGCACGCCGCCGGCCTCCGTAATGAGCTCCGGGAGCGCCTGTGAGCACTTCACGTCGAACACGATCGGCTTTCCCGGTGTCTCCCGCAGCACATCCAGCGCGTACAGGAGCAACAAGTGATCGCCGCGCACGATCGTCCCATCCTCCGTGACCGCTCCGAGCCGGTCGGCATCTCCATCCAGAGCCACGCCGAAGCTGTCGTCGGTCTCGACCACGTGGTCTATCAGGTCGCGAAGGTTCTCGTCGACCGTCGGATCCGGGTGATGGTTGGGGAACGTCCCATCGGACTCGCAGAACAGGCAGGTGACGTCGATCCCCGCCGCGCCGAGTGCGCGTTCCGCCACCACGCTGCCGGCCCCGTTGCCGCAGTCGAGAACCATCGACACCGAGCCGCGCACGTCGGTCCGCCGGCTCACCTCCTCCACGTAGCGATCGAGGATCGTCGCCCCCTCCGTGCTGCCGGTCCCGACCCGGAACGAACCTGCCTCGATCCGCTGTCGGAGCTCCTGGATGGCCGATCCGTAGATGGCCTTGTTGTCCACCACCATCTTGATCCCGTTGTACTCCGACGGATTGTGGGACCCGGTGATCTGAATGCCGCCGTCGCCCTCGAGCTCGAGCGCGGCGAAATACAGCACCGGTGTCGGCACCTCACCCACCAGTCGGACGCGCACCCCCGCCCGATTGAGGCCATGACAGAGGGCGGCAGCGAGTCCCGGCGAGCTCGGGCGGTTGTCGTGGCCGACCACGACCATCGGTGCATCCCGCTCGTTCCCCAGTCCGCTGGCGTACGCCCGACCGACTGCCTCGACGACTTCTTCGGTTAGGTCGTCGCCGACGATGCCGCGGATGTCGTATTCCCTGAAGATCCGAGGAGAAACCTTCATGCGCGTTCTTTCTCGTCGCTCGTGAGACGCGGCGGTACGAGGAGCCTGCTATTCGGCGATCCCGGGTCCGTCGAGCGGTGTGGCAGGAAGGCCGGAATGCGTGAGTGGTCGTTGGGCGATCGAGCCGAGATCGGCGGTGGCGGTCTCGATGCTTCGAATCGCATAACCGGGCAACAGTCCAGCGACCAGCACTCCGGCCGCACTGACCGCGGCGGCAAGCCGAAACGAACGGCCCGGCGCGGCCGGCACCGGTGCCGCGTCCGGCATCTCTTCGAAGTACATCTTCCACACGACCCTCAGGTAATAGTAATAGGAAATCAGGCTGGTGAGCACGAGCGTCACCGCGAGTGCCACCTGCCCTGCATCGAGGGCGGCGCGCAGAATGTACAGCTTGCCGACGAACCCGCCGGTGGGAGGGAAGCCTGCCAGCGACAGCAGGAAAACGACGAGCACGAAGCCGAGAAACGGGCGCCGCCAGCCCAGGCCGCGATAATCGCTCAAATGCAGGTTGGTGTCCCCTTTGCCGCCGACGACGTAGACCACCCCGAACGCTCCGAGGGTCATCAGCCCGTAGACGGCCAGATAGAACACGATGGCGGCAACTCCAAGCTCGTTAGCCGACACCACGGCGACCAGGATGTAGCCAGCGTGCGCGATCGAGGAGTAGGCAAGCATGCGCTTCACGTTGTCCTGGGCGAGCGCGATGAGGTTGGGGATGATCATGGACAGGAGTGCCAGCCACCAGAGTGCCGCCGTCCACACCGACTCCGCTGGCGCGAGCTGCACCCCGATAATGCGAACCAGCGCCGCGAACGCTGCGACCTTGACGCCGGCGGCCATGAAGCCGGTGACCGGCGTCGGCGCACCCTCGTACGCATCCGGCGTCCACATGTGGAACGGAACGGCCGAGATCTTGAAGCCGAAGCCGATGATCAGCATGCCGACGCCGGCGAACAGGATCAGATTACCGTTCTCGACACCGCGAACGACCTCTGCCGATACGAGGGCGAGGTTCGTTCCGCCCGTCGCCCCGAACAGCAGCGCAATGCCGTACAACAGGAAGCCGCTCGCGAACGCGCCCATGAGGAAGTACTTGAGCGCCGCCTCGGTGGCTCGCGGGTCGCCACGGCGCAGGCACACGAGCACGTAAATGGCAATCGACATCAGCTCCAGACCGAGGAAAACGACGATCAGATCGCGAGCCGCGGCCAGCACCATCATGCCCACGGCCGCAAGGAGCAGAAGAGCGTAGAACTCCCCGATCCGGAGCTCCTCCCGATCCAGATAATCGGAGGCGTACAGGATGGCGAGAAAGGCGATTCCGAGCAGCAGGAAGTTGACCGTGATCCGAAAGCCGTCCACCGCGATCATGCCGTGCCGGTCGGGCACCTCGAACGTCGACAGGAGGACGTTGGCCGCGATCGCCACTCCGATCGCCACCAGGGAGAAGATTCCGGTCCAGCTCCCGCTCTGCCGGCTGTCACTGCCCCGCTGCCAAACGTCTCCCAGCAGAAGAAGGATGGCGGCTGCCGAGAGCACGGTCTCTGGCAGGAGTGCCAGCAGATAGTGCGACTGGGCGCTGAAGTCGATCATCACGCCGTCCATCATCGCCGATCGTCCGCATCGAGGATCGGCATACGGTCGAAGCGCGGGATGCCACTCCCCATCTCTGGCGGCGCCTGACGGGCTCGGTAGTCGACCTGCGCGATCAGAGCATCGACCGAGGCCGACATCCGATCGAGGAAGGGCTGCGGGAATACACCGATCAACAGAATCATGGCGATCGCCGGCGCCAGCACCGCCCTTTCACGCAGGCTGAGGTCGCGCAGGCTCCGATTCTCCTCTTTGTCGAGCCGATTGAACAGGATGCGCTGGACCATCGGCAGCATGTAGGCAGCGGCGAAGATCACACCCGTTGCGGCGAGCACCACCGTCACCGGGTGGGTCTGGAACGCCCCGACCAGGATGAGAAACTCACCCACGAAGCCGTTCGTGCCGGGGAGGCCGATCGAGCTCAGGCCCACGATGACGAACGCCGTCGCGAAGACGGGCATCACGCGGGCCAGGCCGCCGAAGTCCGCGATCTGACGCGTATGGCGACGCTCGTACAGCATGCCGATGAGAAGGAAGAGCGCCCCGGTGGATACGCCGTGGTTGACCATCTGCAAGATCCCGCCCTGGAAGCTCTGCACGGTAAGGGCGAAGATCCCGATGGTGACGAAACCGAGGTGGGCTACGGATGTGTAAGCGATCAGCTTTTTCGCGTCTGGCTGCACGGCCGCCACCCACGCGGCGTAGATCACTCCAATCACGCTGGCCGTCATCAGCGCGCCGATCACCGCGGCACTGGTGGCAGCGTGTGAGAACAACGGCAGGGCAAAACGGATGAACCCGTACCCGCCCATCTTGAGCAGCACACCCGCCAGTATGACGGAACCCGCCGTGGGCGCCTCGACGTGGGCGTCCGGAAGCCAGGTATGGAGCGGGAAGATCGGCACTTTGATCGCGAACGCGAGCGCGAAAGCGGCAAACAGCCAGAACTGGAGCTCGCGCGCGATCGGCAGCTGGAGCAGGTCGTTGTAGGCGAAGCTCACCACCCCGAACTGTCGCGCGTACAGATACACGATGGCGACGATCGCCACCAGCATGAGTAGAGAGCCGGCGGCAGTGAAGAGGAAGAACTTGATGGCCGAATAGATGCGGCGCGACCCGCCCCAGATCCCGATGATGAAGTACATCGGGATCAGCATGACCTCCCAGAACACGTAGAACAGGAACAGATCCATGGCCACGAACACGCCGAGCATGCCCGTCATCAGGATCAGCATCAGGCTGTAGTACGCCCGCTCCTTGTTCGTGATGTAGGAAAACGAGCCGAGAATGGCGAGCGGCATCGTAAACGTGGTGAGAAGGACCATGAGCAGCGAGATGCCATCGATTCCGATTCGATACGCGATTCCCCACGGCTCGATCCAGGGCACCGACACATAGTTCTGAATCGCTGCCGTTCCCGACTGAAAGGTCCAGAACAACGGCAGCGAAAGTGCCAGTTCGATCAGGGCCACCACGAGCGCGATCATTCGGGCTCGACGGGGAGGCGCCAGCAGACACCCGACTGCGCCGCCGAGCGGTACCAGCAACAGCAGCGTGAGCGGCCAGTGGGAATCGAAGAGCATGGATCCCGGAGTCAAAATGCGAGTGTCCACAGGATGACGACCGCTCCGACGACGAAAAACAGGACGTAGGCACCGACCCGACCGGTCTGAAGCTGACCGCCTAACCAACCGACCGCGCGACTCGCGTTGCCGAGCGCGTTAACGCTTCCATCGATCAGCCCATCATCGACGATCCTCCAACAGCCCCGCCACAGGCTGAGAAGGGGCCGCACGATCAGGCGGTCGTACAGTTCGTCCACATACCACTTGTGGTACAGCACGCCGGCGACACCGGTCGGCGGCGACGCCTCCGTAGCCGGCACATACCGGCGTCGGGCCAGCGCGCGGAATGTGACCAGGATCACGATGGCCGCGGCCGCCGTCGAGATCAGCGCCCACATGGCTTCCCCGCCTCCGACCGGCGACGCGTGGCCGCCGTGCACTCCGTACGCGGCGGTCACCTCGGTGCTCGGCTCGAACACCGGCTCGAGCCATGCGTGCAGGGCATCCACGTGCGGTAGCGGCAGCGCCTCGGGCACGTTCACCCAGCCGCCGATCACAGACAGCACGGCCAGCAGCACGAGGGGGATCCACATCACTACCGGCACCTCGTGCAGGAAGCGGCGCCCCTCCGATTCGACCCGGCTGCGACCGTGGAAAGTGAGCACCATGAGCCGGGTCATGTAGGCCGCGGTGAGCAGGGCGACCGCCAGCGCGATCGCCCACAACACCGTGTAGCCGTACGCCCCCGCGTACCAGATGATCTCATCCTTCGAGAAGAATCCCGACAGCGGAAACACGCCGGAGATGGCGAGGGTGGCAACCCACATACAGGTCGCCGTGATCGGCAGCCAGCGACGCAAGCCACCGTGGTTGCGCATGTCGTTGGGATCATCGTGCGACCCGGTCTCGTGGTAAGCGTGGT
>CAZJXR010000050.1:0-5684 GCA_964550085.1 uncultured Gemmatimonadota bacterium
ACTGGACACCGTGGCGGTGACGCGCTATCTGGCCGAGCGTCTGCAGCTCAGACTCGGGTGAGGAATGCATTTCGGGCATCACTACCCGCTGGCGGCGTTTTTCGTACTCGCCTGCGCCATCTCATGGCTGCTGTGGGCGCCGTTGTGGCTGCCGGCATTCGGTGTGGGCGGGCTGCCGATACTTCCCTTTAACCACGCGCTCGGCGCGTGGGGGCCACTCGCGGCGGCGTTCCTCGTATCGAGTGCGGAGGCTGGACGGGCGGGCACCGCCGACCTTGTCCGGCGGATGGGCCTCTGGCGCGGACGCCTTCCGTGGATCGCCGTGGCGCTTTTCGCTCCGTTCGTGCTTCTTGCGCTCGCGGCTGGAGCCTGGTCGGTGCTCGGTGGGGAGGAAGCCTCGCTGGCGGGCCTGGGCAGGTCGCGCGAGTTCCCGCACTTCTCGGCTGTGGCCTTTCTTGGGTACAGCATTCTTTCGTTCGGTTACGGCGAGGAGGTCGGCTGGCGCGGATTCGCGCTTCCTCGACTCCAGCCCGGCCACTCCGCTCTCGTCGCCACGCTCCTGCTCACCGTCGGCTGGGCGGCATGGCACACTCCGCTTTTCTTCTATCGTCCCGGTTACATGAGTTTCGATGTCGCCGCGTTCACCGGTTGGTTCTTCAGTTTGCTGGCCGGAGCGGTTCTCCTCACTTGGCTCTACAACGAGAGCCGGGGCAGCATCCTGGTTGTGGCGCTGTTTCATGCCGCGGTCGATGTCGTATTCACCTCGGACCTCTCGTCCCCGGAGGTTGTCAATGCGGCGGGGGCGCTGGTTACCGTGTGGGGAATCGTGGTCCTCGTCGTCGCGCGCCCCGCTTACCTGTCGAGGAGAGGCAAGATGGTGAGACTCGATGAGACGGATGGAGTCACGGGTTTCGTCGGCCGTGACGCGGAGGTGGCCCGGTCCGCCGCTCGCTAGCGGAGGGCCACGACGGAGGCGGAGGGGGATTCGCACCGTGATCAGATCGGTCCGGCCAGGCAGCGCCCGCGACGAACGGATTCCGATGCCGATCCCGGCCGCTCCACTCGATAGCTGGATGCCGGAGTTCGACGTTCGCGAGCGGCACTCCACATACGTTCGCGCTCCAGCATCGTTCGTGTATCAACGGGCGCGGCGGTTCGACATGCAGTCCGTTCCCCTCGTCCGCGCCATTTTCTGGCTGCGGGGAAAGCTGATGCGAGCGACTCCCGCTGCGCGCACGCCGCTCGGTTTCGTCGACGAGATGCTCGCCCTGGGCTGGGGACGCCTGGGTGAGGAACCGGGGGAGCTGTTCGTTGCCGGGGCGGTCTGTCAACCGTGGCTGGCGAACGTCACCTTCACCCCCGTACCATCCGATCGGTTTCGTGCGTTCGCCGAGCCGAATCAGGTGAAGATCACCTGGACGTTGGAAGCGCGTTCGCGAGGCGAGGCGCTCACGGAGCTCGCCACCGAGACCCGGGCCGTCGCCACCGATCCTGAGGCGCGAAGACGGTTCGTGGGCTATTGGCGATGGGCACGGATGGGGATCGTGCCGATTCGCTGGCTTCTGCTCCGGGCGATCCGCCGGGAGGCCGAATGGCGGTGGCGGCAGAGCGATCCTGCGAGGCCTCGAGTCGATCGAAACTGATAGAGGTGTAACATGCGTGCGCGCAAGCTGATGAACCCGCGCTGCAGATGGTCGGCGATTGTCGTCGCCGGAACGATCCTGGGCGCATCGACCGCCGCCGCGCAGGAAGGGGATAAACCCGACCTGGGGGACGTTCCGACGCCGGTGCTGGATGGCCTGAAGGCCAGGTTCCCCCACGCCGATGTCCAGAAGTGGTCGAAGGAACGGGAGGGCGAGATCGTCGTCTACGACTTCGAGTTCAATCAGGATGGGAGGAAGCTCGAGGCCGACGTGAGGGAAGACGGCACCCTGTACAACTGGGAGAAGGCGATCGCAGCGGAGGAGCTCCCGGCGAGCGTCAGGGAGGCGGCGGGCGAACGATACCCCGACGCGAGCATCAGGGAGATCATGGAGATCACGGCGGTGAAGGACGGGAAGGAGGAGCTCGAGGGATACGAGATCGTGATGGAGACGGGCGACAACGAGGAAGTCGAGATCATGGTGGCTGCCGACGGCGAGATCCTGGAGGACTCGTCGGAAGAACAGTGACGTCGGGCTCGGGCCTCGCTGCGGCTCTTCGGCCACGGGTTCAAGGCCGGATCGTTACTCCATCGGATCCGGACTACGATGCGGTGCGCGAGATCTACAACGCGATGCACGACCGGCGACCGGCCGCGATCGTGCAGCCCTCCGACACGGCCGACGTCGCCGCCACCGTCATTCACGCCCGCGACCTGGGCATTCCTCTGTCGGTCCGAGGTGGGGGGCACAGTGTGGTCGGCTTCGGCTCCTGTGACGACGGTATCGTGCTGGACCTTCGCACCCTCTCCTCCGTCCGCGTCGATCCCGAAACTCGGGTCGCCACCGTCGGCGGCGGTGCGACGTGGGCCCAGCTCAATGCCGCCGGGCACCAGCGCGGATTGGCCACGCCTGGCGGTGTGGTGTCGACCACCGGAGTCGGCGGACTGACGCTGGGTGGGGGCATCGGGTATCTGAGCCGTGCATTCGGGCTGGCATGCGACAACGTACAGGCGGCCGAGGTGGTCACCGCGGACGGTGCGGTGGTCCGCTGCGACGCCACGCACGACTCCGACCTGTACTGGGCGATTCGGGGAGGCGGTGGCAACTTCGGGATCGTCACCTCGTTCGAGTTCCGAATGCACCCGCTGCGTGACATTGAGGGTGGGCCGACCTTCTTCGCGCCTGAGCCGGGTGTGATCGACGCGTTCTCCCGCTTCATGGACCGAGCGCCGCGAGAGTTCGGGACTCTGTTCGGCCTCACGCCGGCGCCGCCCCTCCCGTTCGTGTCGGAGGCGTGGCACGGGAAGCCGGTCGCCGCCTTGCTGATCTGCTGGACGGGTGCGGCATCGGAGGTCGACGGCGTTCTCGATGAGGTGTCGGGATGGGGCGAGATCGTGGGCCAGCACGTGGACACGATGCCCTATCCGGCGATCAACACGCTGTTCGATGAACTGCTGCCATTCGGCCTCCGCCACTACTGGAAATCGCTGGTCGCGCTGGACGTGCCGACCGAGAGCCTTGCTCCGCTACTCGATTGGGGCAACCGGGTGCCGTCGGTCCAATCGGGGATATTCTTCCACCCGATCGATGGTGCATGCCACGACCTGGCCGGGGATGCCACCGCGTTTCCCCACCGGGACGCGCGGTTCGTGATCGGTGAATACGGGAGTTGGGTCGACGCGAACGACGACGAGTCCGTCACCGCGTGGGTGAGAAACACGTACTCGGCGCTGCGACCGCACTTTCTCGCCAGCGAGTACGTGAACTTCGTCTCCGCGACGGATGTGGCCACGGTGCGAGCAGTGTACGGGGCCAACTACGATCGCTTGGTCGAGGTGAAGACGCGCCACGATCCCGACAACCTCTTCCGGTTGAACCAGAACATCCGACCCGCATGAATCGGCCACGACTGGGGCGGTACGGCGGCGTGCGTAGCTCGAGCGACTAGCATGCTCGCCCGACGGGTTTTCATCTCGGGGCTGATCATCATGGGGGCGTTCGCCCTCGCCCACCTCGGAGGGTTTCTCCACGCCGCGTACAAGGCGCGCCACGACCCCGAGCTGGCGGATCTCACCCGTGCGATGCGGGAGCAGCGGGAGAACCTGCTCGGCTTTCAGCCTTCAATACTCGACTTCCGCGAGTATTTCAGCCTCAACTTCTCGATCCTGCTCGCACTGTCGGCGGCGATCGGCTTCGCGCTGCTGCGGGTGCCGGACCAGGCGGCAGTCATCGGGACACTCTCCCCGCTTTACGTCGGCGGCATGCTGCTGCTGTTCGGCACATCGCTCTACTTCTCGGTCCTCCAGGGGGTCGTCACCTGCGGCCTCCTCACCGTCCTATTCGGGCTCGCCTGGTGGTTCGTTTAGCGAAACGCGCGCGTCGGTCGGGATCGTCGGGCCGTTGGGTGCTGGCCGGGGCGTGGATCGCCCTTCTCCTCGCCTGCAGCGGGAACGACGACTCGCGGGGCGAGGATCCGCACCTGGCGGCGGAGGCGATCCTCACGGCGGCTCAACGGGCAGTGGGGAGACAGGCGGCCGGGCATCCGATCCAGATACTCGCCGATGCGCGAGTCGACGGACCGAGGGGAGAGTTTCGAACCGTGATCCACTCGTCTTCCGACGGCCGGGTCCGGATGGCGCAGCCGCACTCGGGCCTGCTCGCCGGCATCGGGCGATGTGGCGGCTGGTGGCGAGACGCCGCCACCGGCGAGGTAGGCGAGCTGGGCAACCGACTCGGCATCGTCCGGGGTCACGAGCTGCACATGCTCGCTCTGGCCCCGCTCTCCAGATTGTCGGATCCCCGTTTCCTGGCTGCTACCGAGTTCGACTCGCGACCGGCGCTCGCCGTCCGTCTTTCGCTCCCCACCGGAGATTCCCTGATCGCCTATTTCGATTCCGAAGATACGCTGCCGCTGGGGTTGCGCATGACCGCTGTCGAACCGGACGTGGTGGTCTCGTGGCGAGAGTGGGAGGACGTCGACGGGGTCCGGCTCTTTCGCTCCGCCACCTTCCGGCAGGAAGACGAGCTGTTCACGTATCGATACGAGCGGCTCGAAATCGGTGCGCCTGAGGACAGTCTCTTCGAGCCGCCCGTGAACGAGAGCGACGAGATACGGTGAAATGCCCGAGATCGTGAGCATCTGTGGCACGAGTCGCCCCGGCAACTACACCGGGAAGGCGCTGGCGGTGGTGACCGATGAGCTATCTCGGCAGGGGCTGACGATCACGGCGCAGGATGCGGCCGAGCTCTCGCTGCCCTTTCCGGGATATCCGGATACCGACGACGCCCGAAAGCTGCGCACCGCGGTGAAGCGGGCTTCCGGAGTCGTGTTCGCGACGCCGGAATACCACGGGGGCTTCTCGGCCATGAGCAAGCTGATCATCGAGAATCTCGGCTTCCCCTCAGCGCTCGCTGAGAAGCCGGTCGCGCTGCTCGGAGTGGCCAACGGTCGTATCGGAGCGATCAAGTCGCTCGAACAGCTGCGCTCCGTCTGTTCCCACATCGGTGCGCTGGTGCTCCCTGGCTCCATCTCGGTCGCCGGGGTGCGAGCGGCGTTCGATGAGGAGGGCAACTGCACCAACCCCGACGTCGAGGAGACGCTCCGCGGATTGGCGACGGCGCTGGTCGAGTTCATGAGGGAGTACGTGTGCCCGAAGCACGTGCTGGAGGCGATGGTGAGGGAAGAAGACGGCCCCGCCTGGACGGCGACCGTTTGAATTACCGCCAGAAGGTGCTGCCGAAAGCCAGGTAGAGGCGGGTTTCTGCTCCTGCGTCGGCCACCGAGATGGTCACTTCGGTGCCGGATCTCTCATCCCGGAACCAGACGCCGCCGCCCACGCCGAGATGAGGGGAGCCCAACGATGAGCCGTCGTAGAACACACGCCCCACATCCGCGAGCAGCATGGGGCCGGTGGTGATGCGTCGGTCACCGACGGCGAATCGACCGATCGTCCCGTACAGCTCGGCGCTTCCCAGCAGGCTGAGGTCTCCCGCGAAGCGCTGTTTCTCGGCGCCGCGGAGCGATCCCTGCCCGCCCAGATA
>CAZJXR010000050.1:5694-22502 GCA_964550085.1 uncultured Gemmatimonadota bacterium
CGCGGACGTACAGGATCGGTTCGCCGGGCAGCGAGCTGCGCAGGAACGCCTTGACGTCCCCGTAAAGGGAGGTCACCGGCTCCCGCATGTCGAGGGCGGCGGCGTAGGCCGCTCCGCCTCCGTAGAACCGAACGCCCACGCTGCGCCCCGATTCGGGACCCTCGGTCGCCAGGCGGAGATCCGCCCGGAGCCCGAGCTGGCGAAAGGCTCCGACGCCGTACGGGCGAAGCGCCTTCACTATCCCGCCCTCGTCCACGCGGCTCGGCTCTCCGTCGAGCTCACCCAGGTCGAGCTCGCGGTCCGTGTTGAGCATGCGGTAGAAAGGACCGACCGCGAGCGCGTTGCGCTCGGCTCCCAGACGGAGCCGCGCGGAGAGTCCCGTCTCGATCACCAGCTGATCGAGCCGGTAGAAGGCGGTGCCGTAGGATGCATCGTTCTGGTTGCCCAGCCCGTAGAAGCGGTTGGTCTCCAGTGTCGATGCCCGGCCGTAGGCCGACAGCGAGAGGCGGTCGCGCGGGCGCAGGGTCGCGGCAAGATCCGTTTCGAAACGCCCGATCGGGTCGGCTACCCCGCGGAAGGTCAGCACATAGTCGTCCGCCGTCGGAACGAGCGCCGCGCGTGTCGCGGTCAGCCCGAACAGGTGGATGCCGTACTCGGCGCCGATGTGGTCGCTGAACCCGGCCGCTGCGTGCGCGGGGGCCGCTCGCGGCACGGCGCGGGTCGTTTGCGTCGCGGCCTGCGTGCTCTGGACGGCGACCGGTGTCGGTTGCGCCGCGGATGGAGCGGCTTTGCCGACCAGGATCACCGCCACTAGTATGTGAAGCGATCGCCTGAACATCCGACCAACATACAAGAACGGCACCGGTTTGCCATGCCTCCCCGGCGCGGTCGGCACACACACCGAAGCCGCGCTCGGTTTCCCGGACGAACGATGAGACTGCAGGAGTACGCGCTGCTCGCCGAGCTGATCGCGTCGATCGCCGTTGTCGTCTCTCTCATCTATCTGGCTGTGCAAGTGCGTCAGAGCACCCGCGTCAACAGCGCCATGGCGCGCCACGCCATATCGCAGTTCGCGCTCGAGTTCTCGATGTTCAAGGCCGAGCATGCCGATCGGCTGGCCCGGGTGCTCAACCAACCGACACTTAGCGAAGGCGATTCGCTGTTTCGGTGGTGGAACCACATGATGGTGTTTCTTCACGCCGAAACCTATTTCCGGCACCACGAGCTCGGCCTCATGCCGGCCAGCCACTGGAACGGGTATGTACGGTATGTGGAGGGCTACCTGACGACTCCGGGTGTCCGCGAGTTCTGGGCCGATGTCGGGCCCGCGTTCTCGGAGGGATTCTCGCTCTGGGTCGGCCGACTTCTCGAACGGGAGACGGATAACGCTACGCAGCCGGAACCGTGAGCGGCACGGTGGGACGGTGTTACCGCGGGTGGCAGGTGAGTAGCGTGCGAGGACGATCGCGACGATTATCAACTTCCCTTATCACGAGCACGTCGATCGAATCGAGATCGAACCGATATCCCGCCATGGACGGGGCAGGATCGCGGATGTACGCGCATGTATCGGAAGGACGATCGTGCCATTGACGCGACAGTTGGGCAACTCGGACTTAAGCATCTCGCCGATCGGCCTCGGGACCTGGGCGATCGGCGGCGAGAACGTGTTCGGTTGGGGTCCACAGGACGACATGAAGTCGGTGGCGGCCATCCACCGTGCTGTCGAGCTGGGCATCAACTGGATTGACACCGCACCGGCGTACGGCTTCGGGCACGCCGAGCGGATCGTCGCCCGGGCCCTGGAGGAGCTCGACGCCGAGCGTCGGCCGTACGTGTTCACGAAGTGCGGAATCGTGTGGGACGAGGATCGGAACGTCTCCCACCGCCTCGCCGCCGAGTCGGTGCGCGCCGAAGTGGGCGCCAGCCTCGAGCGACTGCAGACCGACGTTCTGGATCTGTGCCAGATCCATTGGCCATCGTTCCCCCCCGGGAGTCCGGCTTTGGAGATCGAGGAAGGCTGGACAGCGCTCGCCGAGCTGATGGAGGAGGGCAGGATCCGGAACATCGGCGTTTCCAACTTCGACGTGTCGCAGCTGGAGCGGGTCCAGGCCATCGCTCCCGTCACTTCCCTGCAGCCGCCGTACTCGATGCTGATGCGGGAGATCGAGGACGAAATCCTCCCTTACTGTGGGCAGCACGGTATCGGGGTGATCGTCTACTCGCCGATGCACAACGGCCTGCTCAGCGGCCGGATGACACGCGAGCGGGTGGCGAACCTCGATCCGTCCGACTGGCGCGCCAACTTCAACCCGGCCTTCAAGGAGCCGCATCTGTCGCGGAATCTGGACTTCGTCGAGCAGCTCCGGAAGATCGGTGACGCCCACGGACGCTCGGTCGCCGAAGTCGCCATTGCCTGGACCCTTCGCCAGCCGGCGGTGACGGGGGCGATCGTTGGCGCACGCAACGCCGGGCAGGTGGACGGCTTTGTCGGAGCCATGGACTTTCGATTGAACGATGGCGAAATGGCCGAGATCGGGCGCAATCTGCCCGACTCGTTCTCGTTGTTCGAGCTTGCCTGAAGGCGGCGGGGGCGAGCGCTCGGAATTCGTCGTGCTGCACTGATTCAGGAGGGACTCACGTCATGGAGATGCCGAAGCCCGGTCCGGGTCACGAGAGACTGGAGGTGTTGGCGGGATCCTGGGACGGCGAAGAGAGAATGTACCCTTCTCAGTGGGATCCCGAAGGGGGAACGGCCGCCGGACGCACGACGAGCCGGTTGGCACTGAACGGGTTCGCGCTGATCAGCGATTACGAACAGAAACGCGACGGCAAGGTCACCTTTACGGGCCACGGCGTGTACACATACGACCCGGAAGAAGAGCGCTACACGCTCCATTGGTTCGATTGCCTCGGGTCTCCCCCCGAGGTGTTCAGTGGGCGCTTTGACGGCGATGTGCTGACCCTGGCTCACGGCGGCCCCGGTATGCACGTTCGTTTGACGTACGATCTCCGCAGTCCCGACGAACTGGTCTCTAAAATGGAGATGTCGGCGGACGGAGCCGATTGGAGTACGCTGTTCGACGGTCTGTATAAGCGCCGACGCTGATGAAACTCGATGGCGAACGGGGGGCTGGGGTCCTCACCCTCGAGTACGAGATCGGGTGACAATCGGCGGACCAGCGGAGGCGATCGACCCGTCGTGCGTCCATCCATAGAGGCGATCACGCTCGATTTCTACGGCACCCTGGTGTACCACCGCGACGGGCGAGGCCGGGGACATAACCTGGTGCAGTACCTGCGGGCGCAGGGTCTCGAGCCCGATCCGTGGGACCACCAGGTGCTGTATGAAGCGTTCGCCCGACACGACGTAGACTACGCCCCGGCCCTCTCCGAGGATCGGAGACAGGCCTACCTTCGTCAGCTGACGATCACGGTTTTCGAACGGCTGGGGCTTCCGATCGACATGGAGTCGGCCGCGTCACACGCCGGTGCCCTGTGGGAGATCCTGGGACCTCCGGCGTTCGCGCTGTATTCGGAGGTCGATGAGGTCCTGACCAAATTGCGCCAGGAAGGCTATCCGCTGGCGGTGGTTTCCAACTGGCAGCGCGGCCTCAAGCACTTCTGCACCGAGCTCGGCCTGGATGGCGTATTTGACCACATACTCTCCTCCGATGAGCTCGGAGTCTCGAAGCCGGACCCTCGCATCTTCAGCGAGGCCTGCCGGCGGCTGGGCACTGCACCGGAGCGGGTGCTCCACGTGGGTGACACGCCGAGCGACGACTACGCGGGGGCACGAGCGGCCGGCATGAATGCACTGCTTCTGCAGCGAGAGGCCGGGATCGATTGGCCCGACCTCCATGCGATCGTCGACTTGCGCGAGCTGCCCTCCCATCTGCGCTAGCTGGTGGCTGCGGAGCATCGGAGATGCGATTCCTGCCTGATCTGTTCGCCAACAACAGAGAGTGGGCGGCGCGCTCGACCGCGGTCGAGCCGGACTTTTTCGCCCGGCTGAGCGGGCTCCAGGCGCCGCGCTTCCTGTGGATCGGCTGCTCCGACAGTCGCGTGCCGGCCAACGAGATCGTCGGGCTGGCGCCGGGCGAGCTTTTCGTTCATCGAAATGTGGCAAACGTGGTGCCGCGGGCCGACCTCAACGCGATGGCCGTGCTTCAGTACGCGATCGACTTCCTCCGCGTGGATCACGTGATCGTGTGCGGGCATTACGGCTGCGGCGGCGTGCAGGCGGCGCTGGGCGATCCGCTACCCGGGCCGCTCGAGCAGTGGCTTGAGCCGCTGCGCGCTGTGGCGCGGAGTCACTCGGAGGAGATCGAGGCGCTCGGGACGCCCGAGGCGCGGTGGCGGCGCATGTGCGAGCTGAACGTTGCCGCGCAGGTACGGGCGGTGTGCTCGACTCCGATTGTTGCGTCGGCATGGCAGCGCGGGCAATCGATTGTCGTCCACGGCTGGATCTACGACATTCGCGACGGCCTGCTGCGCGATCTCGATCTCTCCGTTTCGGGCGGAGACACGCGGGCTCCGCAACCGGGGCGGTGAGAGACAGCCATGGTGTACATGCTCATCGAAAACTTTCGGGACGGCGATGCGGTTCCCGTCTATCGCCGACTCCGCGACCAGGGACGCCAGCTGCCGGACGGTCTGACCTACATCGCCAGCTGGGTAACGCAAGACCTAACGCGCTGTTATCAGGTGATGGAGTGCGCGGATCGCGCCGTTCTTGATTCGTGGCTGTCGCGCTGGACGGATCTCGTCCGATTCGAGGTGGTGCCGGTGGTCAGTTCAGCCGAGGCGGCCGCGGCAATCGCTCCTCGCCTGTGACGAGCAGCCCGGCGAACAGACTGTGACAGACTGTGATCGAGTTTCCAATGCCACGGTCATGCGACTGAACCGGCTCGAGTTCGCGCTCATGAACAACCCGGTGCGGGCGGCCGTCCAGCGACGCCTCGAGGCCGGCGTTCTCCTGCGCATGGGTGGGCTGGTGCGTGGCGGTTCAGCGCTCGAGGTGGGTTGCGGCCGAGGCGTCGGCATCGAAGTGATCTTCGACCGTTTCGGCGCGGATCGCGTGGACGGCTTCGATCTCGATCCCCGTATGGTCGAGCGGGCGCGCCGGCGCCTGGCCGGGCGTGCAGGGATCATCCGCGTATGGGTGGGCGACGCGACTGCCATCGCCGCCCCCGCCGCGAGCTACGACGCGGTATTCGACTTCGGCGTCATCCATCACGTGCCACGCTGGCGCAAGGCGCTCGCCGAGATCAGTCGTGTTCTGAAGCCCCGCGGGCGCCTGTACGCCGAAGAGGTGCTGGAACCGCTGATCCGGCGCAGCCGGCACTTGCTTCGACACCCCCAGCAGAATCGGTTTGGCGCGGCGGAGTTCGGCGCCGCTCTGGTTGAGGTCGGGCTGCGGCCGCTGTCGTCCCGCGAAGTGGGAAACGTCTTCGCCTGGTTCGTGGCGCGGAAAAATGAGTAGAATCCTGCTCGCGATCGCCTCGACGCTGGTGATCATGTACGTGGTCCCGTTTCCGGTATACGGTGTCCTGTCGGCGACTACCGGCCTCGAGCCGCCGAGCGATGGTTCCGTGGCGCGCTTCGCGCTCAGCGTGCTGGTGGTCAAGATCGGCGTCGCCTTCTCCTTCGTGCTCCTTTTCTTCCTTGCCCGTGAAAGCTGGGTCGGACGCTGGATCACGTACGCCCTGGTGTGGTGGGTCGCGTTCACCGTCATGGAGCTGGGACAGGCCATCATGCCGGACTACTCGTGGCTGGACGCGGGCGGCGGGATCATCGCGGAGGCGATCTATTTCCCTCTCGCGGCCCTCGTCGTCGCGCGCACGCTCGAGGCGCGTTCGGAGGATCGCTGATAGTGCGAGGGATCGGTCTGCAGCCGTCCATCGTCGTATTGTTGCTGGCGCTGGGCGCGTGTCAAGAACCACACGACGCGGCTTTGAGCGACGATGATCGCTCGGCGGTCGTGGCGACCGTCGACTCGGCCACGCGAGCGTTCGAGGAGGCGGAGCGAAGTCAGGATGCCGAACAGGTGGTTGCCCATCTGGCTCCGGATTTCTACATGTACGCCAACGGCGAACGTCTCGGCTACGACTCGGTCGTGGCCGGCATCCGGCGCACTCTGGGCTCCTTCGAGCATTGGGAGCCAGGCTTCGCCAACATCGAGGTCCGCGTGCTCGGCCCGGACGCGGCCCTCGTCTCGATGACCTTCCGCGACTCCATCACCACCGCGTCCGGCGAGACAGTGCGGGCCCGCGGCCCGACGACTCTCTTGTGGCAACGTCGTGGTCGAAGGTGGTTGATCACGTACGCCGATGCAGACCACTACCCGGTAGAAGAATGACCGCTCGCGTCGCCGAACTGGTCCGGTCGCTCGGCCTGGCCCCGCACCCCGAGGGAGGATACTACCGGGAGATCTATCGGTCGTCTCAAACGGTGCGGCCGAGCCACGAGCGCGCCGAACGGAGCGCGATCACGACGATCTATTACCTGCTTCCGGCAACGGACCACAGCCGTTGGCATTCGGTGCGATCCGATGAGGTCTGGCACTTCTACGACGGTGATCCCCTCGAGCTCACGATCATCGAGCCGGGGACGTTCGAGCTGCGCCGCGCCCGGTTGGGACCGATGTCCGCGGATCAGCGTCCAGCGCGAGTCGTCCCGGCCGGTCACTGGCAGGCGGCCCGGACGACCGGCGCCTACACGCTGGCCGGTTGCTCCGTCGGGCCCGGATTCGATTTCGCGGATTTCCGGCTCCTGCGGGATGATCCGGACGCCGCCCGCCGGCTCCGTGGAGCGGCGCCGGAGCTAGCGGGGCTGCTGTGAGGGGCTGCGCGCACCGGGTCGATCTCGGAGGGGGAGACCGGCCCGCGTGAGCCGACTGGGCAACCGCTGGATCCGTAACGCCCACAACGGGCTCATGCGCGAGCTGGATCGCGCCATCGTCCTGAGCGAGGATCCGGCCGCCTGCGCGCGTCACGTCGACGCCTGCTCGCGGTGGTCCGTGCAGCAGCACCTGGAGCACCTGTGGCTCTCGGACCGCGCCATCGTGGGCTGGCTGCAGGCGGTGCGGGCCGGCGAGGCGGAGAGCGACGGCTCCGGCGGCCCGACCCGGAGCGGCAGGCTCGTCCTGTGGCTGCGCATGATTCCCCGCGGAAGGGGGCGTGCGCCCGATTTCGCCATCCCGACCGGTCGCAGCGCGGTCGACCTCTCGCGCGGCTTCCGGGCCGTCAGGGCAGACGTCGATGTCCTCGCTGCGAACCTGGCCGCCCTCGCTACCGATCCGTGCACGCGACGCCACCCCCGGCTCGGCTCCTTGAATCCGGTCCAATGGATGCGGTTCGCACACATCCACCACCTCCACCACGGCAAGATCATCGAGGAGATCATCGCGGCAGCGGAGAGCGTGCCGACGGGAGACAACAGGTGAGATCGAGCTTGTCATGGGTGCACTGAAGTCGAGGCAGACGCCGGCCGCGATGGCCCGGGCGGCGATCGCGCTGTCACCGCTCTGGGTTTCGTCGGCCGCGCTTCCCGCGCTCGCCGCTGCCCAACAGCCACCGCCGCCGCCCGGCATCGACGCCTACGTCGAGCAGGTGATGACCGCGTTCGAAGTTCCGGGGCTCGCTCTCACCATCGTAAAGGACGGAGAAGTCGTGCTGGCCCGGGGGTACGGGATCCGTACTCTCGGACGTCCCGAGCCGGTCGACGCCTCCACCCGATTCGGAATCGCCTCCAACACGAAGGCGTTCACCGCCACCGCGCTCGGACTCCTGGTCGAGGACGGTGTGATCGAGTGGGACGAGCCGGTCGTCCGCTACCTGCCGTGGTTCCAGATGTGGGACCCGTGGGTCACGCGCGAGATCACGGTTCGGGATCTGCTGGTTCATCGCAGCGGACTCGGTCTGGGTCAGGGTGACCTGCTCGGCTGGCCGCCGTCCGATCGCACGCGCGAGGAGATCGTGCGCGCGATCCGGTATCTCGAGCCGGCTACCAGCTTCCGGAGCGCATACGCGTACGACAACGTCCTCTACCACGTGACGGCACTCGTCATCGAGAGGGCGAGCGGTCAGCGGTGGGAGGAGTTCGTGAGTTCCCGGATTCTCGTTCCGCTCGGCATGACCGAGACGCGCGTCACCCGCGCCTCCACCCGCGAGGGTGGCAACGTGGCCACGCCGCACGCCCGCGTGGAGGGTACGGTGCGGCCGGTCGCTCCCTTCGACGCCACCAACACCAACGCCTCGGGCGGGATCAACTCGACCGCCGCCGACATGGCGAAGTGGTTGGTCGTGCAGCTCGACTCCGGACGCGTCACGAGTGGCGAGCCGCTCTTCTCGCCGCGAACGACGCGCGAGCTGTGGTCGCCGGTCACGCCGATGCCGATCGGAACCCCGGCGCCGGAGCTCGCCGCCATTCGGCCGAACTTCAGGGGCTACGCCCTCGGTTTCGTGGTCGAGGACTATCGCGGGCATCCGCTGGTGACGCATACGGGAGGGCTTCCGGGCTACGTGTCGCGCGTCACCCTGCTACCGGAGTCGAAGCTCGGTGTCGTGGTGCTGACCAACCAGGAGTCCCGGGCCGCGTATCAAGCGATCACCTATCACATCCTCGACTGGTACCTCGGCGGGCCTGGTACCGATTGGCTCGCCGCTTTCCTCACGGTCGTCGCCCGCGAGGATTCGATCGCCGCCGCTCGTGCGACCGAGGCTACCTCCCGGGCCGAGAGCGCGGCCGGCCCGTCGCTGCCGCTTGAGCGGTATTCCGGCAGCTACGAGGACGCCTGGTACGGAGAGGTGACGATCGCGCGCGAGGCCGACGGGTTGGTCATCCGTTTCTCGCACACGCCGGCCCTGGTCGGTGGCCTGGAGCACTGGCAGTACGACACCTTCGTGGCCCGCTGGCGCGACCGGGAGCTGCGCGCCGATGCGTTCGTGACCTTCGTGCTCGATGCAGAAGGGAAGGTGGTCGAGGCGAGAATGCGTCCTGTCGATCCGGCCACCGACTTCAGCTACGACTTTCAGGACCTGTCGCTCAAGCGGCAGCGGGTGGCCGACGGGTCATGAACCTCGACCCGTACGTCTACATGTGGGAATATCGCGTGCATCCCGAGTCCGTTCCGCGGTTCGAGGCGTGCTACGGTCCGGAGGGCGAGTGGGTGGAGCTGTTTCGACGGGCGCCCGGCTATATCGAAACGCTCCTGTACCGGGATCGAGAAGCCCCGCACCGGTATCTCACCGTTGACGTGTGGGAATCCGCCGAGGCGTTCGACAAGTTTCGGCACCGCTTCGCGGACGAGTTCGCGACCCTCGATGCCTACTGTGAGACTCTGACCGAGAGCGAGGCGCTGATCGGCCGCTTTCGTCCCATCCGGTCCAAGAGTTGAGCTGTTCCGCGCCTTCTGTTTCCGTCGAACAGGTCGTTCGCCTCTGGCTCCTGCGTCAGGGCCTGTCGAGACCGCGTGGCGAGACGAAGCTTTCGAAGGCTGCTCTCACCGATCACCTCGAGCGCACGGGCGCGCTCCAGCTCGACACGATCAACGTCCTCGACCGCGCACACTACCTGACGCTCTGGACCCGCTTCGGCGCATACGACAGGAGACGGGTCGACCGGTGGGTGTACGGGGAGCGGGCCGGCTACGAGTACTGGGGCCACGAGGCCTCCATCCTGCCGATCTCCCACCTCCCGCTCGGCCGGCGCCGCATGCGGCGTTTTCCTCCGGATAGCTGGCGCAATAAATCGTGGTGGAGCGTGTACAGCACCTCCGCGGCCTCCAAGCGGCGCGTCCTGCGGCGGCTCCGGGACGAGGGGCCGCTCGAGAGCGGAGACTTCGAGCGGCGGCCGGACGAGTTCGGGCCCGAGGGGCCTCCCGGCGGGACGATGCCGCTGTCCAAGGAGGACACGCGGTCGCTCAAGCTGCTGTGGCACGCCGGGCGGGTAGCGGTTGCCAAGCGGCGTCATTTTCGCTGCGTGTACGACCTGGCCGGCCGCGTGTACCCCGAGAGCCGGATCGCATCGGTCGCCGAGTACGAGGACAGCTGGCTCCTCGCCGGTCTGTCCGGCAACGGAATCGCTTCCGAGCGGCATCTCGCCAACTACTTCACCGCCCCCGACCTCAGGGCGGCCGACCGCAAGCGGGTCATCGGGCGCAACCTCAAGATGGGCCGCGTGGTCGAGGTGTGCGTCGACGGCTGTCGCGCGCCCTTCTACGCGCTCCCGGAGCACGTCGCGGAGCTCGATGAGCTTTCGCCGCCGGAAGGAACGACGCTGATCTGTCCGTTCGACTCGCTGTTGTGGGAACGCGGGCGCGCGGAGGAGCTGCTCGGCTTCCGCTATCGGATCGAGCTGTACACGCCGGCCAACAAGCGCGAGTACGGCTACTACGTGCTTCCGATCCTGCACGAGGGACGGTTGGTAGGCCGGCTCGACCCCAAGCTCCACCGCGACCGCGACCTGCTCGAGATCAAGGCGATCCACATCGAGCCCGGGTTCGAGCCGGACAGGGGGTTCGAGCACGGGCTGCGCGAGGCGCTCCACAGCCTGCGCGAGTTCGGCGGCGCCGAGCGGCTCGAGCTTCCCCGGGGTTGGAGCAAACTGGGATAGCCGCGGCTCGCTCCGGAGCGCGTTACATTGTGGCACTCATCCCGTGCTCGGTGACGGGACCCCACATGAGACCCGACAGCCCAAGGACGAGAAGGAAGAATGCCAATAGCGGACGCGTTGTTACCCGAATTTGATCAGGAGATGGCCAACACCCGGCGGACGCTCGAGCGCGTGCCGGAGGCGAGGATGGACTGGAAGCCGCACCAGAAGTCCTACCCGCTCGGAACACTCGCCGGCCACATTGCCAACCTGCCGAGCTGGACGGCCATCACCCTGGCGCAGGACAGCTTCGATGTCGCGCCTCCCGGTCAGGATCCCCCCCGCGCCGAGCCCGTCACCTCCGTCGCGGCGCTGCTGGAAACCTTCGATGACAACGTGGCGGCGGCGCGGGACGCGATTGAAGGGGCGAGCGATGAGCAGTTCTCGGCGCCGTGGACTCTTCTTTCCGGGGGAGAGACCGTGTTCACGTTGCCCAAGATCGCCGTCCTCCGCAGCTTCGTCATGAACCACCTGATCCACCACCGGGCGCAGCTCGGGGTGTACCTGCGGCTGAACGACGTTCCCGTCCCGGCCATCTACGGGCCGACCGCCGACGAAGAGATGTGAGGCGGCACCGCTTTGAAGCGCTCCGCGCACCGTGATTCTGTTCAAGACGCGGGTCTGGAAGGGAATCCGCTGCTCGGGCCGCATCACGGCAACCCTCCTCGCTCTCGTCGCCGCCGCCCAGCCGCGGCCCGCACCGGCGCAAGTGCTCGACACGGTGCTGTTCGAGGATTTCTCGCGCGGCGCGCTCACCTGGCAGGCCCAGAGGCTCGATCGACGCGAGACCGACTATCAGGTGGTGCCCCAGGCGCCCGACTCGGCCCTCGAGGGCCGGAGCGAGAACGCCGCCGCCGGCCTGTGGCGGGCGCTCGACGCCCCCGTCGCCGAGCAGGGGATGGTCAGCTGGCGCTGGTGGACCGAGATGAGCCTGGCCGGCAACGAGCGCGAGCGGGAGAAGCAGGGCGATGACTACGCGGCGCGCGTTTTCCTCACCTTCGGCGGCGATCCGTTCACCCGCGGAACGCGGGCCCTGGCGTACGCGTGGGCGGGCCGGGAGGCGGTCGGCAGCGTGTACCCGAACCCCTACGTTGCCGAAGTGATCACGATCGTACTGCGGAGCGGCGATGGCGACGCGGGTCGGTGGGTGAGCGAAGAGCGCGACTTCGTCGCCGATTACCTAACGGCGTTCGGCGAGGAACCCCCGTCCCTGACCGCGGTGGCGCTCCTCGTCGATACGGATGACACGTCCTCGCGGGCCGTCGCCCGCTTCGACGATATCCTCGTCCGCGTGGCTGGTTCCCACAGCGGCGACTGACGCGACCGGAGGTGTCGACGTGGGAGTCCCCGGAACCGAAACGACCGACTGAATCAAGCATCGAGTGGAGGACGGGCATGTGCCGGAACATCAAGCCGCTGTTCAACTACGAGCCGCCGGCAACCGATGACGAGATCCGCGCGTCGGCGCTCCAGTACGTCCGCAAGGTGAGCGGTTTCACCCGGCCGTCACAGGCGAACGAGGCTGCCTTCGAACGCGCGGTCGAGGATGTGGCGAACGTGACGCGCTGCTTGATCGAATCGCTGGTGACGCGAGCGCCGACGCGGGATCGGGAGGTCGAAGCGGAAAAGGCCCGGGCGCGGGCGGCGCAGCGCTTCGGCGCGGAGCCGGCGAGCGTCGCGTCGTAATGCGTCCCGTTCACCTGATCGGCCTCTTTCTGTGGCGGGGTGGGCTGCTCCTCGCCGCTGCCGTCGCCGCGTTCGAGATCGCCCGACGCGTCGTGCAACTGATCGACCTTCCGTTTGCCCTCGAGCTGGGCACGGCCCTCGTGGTGGCAGGACTGGCACTGGTCATCCTCTCTCTCATCCTCGAGCGCATCCGGGATGCGCGGACCGAGCGCTGGCTGCACGAATGATCCGCCTGGTTCGAATCACCGGCATGCTGTTGATTGGGGCTGGGGCGGTGGTACTGCTCACCTGGCTCATCAAGCCGCTCCGTTTCATCTGGCCGTGGTTTCGGGCCATGCCGCCGGCGATCCAGATCGGCCTCAGCGCGGCCGCGGTGGGCTTCGTCCTGATCCTCGGCTCGCTTATCTGGGAGCGGCTGGAGGAGCGAGAAGTGGATCGCAGTCTGCTGGATGAGGGGTGACCGTCCGCGATCCGATCCCTGCCGAAGGAGGTTTGTGCCGATGATGATAGTGACCACCGATTTCGTCGCGGGCTATCGCGTCAGCGAGACGCTCGGTCTCGTCCGCGGAAGCACGATCCGCGCCAAGCACATCGGGAAAGACATCATGGCGGGCTTGCGTCAGATCGTCGGGGGGGAGATCAAGGAGTACGCGGACATGCTGGTCGAAGCTCGGAGCGAGAGTCTGCGCCGCATGCAGGCGCAGGCCGAGCAACTCGGCGCCGATGCGGTGATCAACGTCCGTTTCGTCACCTCGCAGGTAATGTCGGGCGCGGCCGAGCTCCTCGCCTACGGGACGGCCGTGAAGCTGAACCGCGCTTGAGGCAAAGCGGATAACACGAGGAGGACATCATGCAGCAGCCAGCCGAGTCGATGGCCCCGCTCTCGGAAGATGCGCGCAAATGGGCCATGATATCGCACCTCGTGGCCCTCGTCGGACTGCTCGGCAACGGGATCGGCTTCGTCGTCGGCCCGCTCGTCGTCTGGTTGCTCAAGCGGGACGAGGACCCGTTCATCGATGAGCAGGGGAAGGAGGCGGTCAACTTCCAGATCACGATGTTCATCGCCGCCGCGGTGAGTGCGGTGCTCATCCTGGTCGTGATCGGCATTCTGTTGCTGGTGGTGGTAGGCCTGATGATGGTCGTGTTTCCCGTGATCGCCGCGGTGAAGGCGAACGACGGCGTGCACTACCGCTACCCGCTCACGATCCGCTTCATCAAGTAGCGGGTACGGCCCGAACGCGCATCCAACGGATCGCGCGCTCGCAAGTCCAAGTCACCGGGTGGCTCGCGGCTCAGCCGCGCCACTGAGTGACGTGTCGGTCGATAGTCAGCCGCGCCACTGCGAGACGGTGAGCGCGTAGCCGTCCGGATCGCGGAGGCTGAACTCGACCGCGCCGGCCTTCGGGTTCTCGTGCGGCTCGTCGAGCAGTTCGGCCTCCATCGCCCGGGCGCGATCGAAAACGGCCTCGACGTCGTCGACGCTGAAGTAGAGGAGTACCCCGCGCCCGGCGCTCCCCCCCTCGGGGTCGGGGATCGCGGGATGCTCGGCAGCGTCGCGGTGGTGCAGCATGAGCTGAAGGCGATCTCCCGCCATCAGCATCTCGAACTCCTTCCCGCCGTGCGCGCCCGTGAGTCCGAGCAGCTGCTGATACCAGCGCGAGCTGGCCTCGACATCCCCAACCACCAGCATGGCCGTGCAGTTCATCGCTTCTCCTCCCTCGCGGGTTTGCTTGCACACCAGGCGCCGCGGGCGAAGCTTACGGCCCGATCGGGCGCCCGGCGAGTAAAGGGCTCGGGGGCGGCAGGCCCCCGACGTGTGGAGTGTTGCTGCCGAGCGTTTGCAGACTGCCGGCCAGCGGCGTGCCGCAGTGAGATCATCCTCGGAGAGGTGAGTGAAGCTACCGGACCTTTTCAGCGAGCTGAACGAGCGGCGCGTGTTTCGCGTCGCCGCGGCATACGCCGTGATCGCATGGCTCGCCGTCCAGGTGGCGGAGGTTGCGTTCGGGGCCTTCGATCTCCCCTCCTCGGCCATGCGGATCCTGATCGTGGTGGCCATCGTCGGCTTCCCGGTAGTGGTCGTGCTGGCGTGGCTGTACGACATCACGCCGGGGGGAATCCGGCGCGCTGCTGACCTGTCCGACACCGCCCGGGGAGCGAGGCGGGCGGCCCCGATCTGGCGGCTGTTCGCCGGCCTCGCGGTCCTCGCACTCGTCGCCTGGGGTGCCGTGATCGCCATCCGCGCGACTTGGGGTGGTCCGGACATCGGCGATCCGCGCAAGAGCCTCATCGTGTTCCCATTCGAGAACCACACCCCGGATGCGGAGAAGAACTACCTGCGGGCCGCCTCGGCCAACCTGCTCGGCCTCGCCATCGGGCAGTGGGAGGACATGCGCGTGTTCGACGACGAGCGCACGATGTCGCTCCTGCGTCAGCGCGGGATCGAGGCGGACGCGGAGATCGACTTCGACGCGGCGCGCCAACTGGCGCGGGAGGCCGGGGTCGGCACCTTCGTGCTCGGCGAGCTGCGGCTCGAGGGATTTGGGGGAGATTCCCTCGCCATCGAGGCGAAGGTGTACGATACGCGAAGCGGCGAGCGACTGGCGGTAGAGAAGACACTGGCGCCCCGCGATGGAGATCCGCGTCGGGCGGTCGACGCGCTCGCGGCGCGGATCCTCGACGTGAGTGGCGCACCGCCTGGAGATCGGCCGGACCTCGTGGCCCAGACGACGCGATCGCTCGAGGCCTACCGGGCCTACCTGCGCGGCTCGCACGCCCTGCAGCTCCTCGAGATAGACTCGGCACGCGCCTATCTGAAGCGGGCCGTCGCCCTCGATTCGACCTTCGCGCTAGCCTACCTGCGTCTGGCCAGCGTCGACGGCTGGGCCGGGATCGAAGGCAACCCGGCCGAGCGTCGTAAGCTAGTGGCGGAGGCGGTGAGCCACAGTGGCACCCTTCCTCCGCGTTACCGCATGCTGGTCCAGTATTACGAGGCGTACCAGGCGGGCCGGCTGCGCCGGGCGCGGGCAATTGCTGAGCAGATGATCGCCCGGGACTCGACCGACGTCGAGGCGTGGTATCAGCTGGGCGAGGCGCATTTCCACGACGACGCGGGCCGGGTGCCGCACGCGGACACGCTGGGCAACGTCGGGTCCGCGCTGCGGGCGTTCGAGACGACGCTGGCACTCGATTCGAGTTACGTGCTTGCCTACCGGCACATCATCGACGCGCTCGGCATCTGCGCCGGGGACAGCCCGTGGTTGTGCGTGGGCGACTCGGCGGTGTATGCGCCCAGAGCCGATCTGGAACAGGAATACGGCGCAGAAGCCGTGGCGCGCATGCGGGCGGAGGCCCGGGAGCGGATCGTCGACGTGGCCTACGGTTGGGCGGCTGCCGCCCCGACCTCCGCCCAGGCTCGCACGGAGCTCATCCGGACCCTGATCGACCGCGGGCGGCTCGCCGAGGCCCGCGAGCAGATCGCGGTCCTGGAGGCACTGGGACATGCAGTTTTGGCGAGGGGTTGGCAGGCACAGATCTCCTATACTGAGTCCGACTACGAGCACGCAGCGGCCCTGATGGCGGAGTTGTTGCGGGGGAGACCCCGGGAGCTACGTGCGATTCTGACGGAGGTGCCCGTGGATGTGATCCTGTCCACGCTCGAGGGAGGCGCCCGGATGGAAGAGCTAAACGCCTTCATCGGTCAGGCCCTGGCTGCGTTTCCGGGCGATACGGTCAACGGTGCCGGGAACCTTCGATACGCGAAGGAGGATTTGGCTCAGCTTGTGCAGGTCCTGTTCCCCGCCCGCCTCGGAGTACTGGGAGAGGTCACGGCTGCCAACGCACACGCGTTCTTGGACATGCTGGACGCCGGCTACGGGCCTGGGAGTGCCGACCACGAGGTGCGGTGGCGATTTGAGGGCTCGACCGTGCTGATCGCGTTTCTCGCCTCGCGAGACACCACCCTGTTGACACGGTATCTGGCGGCCATCGACACGACCACCACGGGATCGCGGACCTGGCGGGTCATGGATGCGGAGCTGGCGCTGGAGCGCGGCGACACGGGAACGGCACGGCTGAGAGTAGAGAACCATTATCTGGGTCGTGATGAGCTCGAGATCCGAGGGAATCACGGAGCTGCCCGTCTGTTCGCCTGGGCCGACATCCTCGTCCGACTCGGCGAGCTCGAGGAGGCGGTCGCCGCCTACGCTCTGTACGAGACGGACCTCGGCACCTCAAACGTGGCACCTCTCCAGGTACGCTCATGGCTCGCGCGGGGGGAGCTGTACGAACGTCTCGGCCGGCCCGAGGAGGCAGTCGCCATGTACGAGCGGTTCATCGACGCGTGGGAAGACGGCAGCGAGCTCGTGCAGCCGGCGGTCGACGAAGCCCGGTCGCGGGTCGCCGTCCTCCGCTGACCCCCGGATACGCCTCACATGGATTCCTTGGCCGGTGTCCCCGCGGGTTGACAT
>CAZJXR010000051.1:0-16226 GCA_964550085.1 uncultured Gemmatimonadota bacterium
TCGGGAATCCGCTGCTGCCCGCGCAGGCGTACATGCCGGCCACCGAGTACAGCCAGCTCGGCTGGCACGGACTCACGCTGCCGGTGCCGGAGCTGCTGTGGCGCAATGTGGCCGATCCACGCTATGGCCTGTTCGCCTTCTGCCCCATGCTGGCGGCCGCCCTCGCCGCACCCTTCCTCCGCCGTCGCCCGGGAGGGCCGACTCCCTCCGAGCTGGTTCTCATCTTGGCGGCCGCCGGCGCCCTCTACCTGTTCACCAGCTCGGTGCAGTTCGCGTATCTGCAGTTCAACACCGGGGTGCGCTACCTGGTGCCGACCGTGCCACTGCTGTTCATCGCGCTCGTGCCGGTGCTGGTGGCGGCCCCGCGCTGGCTGCGCTACGCGCTGGTGGTTCCGTCCGTGTGCATCTCGTGGAGTGTGGCGATGGTTCGGGAGGACGTGCTCGAGTCGCTGCTCCGGGTCTTCCTCGGCGGCTTCGAGCTGCCGTGGCTCACCGTCCTTCGCAAGACGGCCTCGGCGTATGCGCCGTCCCTGGCGGACGGCGCATCGCCGCTCCCGATCTTCGTCCTGGTCGCGGTCGTGCTGTGGCTGGTGTGGCGCGGGGCCGGCCCGGTGGGGCGGCGAGCGGCGGCGAGCGCGACGTCGGGCGAGCGAGGGTGATGCGGCCCGCGGACGTATCGAACAGCCAGGGTCCCGGCCCCTCGGTGACGGTCGCCATCGTCGCCATCTGTAGCGCCGAGCACGTGGAGCGCTGCCTGGCGGCGCTGAACGCGCAGGTCGGTGCGCCACCGTTCGAGGTGGTGGTGGTGTTCGATCCGCACATCGACGGTATGCCCGCGCTCCGGGCCCGCTACCCGGGTGTTCGGATGGTCGCCAACGCGGGACAGCGCTCGCCCCTGGAGCTAGCGGCGCGGGCGGTGCGGGAGTCCGCGTCGGACATCGTCCTGCTCACCGAAGACCACTGTATCCCGTCGCTGCACTGGGTCGCGCGGCTTTGCGCGGCCGTTCAGCTGCCGGGACGCGCGGCGGCGGGAGGAACGGTGCTGACGGAGCCGGGAGTCTCCGGACTCGATTGGGCTTTCTATTACGTCGACTTCTACCGTTACGGCCGCGGCGCGACCGCGGGTCCGGCCTCCTCTCTCACCGTGTGCAACGTCGCGTACCTGCGCCGGCTTTTGGACGCGATCGCGCCGCTGTGGAGCTCCATCTTCCACGAGACGGCAATCAACGAGGCGCTGCGAAGCCGATTCGGTGACCTGTGGCTGATCACGGACGCGCCCGTCCGCATGCGGCGGCGGGTTCGCTTCGCGGACGCCACCCGCGAGCGCTACGCGTTCGGCCGGCTGTTCGGGTGTACGCGGCTTGAGTTCGCCGGCCGGCGGCGTCGGTGGGCCTACGTCCTGCTGTCGCCGGCGCTCCCGCTGCTGCTGCTCGGGCGCATGGCGGCGAGGGCCGCCCGCACGCGGCCGACGTCGCGGGAGTTCTTTCGAGGTCTGCCCGCACTCACGGTTCTGGTGGTGGCGTGGTCGTGGGGAGAGTGGCTCGGCTACCTGACCCGCAGACGACCCCGCTCTCTGGTCGTTGCGCCGGAAGTCGGAGCGAGTTCCGGGACGGAGATCCGGTCCGGTGACGAGCCCGAAAGCCGGCCCAGCGGCGGGCGCGGGAGCCGGCCGGGTGGCGAGGCGACGCGGCCGCTACCGGGGTCGCGTCCCGAGGAGACGAGCCGCGACGAAGCCGAGCAGGAAGCAGATTCCGGCGAACAATCCCAGCCCGAGCAGGCGACCCGGAGTTCCGATCGCTCTCCATAGGCGGCCGGCCAGACCGCGGCCGGGAGCGGCCAGGCCGTTCAGCGCCTGCGCTTGGTGGACGGCCCGCCACCGCTCCGGCGTGTAGCGTCCCGATGACAGCTCGCCCAGCGTCCGCACGTCGACGGACACCCGCGGCCCATCGACGCGGACATACAGGAAGTTGTCGAACTGCTGGGCGAGAAGGCGGCTCGCCTCGCGCGCGCGCAGCATGCGGACCGACACGTCGCCCTCCAGCGACGACTGATAGTAATCGACCCCGTCCCGACTCGTGGATGAGAACTTCATCGGACCGTAGTCGCCCGAAAACACGGCGCGCACTCCGCTCTCGACCAGCAGCGGGTGCACGGTCGTCCACCACTCCGCATCCGCCTCCCACCACAGCAGGTGGTGCATGAGCACGAAGGCGTGCTCGTAGGCACTCGTGTCGGCGAGCGCGTCGCGCAGGAACCGGACTTGAGAGGAGTCCAGCGGCACTCCACGGATGTGGCGGTGCTTTCCCGTATCGCCGTTCTCCGGGATCCAGCCGCTGGCGAGGAGGATGAAGCGAGAGCCCTTCACGTCGACCACTTTCGGCAGCCGACCGTAGCGCTCGAAGAAGATGTCGCGGGTGACGAGATCGTTGATGTCGTGGTTGCCGGGAGCCCGATATACCGGCACGCCCAGGGTGGCGAGCGCCGAGTCGACGACTTCCCATTCGCGCACTACCCGGGTCGAGTCCGCCGGGTTCGTGTCGATATCGCCCCAGATGATGTCTCCGGTCAGGAAGACGACGTCCGGCTGGAGCGCGGCGACCTCCGCCATGATCTCGTCGAGGAGATAGTGCGGACCGGACGCGTTGCCGCGCAGGTGTCCGAGGACCACGAACGAGAGAGTCTGGCCGTCGGCATCCGGCTTCGCTGCCTGCCGGGCCTGAATCGCGCGCGCGGCCGGGAGCGCGTGCTCGACGGGGAACGCCGCCGCGCCCGGGAACGCGTGCGCGGCAGGGAACGCCGGCGCGGCCGGAGAGGCCGACGGCACGGCGACGACGGCGACGGTGGCTCCGATGGCGCCGAATCGTTCTCCAAGTCGTCTGCTGATCCGTCGCGTCCGCACCCGCACCCGATCCGCTCGCGCGCGCCGAGTCATCGACGCGGAATCGCGTACACGGCGTACGCGCGCAGGTGCAGGCGGCCGGTCGCCAGCTCCCGCAGTCCGGTTCTCGGGTCGACGCGGCCAGGTCCCGGCAGCGGCTCCGCGCTCAGCCGCACCGTCTCGTATCGCCCGGGCGGCAGCTCGAGGGTCAGGTAGCGGAACGAGCGGAGGTCAGCGAACGGCTCGAAGGGACGCTCGACGGTGTGGTCGGGCCCCACCACCGAAACGGTCGTCCCCTGGACGTCGCGTCCGGCGAGCTCGAGCACGGCCACGTACCGATAGGCCGGGTCGGACAGCTCCAGCTCCACCGCGCCGTTCAACTCCCCGCGGTACTTCTCCAGGAACATGACAATGGCCTCATCGAACTTCGCCAGCCGGGCCACCGTTTTGGATCCACTCCACCGGTCGGGAATCGGCGAAAAGTCGTCGACGAAACGCTCCTCGTACACGACGGCGGCCGGCGGGACGGGTGTCCACTCCTCCACTCGGCCGGCCCCGGTCGTCGCGGATTGCAGGCCATACCGGCCGAGCAGCCAATCGGCGTCGCCATCGACCGGATCGCCGTCGATGCGCGTCCCGACCAGGGTAAGGCGTGACCTTGAGTCCCGGAGCGTGTCCACCTCGTTTCCGACCAGCAGCGAACCGGCCAGCTTGGCCCACCCTCCGCCGCCGTAGCGCCAGTTCTTGGCGATCTGGTTCAGGCCCACCCGGTTGCCGGTGATCGTGTTGTGGAGCAGCACCGGCTCGGAGAGGTCCTTCACCTCGATGCCCAGGTTGGAGTCCGTAATCGCGTTATTGAACACGAGCGGGTCGCTCGCTTCGCCGATCGAAATTCCCTTGTCTCCGGAGCCGACGATCGTGTTGTCGCTGATGACGGGAGTGGACGACATCAGGTCGATCGCGTCGTTTGCCGAGGCGGCGAAGCTGCAGCGGGCGATCGCTCCGGTGGAGTAATCGAAGTCGATCGCATCGCCGTTCGCCCGCTCGAATCGGCAATCGTGCAGCGTCACGTCGGCGTGCAGGGCATGAAACGAGTCGTCGCTTCGCAGGTTGTCAATGAACTCTGCGTGCCGGATGACGACGCCGCGGGCCCGGTGCACGTTGACCATTCCGAGGTAGTCTATGCCGTCGACGGTCGCCCCGCCGCCGCCGCGGAACCGGACGTGTTCCAGGATGCTCCCATCGCCTCCCGGTCCCTGTATGGCGAACGCGCCCCAGGGCTGTCGTTCGTACGCCGGCAGGAAACGGATCGGGGCGTCGGAAGTGCCCGTCACGAAAACCGGCCCGCGCGCGATAATCGACACCCCGGGCTCGAGCACCAGCGTGGCGCCCGGCTCGACGCTGAGCGTGTCGGTCGCCCCGAGCCGAATCGTCGTACCGAGCCGGACGCTCCCGGCCAGACGGACGGTGCGTCCATCGGTGACCGGAAACTGCCACGGGCTCCAGGACCGTGTCGGCATGATGAGCTCTCCGGGCGTCCACGGTTCCAGTGTGGCCGCCTCGCCGGTCATCCGGTTGCGCAGCACCGGCGTGACGTCGCTCGGAACCGGACCCTCGGTCGCTCGGCTCAGAAACAGCCGGTAGTGCAGGCGTCCCGGCTCGATGCCGGGGCCGCGCGTGTCCCAGGCGGGAAAGAGGGGCAGCGGCGTCGCGAGCAGCAGTCGGCTCCCCCCGACGGTGGCCGACAGCTGCCCCGGAAGCCGCGGGTCGGACGCGTCGAGCACTCCGTTGCGGTTTCGGTCCGCGAACAGGGACCAGTCGCCCTCGTCGACCGCCGCGCCGCCGAGGTCGAGCGCCACCAGGTCGGCGCCGGCGTAGCCGAGAGACTCCAGGTCGAGGATGAGCGTCTTCGTGCCGAGCCGCCCGAGGCCGAACGCGAATCGCGAGTCCGCCGTCCACTCGCCGAGCAGCTCCAGGTTCCCGTCGAGCACCTCGAGCGCGCTCTGCGCAGATCCCACGTCGGGGATCACTCCGGCGCGAAGCTGGTCATACTCCAGGTAGGAGCGGAACCGCTCTTGCGCTTCCTCCAGCACCAGGCGGGAGCGGGCCAGCAGGTCTCCGCGCTCGAGTCGCTCCGCGATCAGCGCAAGCGTTCGATCGACCAGGAAGGGATCGCGCAAAGCCATCTGAAAGAAGTGGTTGACCCACGTCGGCGGGTCGGCCAGTGCCAGCAACCGCACGTCCCACGGGACGGGATGCAGCAGTCCATCCGAGGGGTCCGCGTACCAGAACTGGTTGTGCAGATTGTCCATGTGGTACGGGTCGCCTACCACCAGCAGGTAGGCCAGCAGACGGGCCACCTCCTCCCGATCGATCTGCTCCATGAGGCGCAGGTGGGTCTCGAAGCCGCCGCCGTGTAGTTCGGAGAGGAAGGAGGCGAGGGCCCGGTCGCCGTTGGCGCCAGGCCGGTTCGACTCGGCGGCCCGCTCCCAGGTGTACGGATAGTGAAACAGGCCGCGCGGGAGTCCCTTGAACGCCTCGCCCCGCTCGGCGACCTCGCCCTCGTACAGGTTGCCCGGCATGCGGCCATGCCGTCGGAGAAAGGACTCGTCGATCGGCTCCACGAAGCGGAACACGCCGTAGAAACGATCGTTGAAGAAGACCGCAGTGATCTCCGTGTCCGGGGCGAGGAGATCGAACTCCGAGGCCAGCCGACCGGCGAGGAACTGCGGAACCACGTCCTTCACCGACAACGCGAGCTGCCGGTAGCCCCGGAACAGGGTGCCGCGCGAGGTCCTGAGCGTCATCGACTTCTTCGGTGTCGCCCAGTGAATGCTGGTGTCGCCTCGTTTGCGGAGCCGGACCGGCTGGGGATTGCCGTCGCGCATCAGAGTGGCATCCGTCCACTGTTCCCAGCCAGCGAGACCCTCCCCGGTCACCTCCTCCCACCCATCGCCATCGACCATGAGCCGGATGATCCCAGGATCCGAGGACTCGGGTCTCATCTCTCGTTCCAGGCGGCCCGCCCGAACGATGGCAGCAGCGGAAAGGACGCGGTTGGCGGCGAACTGGGTCAGATTCGCGCGTTCGGACCACCAGTCGTCGAACTGTCGCGTTCGCACGTAGTCGGCCAGCGCCCCGAACAGCATCAACACCATGATCATCAGAGCGGGACCGGAGAGGATGACCACGTCCCGCAGGCGGACGGTGCGGAGAAAGACCATGGCGCTAAATGTCCCCCGGCCAGGTCACCATGGGGCACGGCTCGCCACCCGGCGCCACCGGCGGACACACGACCGTGCGCCGCTCGGCCGCCTCGAGACCGTCGAAGTCGAGCAGGTTACGATAGCTCGTCCGCACCTGTTGCCACGAGGCTGGATCGAGGGGCTTGAAGAGCCGGACGCGGGCCCGAAGGCGAACGACCGGACCGGCCGTTCCGTGGAGGTGAAGGGTGGCGCGGGAGGCCGGCCCGGTCGCGCGCAGGCTCCCGCTCGGAGTGGGCTCGAAATCTGCCAGCTCCCACTCGGCGTCTGCCGAGGCCACCTCCACCCGGCTCCCCCCGACTCCACCCACGGTGGCAGCGGTCTCGATCCCGACTCGGTCGATCTCGACCGACAGACCCTCGGTGTCGATCGATACCGCATCGCACTCCCGACTCGCCGGCAGCACCACCTCGATGTCGTGGAAGCGACCATCGACCGGGACGTGCACGAAGGCTCCCTCCTGGTCGGTGCCGAGTCCGACCCGCGACAACACCAGCGCGTCGAGATACCGATCGTAGGCGCTCACCACCTCTTTCGCCTCGCCCTGCTCGAAGTGGTAGTTCACCAGTCCGCGGAACGCGCGCGGCTCCATCGGGTGGACGCGGAGCACCGCCGCGAACGCGCCCTGGGCCAGCTCCGGCTCGTCCAGGCGCTCCGCCGCCAGTCCGAGCGCCAGCTGGCTCCGGTAGTTTCGCGGATCGAACTGGGCCAGGCGCGCGAGCGTGCCGAGAGCCATCCGTTTTTGTCCCAGGGCCTCGTAGCTCGCCGCCAGCGCGGCGAGCAATCGCTCCCGCTCGCGGTCCCGGGCATGCTTCACGTGACGCGCGGGAAAGCGCTCGTCGAGCGCGGCGAGATGAACGGCGGCCTCCTCGAACCTCTCCGCCGCGACGAGTCGCTCCCCCGCCTCGACCGCCCGCTCCCATCGATCATCCCACCAGTCCACCCCGGCTTCAACGCGATCGAGAATCGCGTGACGAAACGACCGTACGACGAACAGGCCAAACACCGAGACGAAGACGACCAGATACGCAGCGATCGCGAGGCGTTCGTGCCTGCCGACAAAGCGGCGCAAGCGGTCGATCATCGACGAATCCACGTCCGAGGGCCTAGGCTCCTGGCAACCTGTTAGACGTTGATGTTCTCCTGACCCGGCAGCAGCGCGACCTTGTTGTCGGCTGCGAGTGAGCGCACCTGCTCGAGAAACCCACGTTCGTCGGCGCCGCGCTTGAACTGGATCGAGTAGACCAGCTCGACCAGGGTTCCCTCCCGGATGGCCTCGACGCTCAACAGCGAGTAATCAGACAGATACTCGAAGAACGCGTCGTTGAATACGGTGTGGTAGTCCACGTATTCGGGCACGTGAATCTTGAGGAGCATCTCCCGGACGGCGACGGTGCCGATCTGAAAGCGATACAGAAAGTAGATCATGGCGCAGATGAAGAGCGTGAACACCACCGCAGCGAGGTAGAAGCCGGTGCCGGCGGCCATCCCGATCGCCATGGCGACGAAGATGAAAGCGACATCGCGCGACTCTTTCACCGCGTTGCGGAAGCGTATGATCGACAGGGCGCCGACAAGCGCGAACGCCCGGGCGATATTGCTGCCGATGATCAGCATGATGATGGACACCGTCACGCCCATGATGACCATGGTGTGAACGAAGGCCACCGAGTAGGAGAGCCCGCGGTGTGTCTCCCGGTAGAAGTAGGCGAGGACCAGGCACAGGAAAAAGCTCATTACCAGGGCGACCATCGCTTCCCAGAGCTGAAACCCGCCCGCCGCCGAAGTGCTCTGCAACATCTCTCGAATCAGTTCGTCCACGATCGCCTCGCTGGGACCATTGTGTTCCTGGTTCTGCGTTCCTACGTGAGTGAGTTCTGGTAGTACTCGAGGTCGATGGCCCGGCAGTACTTGGACAGGCGCACGAGCTTGAGCTCGTACACATGGATCAGCCGAGTCAGCCACTCCGGCACCCGGTTGTTGAACTTGACCTCCATGATCGACAGGCGCGGATCGACGAGGTACTTGCCAGTGTCGAAAACCCGGTAGCGTTCGAGACCGAGCGTGGAGTATTGCACGCGGGTGTCGAAGGTGATCCTGAGGTCGGGCTCGTAGCGTCCGAAGAACGCCTTCCGTCGATACCGGATGCCGGCGCGCGGTCGCAGACGATAGGTTTGCTGCAGTAGGAGGGCTTCCGCGGCGACGGGATCGGCAGGCTCGGCCGCGCCGCCGGGCTCGCACCCCCAACCGAACGTCTCTTGCATCAGGCCCACCGGCAAGCGCGTCCGCCTCTTCTGGATCGTGCGGTCGACCCTCTGTTTGATCTCGACGTAAACCGAGCCGTTCGGCTCGTATGCCCTGAAGCGGAGCTTACGCCGATACTTGATCCCTTCGACCTTCTCCCAGAACAGGGCCAGCGAAGCGGAGTCCCAGTACACGGAAAAAACCGAATAACCCCAATCGTGGTCGCTGTTCGGGTCCGGCCGGGTGTAGGGCTCGATCGCTTCGATGAATGCCTTCTGTCGTGCATGATGCACGATGTACTTGTACTCGTACCGATTGAAGGTCCTCTGGTAATACTCGGGCAAACTCGTCCTCCCGCGGGCTGTCAGGCAAGCGTCCGCCCCTCTCCGAGTCCTGTCCAGAGCAAGCCGGGTGCCGGGCCGTGACGCACCGTTTCGATCAGAACGGTCGGTACACGACCCACCCGCAATAGAGCAGCCACAGGACGACGTTTACCATCAGCGCCCTGTCGGTCAAAAGCGTCTCGGTCGGGTTTCCGCCCGCACGCTGGTGCACGAGGTACAGGTAGCGGAAAACGCCGTACAGGACAAAGACCGTGCTGTAGGCGAGCGCCTCCGAGCCGACCAGGGCAGCCGTCTCCGACGTGAGCGAATACATGATGTAGGAGACGATGGTGACCGAGAGGAGCACCACCGACATCTGGTCCAGAAAGGTCGGGCTGTAATGCGCCAGCACCGAGCGGTGATCGGTGGAGCTGTCGCCGAGCAGCAGCAACTCGTGCCGGCGCTTGGCAAACCCGAGATACAGCGCCAGCAACCCACCGCACAGGATCAGCCAGATCGAGGGCCGGACCTGAATCGCCGCCGCGCCCGCCAGCAGCCGGAGCACGAAGAAGGCGGCGATGGCGAACACATCCAGCAGCACGACCTCCTTGAGGCGAAGCGTATATACGATGTTGAGAACCAGGTAGGCGACGGCGATGGCGGCCAGTGGCGGTGAAATGAGCCAGGATCCCACCAGCGCCACGGCCAGGAGCCCGATGCCGCCTCGCACCGCGCTGCCGACCGAGATGCGCCCCGCCGCGACCGGCCGGCGGCGCTTGGTCGGATGGACACGGTCGGCCTCGCGGTCGGCGACATCGTTCAGCACGTATACGCCGCTGGCGAGCAGACAGAAGGCGGCGAAGGCGCCGACGGCCGGCAGGATCGACTCGATCCGGGTAGCGTTGCCGGAGAAGAGGAGGGGTGCGAGGACGAAGAAGTTCTTGACCCACTGACGCGGCCGTAGCAGCCCGATCCAATCGGTTATCCGCGCGTCGGCGTCGAGCCGATCGTCCCCGACTCGTTCCGACCGCGTCGCCGCTCCGGCGGCGACTGAATCCGATCCCATGGGAGACATGCAAGCGACCTCGGCGATTGGTGCTAAACGAGGCGGTTATAGACCCAGCCGATGGTGCGCCCGATCCAGTAGCCGATGACGAACGCGTAGACGAAGCCGACCAGGCTGCCGACGAAGGTGACCCGGTAACCCGGGAAGTATGCGGCCAGCAGCCCGAGGTGCTCGCCGACGCGCGACCCGCCCTTGATCACCAGGATGTTGGTGGCCGCGAACAGCCCGCCTCCGAGCAGGAGCCCGATGGCGACGCCCCAGGCGCGGGAGTTCAGCTTGCGGATCGCCCGGACGAGTTCCGCATCTTTCTCGCTCATTGCGCTTCCTGTCTTGTCGGTCATTGCGCCTTCGGTCCTGGCTCGCTGTCTGGTCACGTCGGCCTCGAAGCGCGGCGTAACAGCGACCGGTTAAATGTGGTCGAGGAAATCGCGGGTCGCCGCCAGTTCGGCCCGCGTTCGGGTGATGAAGATGGAGGTCGCGATCGTAAAATTGCGGCAGAAGGCGACGAACCAGCCGGTGATGAACCCGACCCCGAACCCCCACCCCATGCCGATGAGTGCGCCATGCCACGACACCGAGTAGCCGGCGAAGTATTGCGACAGCAGGCCGAGATTCGGCGCGTGGTCCGGCTTCAGTATGACGTGAAACAGCGTGACCGCCAGGACAAGACCTCCGCACACGACGCCGATCGCCACTCCGAAATTGAACTTGCGCAGCGGCGCGAACGCCAGGGCGAGCTCCTCCGGCAACGGGTCGCCGCGGTACGGGTCCGGGGTTCGAGTCGCCGGCTCAGCCATGCGGATACCAGGTGCTCTTCTTGGGTCGGGCCGGTACCGGGGGCCACTCCTCGAGCCCGATCTCGCTGTAGGCGGCGACATCGACGGGCGGCTGCGGCGGACCGACGACCGCGTGGGCCAGCGACCCGAGCACCACCGCGACTCCGTTGCTCGTGTAGTAGGCGAGGTGGAGCGGCGCCACTGCGATGGCGAACAGCAAGCCGCGCTGCCGACGAAGCAGATCGTAGAACCTCCAGTTCACTGCCAGCACGCCGGCAAGGAGGCCGATCGCCGCCAGCAACAGGACGAGGTTCGTGGTGACGGCGGCGGCGATCAGCGACAGGAGGGCGAGCCCGACGCCGACGGTGCAGGCGCGCTGGGCCGCGCCGACGTTCAGGGTGAAGCCCGCCGCGCTCCCCTCCTGCATCAGGAGTCGGGTCCACGGGACGCCGCGACTTCGCAGGTCGGTGCGCAGTACGTCCCTCAGCGACCACTGCTTGAGGTGGGTGCCCTGGATGTCGGGCCGCAATACGATGCGGTGCCCGGCGCGCCGCAGACGGCGACCGAGTTCGATGTCTTCGATCTGCGGTTGCGAGAAATGCCACTCGTCGTACATCCCGACTTCGGCAAACGCCGCGCTCCGCACCGCGCCGCAGCCCGCCCAGAAGGTCTCGGCGTCGCCGGGATTGGCCTGGTGAACGAAGTGGTGCAGAAGGTTCCGGTACTGCGACACGAGCCCCGGCGCCGCGGGGCTCGCGTCGTACGACCCGAATACGGCGCTCACGTCGGCTCCCTCCTCGAACGCCCGCGCAAAACGCGACAGGGTGTCCCCGTGCACACGGACGTCGGCGTCGATGAAGACGATGACCGCGCCACGCGACACCTCGAAGCCCCGGTTGCGGGCGTACGCTGGCCCGCGCGGCTTCCCGGACAAGCGAATCACCACGTCCGCGTAGCGCGCCGCCACCGCCGCGGTGTCATCGTCGCTCGCGTCGTCGACCACGATCAATTCCCAGCGATCCTTCGACAGATCGCTCTCCAGCATCGCGCCCAGCGTGTCCGGCAGCAGTCGCGCGCCACCCCGAACCGGGACGATGACCGACAGGTAGGGATCGCCGCGACTCATCGCTTCACCATCCGCGGGCTCAACAGCTGTCGCAGCATCCGGGCGTGGTGCCGAAGCCAGAGCTGGCTGCGGAAACCGACCGAACCCCAGGCCTCCAGCTGGCCGGGCTGACGCAGGTAATACGTGTCCAGGCGGGGCAGCAGGTGCGGCTCCTCGTGCTCGCGCAGCGGCCGCAGGTCGGTGGTACACGCCAATCGGTAACGCCCGGCGACCGCCGCCGCGACGGTCGCATCGTAGTGACCGTACGGATACGCGAAGCTCGCGGGACGCCTCCCCGTCTCGGCGGCCAGCCGCTCGGCGGATGCTTGGAGTTCGTCATCGAGTCGAGCGGGCGGGAGAGCGTTAAGACTCGCATGGGTGCGCGTGTGCGAGCCGAGCTCGACTCCCTCCGCCGCCAGCCGACCGAGGGCGTCCCAATCGAGCAGAGCCAGGGTCGGGATGCCGGGCTCGGGCGAGCCCTTCCACTCGTTCGTCGTTCCGACACGGTCCGTCACCACGAACAGGGTCGCCGTCAGGCCGTGGGCGCGGAGGAGCGGCCACGCCTCGGTGGCAAAGTTCTCCAACCCGTCGTCGAAGGTGATGGCCACCGCATCCGCCGAGGCCGGCAGCCCCGCCAGCGCATCCAGGCTGGTGACCTGCAGAGGCGATGCGACCAGCCACTCGACGTGGGATCGGAAGGTGCTCCGATCGACCGAGATCGGCGAGCCCGTTCCGTCGATCGAGTGGTAGGTCAGAATCGCACGCATGCTGCACCCAGGCTCCTAACCCGCCCGCGCGAGAGCCTCGCGGCGCTCGGCCACCACGTCAGCGATGATCTCCCGCAGTGTAGTGGTGGGCCGGAACCCGACCGTTCGCTCGAGCTTGGAGACGTCGGGCACCCGGCGCTGCATGTCCTCGAAGCCTTCCGCGTACGCCTTCTCGTACGGAACCCGAATCAGCCGCGACGCGGATCCGGTCACCTCGCGCACCATCTCCGCCAGCTCGTTGATGGTGACCTCTTCGTCCGATCCGATGTTGAAGACCTCGCCGCGTGCGGCCGGCTCGCCCAGCAGCCGGACGATCGCCTTTACTGCATCGCGAACGTGTCCGAAGCAGCGCGACTGCTCCCCGCTCCCGTACACGGTGATCGGCTTCCCGGTCAGCGCCTGCTCGACGAAGGTGGGCAGGACCATGCCGTACTGTCCGGTCTGCCGTGGACCGACGGTGTTGAACAGGCGCACCACGATCACCGGCACGTCCATCTCCCGCGCGTAGGCCATGGCCAGCCACTCGTCCAGCGCCTTCGAACAGGCATAGGCCCAACGCGAATGAGAGGTGGGGCCGAGGACCAGGTCCTCGTCCTCCCGAAACGGCACCCGGGTGCCCTTGCCGTACACCTCGGATGTCGACGCCAGCATCACCAGCTTCTTCTTTCGCGCCACCGCTTGGAGAACCACCTCCGTGCCGTGCACGTTCGTCTCGATCGTGCGCACCGGACGTTCGACGATGAGCCGGACCCCCACCGCCGCCGCCAGGTGGACGGTGACATCGCAGCGGTCGACCAGCTCGCCTACGAGCGGCGCGTCACGCACCGATCCCACCCGGTAGGAGAACCCCGGTCGACCGATCAGGTGGTCGATGTTGGCGATCGCGCCGGTTGACAGATCGTCCAGGATCAACACCTCGTTCCCGAGCGCCAGCAGCCGCTCGGCCAGATGCGACCCGATGAACCCTGCTCCTCCGGTGATGAAGACCTTCATGCCACCCGCTCCGTTCGCAGCGATTCCGCCAGCCGCGCGCGCCCGGAATCGGCGGCAGTACGTTCGAGGAGCCCGAGGTAGATCGGGACCACGGCGCTCTCGGACCAGTTGTTCTCGAAGGCGCGACGCGCGCGGCGTCCCAGCTCCTCGCGCGCGTCGGGACCCTGCTGCAGCCCCCGCATGGCCGCCAGCAGCTCCTGCTCGTCGTCGAACAGAGCGCCGGCGCCCGCCCGCTCGATGATCTCCGGGAAGGGGCCGATGCGCCGTGCGATGACCGGAACACCCGCCCGAAACGCCTCGATGATGATGATGCCGAACGTCTCGTATCCGAGCGATGGAACGATCAGCGCCAGCGTGTGACGGTAGTACCGCTGGAGCTGCTCCCCGTCCAGGCGGCCGAGAAAGACGACGTTCGTCATGCCGGCGGCCAGCTCCCGCAGCCGGTCGCCGTACGTACCGGCGCCGGCGATCAGCAGATCGGCCTCCGGGTAGCGCGCGAAGAGCGGGATCACGTCCTGCAGCCCCTTCAGGCTCTCGAGTCGACCGACGAACAGGAAGTAGGGGCGCGGATGCGGCGACGGGGCACCTTGCGAGGCGCCCTCCCGCCCCGGGCTCGGCGGCCGACCGGACGCCGCCGCCCCTCCGTTCGGCTCCGCATCCGGCAGGAAGTACGGCACCACCTCCATCGGCGGCTCGAATCCGAACTCCCGGTGCATGCCGCGGCTGAACTCGCTCTTGGCGATGAACAGGTCCACGTGCCGCAGCTGGCGCTTCAGGTAGCCCGTATAGCGCCACAGCTGCGGTGGGCGGCGGTAGTGGGCGACGCAGCGCAGACACTGGCGGCCGTCACACCGCTCGCGTCCGTGGCGCCACAGGACATGGGTCGGACACACCAGCCAGTGCTCGTGCGCGGTGTACACTTTGAGCCCGTTCCCCTCGGCCAGCACCCCGGGCCCGCCCACCAGCGACACGTTGTGGAAGTTGATCACGTCGAACGACCCGTCGGCGAGAATTTCCCGGATCCGCTTCCGATTCACCAGCGGCCGGCCGAGCTGATGAGTCACCAGGGGCGACAACCACCCCACGCCACTTCGCAGACCGTGCACCTGGATTCCCGGCGGCTCGTTCGCAGTGATCGTCGGCGCTCCGGACGCCAGAGCGTTGTATGCGTCCTCATCGTGGATCACGGTCACGCTGTGCCCGCGGCGGGCGAGCGCCCTCGCGAGTCTCTGGATGGCGATCCCGTCTCCGCCGAAGTTGAACGGCGGGTAGAAGGTAGTGACCATGCAGAACCGGAGGCCGCTCATGCCGCCGCCTCGCGCAGCGCATCGAGGGTCACCCCGGCGGCCCGTTCCCAGCTCAGAAGGCGGGCCCGCTCCAGGGCGCGCTGGCCCATGTCGCGCTGTACATCCTCCCGAGTGGCGAGCAGCCGCATGCTCGCGGTCAGCGATGGCTCGTCAGCCGGGTCGATGAACACACCGCCACCGGCCAGCAGATCGGGCAACGGGCTCTCGCGCGTCGCGATCACCGGCGTGCCGCAGGCGGCGGCCTCGATGGCCGGCAGCCCGAACCCCTCGATGCGAGACGGGAGGAGAAGCGCGATCGCCCCCGAGTGCAGGTGACGGAGCTGAGCATCGTCCACGAAGCCCGTCCACTTGACCAACGATCCGGTGCCCTCGCGCGCGATGGCATCGCGAATCCGCTCGGCGTTGCCGTGGAACACGTCGTTCTGGACCGCCCCGATCAGGAGGAGAAACGGTGCCCGACCGCCGTTCTCGCGCACCAGGGTCGCGTGGGCGCGGACGATCGCGTCCACGTTCTTGTGCGGATTGATGCCTCCCACGTAGGTGAACCAGCGGGCACCGGGGGGCAGGCCCACCGACGCGGCCGCGCCGGCGATCGCCTCCGCCGACTCGCTCGGCGCGTACTCTGGTGCCGGCGCCTCCTCGGCGATGCGGATGCGGGCCGGCGCCACCCGAAAGGTGCGCGCGATGTCCCGGGCCGAGAAGCGGGACACGGTGAGGATGAGGCGCGCCTGGTTGACGGCCAGCTTGACCTTCAGCCCCCACAGCAGCCGGCTGCGTCGCGACGGGAGGGTGAGCTCCGGAAAGCGCTCCGGAATCGTGTCGTGAATCGCGACCAGCGATGGCAGACGTGGCGGGAGCGGAAAGTACGAGTACACGGTCGGGCAGAAGAAGACGTCGAGCTCCGTCCCGGCGACCGCGCGCGTCATGCGCAGCAGGTCGTGGAGCGAGCGGTTCCGGTCAGCCGCCGCGGCCTCGGTCGGCGCCACGCGCTGCGGGACAACGATCACCTGCAGGTTGGGATGCGCGAGGTCGAAGTCCCGCTGTGAGCGCGAGTCGAGGAAGACCACGAAGCGCTCACCGCTGGCCGCCGGCACGAGGGCCCTGAGGAGCTCGCGGGTAAAGCGGCCGTAGCCCCGTTCTTGCCCCCAGCACGTCGCGTCGACACCGATCACCATGTCTGCCATCCGTCACGCGCTGAGGCGAGCGACGGCCTCCGAACCAGTCTCCGCCTCCTCGACCCGCTGCTCTTCATGGTACTCGAAATCTGTGTTCACCGCCCAGATGTCGTGACTGGCCCCCTCCATGTTCCAGATCGTCATCATAGCGGTCAGCATCGAGTGGTCCTGGTTGTTGTACTTGTGCAGGCCGTTGCGGCCCACCAGGTGGAGGTTGTCGATCGGGTCGACCTCCTGCCGGACGCTGTCGATGCACGCCTTGTAGTGGGCGTCATAGATGGGGTACGCCTTGTGCAATCGTTCGAGTTCTTCATCGCTGAAATCGAGGA
>CAZJXR010000051.1:16236-22466 GCA_964550085.1 uncultured Gemmatimonadota bacterium
TGCGCTCGAGGTGCTCGCGGTACCCGCCGTCGTAGATGGGGTACGCCTTGGGCATGCGCACCACGGTGCCGTCGATCACGCGGGCCGGATCGGCCAGGCCGAGGGCGCCCAGCTCCCGCGTGGCCAGGGCGACCAGCTCCTCATCCGAGCTCGTCCACAGCCCGTCTCCCTCGAAGCAGAAGTACTCCATCCCGAGACAGGTGCGACCGGGGTCCGGGACCAGATCGGGGCTCCAGTTCTTGAAGTTCTGGATCCGCCCCACCCTGACGTCGGGAGAGTGGATGTAGATCCAGTTGTCGGGGAACAGGCTCTCCTCGTCGATCACCAGAGAAACGACCAGAAAGTCGCGGTACGACAGGCCTTCGGCCGCCGTCCGCACCGCGGCGGAGGAAGCCGGCTCGAGGGCGCGGACGAGCGACCGAACCGGCATGGATGAGATGAAGTGGTCGCCCGTCACCCGGACCGGACCGGCCGGCGTGTCCGCCCGGACGGCGACCACCCGACCGGCCTGCCGTTCGAGCGCGGTGACGGTGTGTCCCATCTCGATGCGTCCACCGAGCTCCAGCACGCGGTAGCGGCACCGCTCCCACATCTGACCGGGACCGAGACGCGGGTACTGGAACTCGTTGATGAGCGTCTTGATCTTGGTCGGCCGCTTGGTCAACGACGTCGCCGACATGATGGCGCGGGCGAGCGACAAGCCCTTGATGCGTTGGGCGGCCCATTCGGCCCGGATCTCGGTGCACGGGATCCCCCACACCTTCTCCGTATAGGTCTTGAAGAAGATCTCGTACAGCCGCCTGCCGAAACGGTTGGACACCCACTGCTCGAAATTTTCCTCGACCGGATTCGGCCGGAAGTGCGCCTTCAGATAGCTGAGAACGATGCGGACCGCGTTCCACACGCCGAGCCCGCGGAGCGCGTTTCCGGCCTTGAGCGGGTAGTCGAAGTACTTGCCGTCGTAATAGATCCGCGACAGGCGGGGAACGCGGATGAACTGGTCGCCGAGGAGCTCCTCCCATAGCCTCTGCACCGGGGCGATCTTGGTGAAGAAGCGGTGGCCGCCGATGTCGAAGCGGTAGCCTTTGTATTCGGCGGTGCGGGAGATGCCGCCGACCATGTGGTCGCCTTCGAGCACCACCACCTCGATCCCACGCTTGGCCAGCAGGTAGGCAGCCGTAAGTCCGGCGGGTCCGGCCCCGATGACCACGACGCGATCGCCCTCGCGTAGCCGTCTAACCGCCCGCGCTTCGCCCGCGAGGCTCATGCCCTCCGGTCGCGCTTCGCCCGCGAGGCTCATGCTCGTTCCCTCAATCGCCACCACCCGTCAGATGGGCCACATAACCGGCCCAGCTCTCCCGATCGTCGCTGGTCAGCGCGACCACGTCACCCCTGGCCGCGCGCAGGCCCGCCGCCCTCAGGTCCGCTTCCGAAGCGCCCGGGGAGACCATGACAAACTGAGACCAGCCGAAGCGTCGAGCCAACTCCCGCATCTCATCGCGCGGCCCCGCACGGGCCACCACCACCTCCGCCCCGACTCGGTTGCATTGCGTACGGAGCGCGTCCAGGCAGCGCTCGAGCCGCTGCCGCTCCCCGGCCGAAGCGATCACGATCGAGATCGTCGGCGCACGGCGTCCGCCCGCCGCGGACCGGCCCGCACCCGTCTCTACGGAGCCACCGCCCATTATCACCACTCGCGGGACACAGGTGAAGGGCCGACGCCCGGCGCCCGACCGCGCGACTTCCGCATGCTCATGTGTGGTTCGTCCGGTTGGGAACGATCGATTCGAGCGAACGAGGCCGGGGATCCGCAACATGGTTGCCAAGCGGGGCGCGTCCCCGGGCCGCCCGCAGGCGGAATGGGTAAACGCGTTAGGTAAGATAAAACAGGTCACTCACTTACGTGTGCCGGCCAGGGTCCCGTGCGGGTGCCGATTCGGTTGACCCCCCGCCCGCCCGGGGCGGGGTGTGGGGGACGCGCTACACCCGCTCAGACGGCGAGCGTCGGCCGACCTCCCGAGAGGCGGACGCCGCCGAGCGCCGCCAGCGCCGCCACGTAGAGCGCAGCGCCGATCGGAACGGCCATCCACACCTCCCCGGCAGGGAGTGCCAGCAGGCCGGTGCCCATCGCCCCGCTCGCGATCGCCGTCCTCCACAGGCGCGAGAATCGCGGCGCTCCGAACCCTTCCCGACGAACGAGAACGAAGGCGAGAGCCATGCGCCCCGCCTCCGTCACCACCGACGCGATCGCCGCTCCGATGATCCCCAGCGTCGGGATGAGGATCAGGTTGAGGAGCAGGTAGAGAGCGGTGGCCACTCCGGTGAGACGGAGGATGTGCGACTCGCGCTCGCGGGACATCAGCGCCACGATCGGAATGTCGCGCAGCAGTCCGAGCGGGATCGCCCACACGAGAACCTGAAGGGCGAGGACCGAAGGCTCGTACGCCGGCCCGAACACGAGCCGCATGATGGGGCCGGCCAGCAGCGCTCCGCCGACCGCGATCGGGGCGCCGGCGGCGAACACGTGCGCCAGCGCCGTCTGGTACAGCGCCCCCTGTTCCGTGCGGTCGACATCGAGCCGCGTCAGGGTCGGCAGAAGACTGAGGCTGTACGCGATCCCCAGGTTGCTGAGGAATCCGATCAGGGTGTATGCCGCCGCATAAAAGCCGACATCGGCGAACCGACCGGTGAACAGCCGGATAAAGATGAGGTCGGAGTTGTAGATCATGAGGCCGAGCAGGGCGCTCGCCACCAGCGGCCAGGCGCGCCGGAGGAGGGGTCGCACGATGGCCGGATTCCACCGGGGCCCCAAGCGCACTCCCAAGCCCCGAAGCCACCAGAGCAGGAGCGCGGCGGCCAGCGCGTCGCCGGCGAAGCGGGCGAGCGGGACGCGGATCAGGTCGTCGGGCCGACGCACGAGGGCGATCACCAGCCCGACCATGAGGATCTCGCCCAAGGTGCGGGCGATGCTGACCCAGCGCGCCTTCTCCAGCCCGAGGTGGATCCAGCGCGTGCTGGCGCCGACGGCCAGCAGGGTGAGACTGAAGGCGGCCAGCACCGGTCCCTCGGGCGGCGGAAGCAGGAGGAGCGAAAACAGGCTGAGCGCGACGGCCAGGACGGCAGCCGCGGCCAGGCGCGCGGTGAGGATGGCCGGGGCCAGCTCGTCGATTCGATCGCGGGCGGCGGCGATCTCGCGCACGCCGAGTCCGAGATCGACCCCGCCATCGGCGATGCGGTGGAAATAGAGGATGATGGCCGCTGCGAACTCGATGATTCCGTACGAGGCGGGGCCGAGTACCCGGGCCACGTACACAGTGGCGGTGAAGGCGATGATCCGCGCCACCGCCTCGCCCGAGCCGAGTGTCAGAAAATTTCGGGTGACGAGCCGGGCAGCGTGTGTGATCGGTGATCCACCGGGTGGGGGTCAGTCATGTGCCGCGCGACGGGGCGGACCCCGCCGCGCGGCGGGACTTCAGGCAGACGCCAGGTTACGGATGGTGGCACGCACCGGCTGTTCGGGCTGCCGCTCGCGATACCAGGCGACGAACCGCGCCAGGCCGTCGACGAAATCGACCTGCGGCTCGAAGCCCAGCATGGTCTGGGCGCGCGCGCCCGACGCACAGGTGATCGTCACGTCGCCCGGCTGCATCGGGAGCCACTCGATCCTCGGCTCGATCCCGAGCGCCGCCCCGAGCTGGGTCACCAGATCTCGAAGCGTGACCGAATCGCTGCGGCCCAGATTGATGATCTCGAATGACGGCGTCGTGTCCGCGGCGCACAGGGCGGCCAGCGATCGGACCAATCCCTCGACCGTGTCCGAGATGTAGGTGTAGTCGCGGGCGCTCGTGCCGTCACCGTACACGGGGATCGCTTCGCCGCGCGCCATCAACCGCGTGAACTTGTGAATCGCCAGATCGGGGCGCTGCCGCGGTCCGAACACGGTGAAGAAGCGGAGGCAGTGAATCGAGAAGTCGAACAGGTGATGGTAGGTGTAGCACAGCTGCTCGCCGGCACGCTTCGATGCCGCGTACGGCGAAATCGGCTTGTCGGCCGCGGCCGACTCGCGGAGCGGAATCGCGTCGGTCTCCCCGTATACGGACGACGACGAGCCGAACAGGAGCCGCCTCACGCCGCGGCGGCGCATCGCCTCGAGCAGGGTCAGCGTTCCCCCGACGTTGATGTCGATGCACTGTTCCGGGTCCTCGATCGAGGGCCGCACACCCGGTCGCGCCGCCAGATGAACGACGGCGTCGAACCGCACATCCCGGAGCAGTCCGGACAGCAGCACCTCGTCGCGGATGTCCCCTTCGATCAGGTGCATTCCGGGGTGGGCGGCCGCGGTCGCGATGTTGTCGCGCTTGATGCTCTCGCTGTAGAAAGGATCGAAGTTGTCGATCCCCCACACCTCGGTCCCATCGGCCAGAAGGCGGTCGCAGAGGTGCGATCCGATGAAACCGGCCGCACCCGTAACCAGGACTCGCAGGGCTGGCGCTTGTCGATCGCTTCGATCGCTCGGGCCGCCATTCGCGGAGTCGGTTGCCATTGGTCTCCTTTCGCGCTCTTCCCCGTTCCGAGGCCTGAGAACCGAGTCCAACCGACCCGGTCGCCGGCCTTCGATCGCCCGCTCACGCCCCGCCGCGCTGCAAATGGCAACGGTACAAGCTAATGGCGCTGGGCTGACAAGGCCACGTGCGACCGGGGTGGGCAAGAGCGGTGCCGGCCGGCCGCTGCGCCCGCGACGGACTGTCTGACCGCAGGGCTATGCGACGTTCGGCGCCTCCGGTCGGGCGGTGAACGCGCGGGTGTAAGCGGCCCGCGACAGTCTCGGCCTCCGGGAGCCTCGCTGGCGGGCGGATCGTCGCGTCTCTTCTACATAAGCGCAGACCACGCCCCTGGACCGCCGTTCGCCTGTGGCGACGACTCCACAGGCTCATTGCGTCCGTCACCGACTTGAGTTATAACATATTCGGGCAGTTTAGCTTACACGATCAGCGTCCACTCGCGACGCTTCTTGCTACGGCCCGGGACGTGACGCTGGGAGGGGGATGGGTCGGATCGCGTTCGGGGTTGTCGGTCGTTCCGACCGTCGCCCCCCCTCCAGCGCCGGGAACAGAGACGACGAGCGTTCGTCCGTTTCGGCGTTCGTCGGCTTACACGAGCTTTCATCGAAGAGGGGGTCGGCAGACCGGGCAGGGGACAAACTGCCGGGCTGACGGTACTCACAGGCACGGAGTGCACACTAATGCACCGTCAAACGATGCGAAGGAGTACGACCCCCACCGACGCCGAGCCGCATTGGTACGCCTGCTACACCCGCTCTCGCCACGAGAAGCGAGTCGACTCGATCCTTGCCCAACGCGGGATCGAAGCCTTCCTGCCGCTCATCCCACGCGAGCGCCAGTGGCACGATCGAAAGAAGGTGGTTCTGTGGCCCCTCTTTCCCAGCTACGTCTTCGCCCGCTGTGAGCGGGAGGGCCTGTCGGGCGTGCTGAGCACTCCCGGTGTGGCCGAGATCGTGCGCTTCAACGGCACCCCCGCACGGATCGCCGACACGGAGATCGCCAACATCCGCCGCTTCGCCAATCGGATTCGCGACACGGGCCTGGAGCCGCAACTGACTCCCATGGTCGGTGCCGGGCAGCGGGTGCGCGTGGTCTCGGGACCGCTGGCCGGAGTCGAGGGCCGGGTGCTCGAATGCCGCGGCCGGGGACGGGCCCTGATCGTCGGCCTCGAGGCGATCCGGCAGGGGTTGAAGCTCGAGGTCGACACCCGGCTCCTGCGGATCATCGAGGATTCGTGACTCGATCCGACGGAGAATCGTCTGCGGCCCCGCCCGTCCGCGCCTGGCCAGGAACGATCGGCACGCTCCGCGTCTCGTTGTTGCGGGATTCGGCCCGGACCGATCGGTCCGTCTCCCACACCACCACGTTCGTGAACGGTCCCGATTACGCGGGCATGGAGGACAACGACCTGCGGGGATTCCTGGACGGCCGCTTCCGCTGGGGCTGGAACCAGCCCGGGCAGGGGACCGTACGCGCCGGTCGACTCGACATGGAGGGCGAGCACGGCCAGGCGCCGAAATACGGCGAGGACGAGCTGTTTCGGTTTATCCAGCGCTGGGACTCGGTGGCACTGCCCCCGGGGTCGCGCGTCACCGAGGCACGCCTCGCGCTGTCGGTGGCCGAAGGCTGCGATCGGCCGCTTCGCGTCGTGCTGTACGAAGTGAAGAA
>CAZJXR010000052.1:0-20112 GCA_964550085.1 uncultured Gemmatimonadota bacterium
GAGCCGATGGTGGCCACGCCTGGCGACCCGGGCAACGGCATCTTCGTCAGCGAGCTGGACGCTCCGGTCCGCATTAACCTGGTGTTCGCGGGCTCCTGCACGGGAGCCAAGCGGGAGGACTTCGATATGTACGCCCGCGTCGTCCGAGAAGCGGTGGAGGAAGGGCGGCGGGTTCCGGAGGAGGTGGACGCGTGCATCCAATACGGCTCGCTGGCGGTGGAGGAGTACGCGCGCGCCATGGGGTACGAGGAGCTTTTCGAGCGGGCCGGATTCCGCGTGCTGGCACCGGGGTGCGGCGCGTGCATCAACGCGGGACCGGGGGTGAGCACGTCCACGGATCAGGTGACGATCAGCTCGATCAACCGCAACTTCCCGGGGCGCAGCGGACCCGGCAAGGTGTTCCTGGCGAGCCCGTTCACCGTCATGGCATCGGCGCTCGCCGGTCGAATCGTGGCGTACGAGCCGCGCGCCTCGGTGGCGGTATGACAGCCGGCGCGGCCCGGTGAACGCCCTGGCCGGGCGAACCTCCCGTCACCCCCGTGACGGGGGTGAGCCCCGCGTGGCAGCGAGCGGTCAGGTCGATCCGCCGAGGGCGGCCAGCACACGGTCCGCGATGTGCCGCTTAACCGCTCCCCGCCATGCGCCGAACATGGCCGCCACCGGTCCGGGTCTCGCCCCGCGGAGCATGCGCTCCACCTCGTCCTCGATGAAGGCGCGCAGGGCCTGCTGTTCCTGCGTCGAGAGTGGCGCGACGTGACCTAGCTCACTCGTCCGGTAGCTGTCCGCCGGGTCCGGCTCGTATTCGATCAACCCGCGCAGCGCTCGGCCGATCGCATCCCGCGCATCCCGCCGACCGGCCCGGAAGTCTGCTGCCCTCCACTCCCGGTTGAGGAAGCCGCCCAGCGAGCCGAGCGCCCGGCAAGCGAGGGCCTCCGGATCTGTGGGTGCGACGAGGCATGTCCTCCCCTCCCTGTTCCGCCCGACCCCGGCCGCCGCCTCCAGCACGTAAATCAGCTTCGCGAGGCGGGTGCGGCCCGAGCGTGATCGCGCTCGCTGCAGGACGTCGGCAACCCGTGGGTCGGCCTCGATCCGTCGGATGTTCGCATCAATCACCTGCATCACGCGGTCGTCGGCTTCCCCGCCGTCGTAAGCGGACGAAAGTTCCGCCGCGCGCTCCGCCAGGTCGCCTACATGACGCCCGAGTGCGATCGCCTCCGGGTCATCGAGTCGCTCGATGAGCTCGGGGAGACGCGTGATCAGCTCGTCCAGTATCGAGCCGCTCCCGCCGGCCACCAACAAATCGGTGGCCGCGGCCTCGCGCAGCGCTGCTTCCCCCAGCCAGGCCGCCGCAACGCCGACCGTGCCGGCGGTGGCGCGCGGTTGGGCCGCGGCCGGGTTGCCGCGCCGCGCGAAAGGATCGATCACCATAAACAGACGTTCCTCCTGCGAAGCACCCTCCGCGGCGGCGAGTCGGCGCGCCAGGGTGAGGGCCCCCGAGTGAAACACTCCGCTGTCCACGGCCGGACCGGCGGTGGCCGTCGGCGGGAAGGCGATGGGGAAGGACGTGGCGGCCACCGCCGCCCGGTGCACCATCTCCCACACCGGATGACCGGCTCGGCAAGCCTCCGTCAGTTCGAACTCGGCAGTGGTTCCCACGGTCGCCACCGAGGCGGTGGCAGAAGCGTCGCCCGGCGCCGCGAAGCAAAGTGGCTTTGTCGCGCCCGCGATCGTGGCCACGCAAAGGCCCAGGTGCAACGAGCCGCGGAACGCGTCTAGGGGCGCGTCGTCGCTGGCCGGCTCCGCGGCGATCAGCGCTTTGCCGAGCTCGCTCAGCGCGCGTCCATCCAACAGGCCGGCCCGGTCGGGACGGTCGGCGTTGAGCAGCGTGTGCGGGCCGAGAGCGTCGATCCACGTCCGCTCGATCCACGGGACGGTGTAGCGATTCACGACCAGGGCTCGAGCCGCCAACGCCGCCGTCAGGCCACCCGACGAGCTGGCGGTGATCACATCTACCGAGAACTCGGCGGCGGATCGGTTGCGGTCGAGCGCGAGTAGGATTTCAGTGCATGCCCCGGCCGTATACGAGCCGAGTGCTCCGCCGCCGTGCAGGATGAGAGCGATCCTCGTCATGAGAGCTGCAAAGTGTACAGGCCCGCCGATAGCCGGCAAGGCGGTGCGCGTGTCGGTCCGGGATTACCCGACCGCTACCGAAGTCCTCCGAACCGGCTCCCGACTATCCGCCGACCGGGTCGGACCGTGGCGGGATGTCGATCTCGAACAGGCTGCTCGCGTCGAGACTCTCACCGTCGACATACAGCGACCAGTGCAGGTGCGGGGCGGTGACGCGTCCCGTAGCCCCGACCTCGCCGATCAGCTGACCTCGTTCGACGAAGTCTCCCGGTGCTACCAGTACTTTGGATAGGTGAAAGTACCCCGTATACACGCCGAGACCGTGGTCGATGAAGACTGAATTGCCGGCGAAGTAAAAGTGTCCGGTGAGCGCCACTCGACCACGGGCAGTCGCCCGCACCGGTTCGCCGCTCACTCCCGACACGTCCAATCCCCAGTGGCGGCTCTGGAGCTCCTGGTTGAAGACCCGGCGTTGTCCGAAGGCAGCCGTGACCCGACCCGGCTTGGGCCACCGAAACGCATCGCTCACATACAACTCGGGAGTGGCGACGGCCACCGTGGCCCGAATCTCCTCGCGCTCCCGCGCGATCCGAGCCAGCTCCGAGTCGGGCGGGCTCGAGAAGCGGCTTGCGACCCGGAGCTCGACGGAGGGAAAGTCGCGCGCTGCGACGAGGAGCGGAAGCCGCCGAACCTCGACCCATTCGTCGCCCGCCGCGTACCCGACCACGAGTTCGGCGGGACCGGCGCTCCCGATCGGCGCCGCGCCGATGCCGAACAATCCCCCGCCGAGGTGGCCGAAGTGCACGGTCCGACCGGCGAGCTCGCCGCGCGCCGCCGGCACGTGTGTCAGGGTAGCGCCCGGCGCGTGCGCCGTCAGGTAGATGCCGATCGCGTCCCCCTCGCGTGGTCCCTCAGGCTGAAACTCGACCTGTGGCGGCACGTACGGCAGGGGCGGAGGCGACGCCTCAATCGGGCGAAGGGGCAGATCGGCGAGGCCGGCGATGAGCGCGCTGAGGTCGGACTCCTCTGCTGCCGCGGAAACGGCGGGACGAACGACGGGAGCGGGCGGCTGGGACGGTGGTGTCGAGGCACACCCCAACGCGAGGACGAGGAAGCTCGCTGCGCCGCAACGCCGCTTCCTTGCCGCCTTTAGACGCCTCCGGTAGCTTTCGGGGTCGCCAATACTGCGGTGGTGTGAGGGTAGAGTCCCGACCGCTCCGACGGGTGTCTGCCGCACCCTGGCCGGCGTCGCCGATTGCCGACGACTGGCGTCAACCTCACAAGGTGTTTGGGTCATGCACGTTTTCGCCAAGTGCGAGAACTTCACGGCTTCGCGCGACGTCAAGGCCGCGGGATTATACCCCTATTTCCAGCCGATCCAAAAATCGTGCGACACCGAGGTGTACATCGACGGTAAGCGCAAGATCATGATCGGCTCGAACAACTACATGGGGCTCACGCACGATCCGCGCATCATCGAAGCCGCCAAGGCCGCGCTCGACCGCTATGGAAGCGGCAATACGGGCAGCCGCTTTCTGAACGGGAACCTCGATCTTCACAACCTCCTCGAGGAGCGGCTGGCCGAATTCGTCGGCAAGGAGGCGGCGCTCGTGTTCAGCACCGGTTACCAAGTAGCGCTCGGGTCGATCGGAGCCCTCATCGGTCGCACCGACACGGTTTTTCTCGACAAGCTGGACCACGCGTGCATTCAGGACGGCGCGCGTCTCGGCTTCGGCGACGTCATGCGGTTCCCGCACGCCGACATGGTGCGGCTTCGCCGGCTGCTCGAAGCCCAGCGGCCCGATCGGGGCAAGCTGATCGCGGTCGATGGCGTGTACAGCATGGAGGGCGACGTGGCCGATCTGCCGGCCCTCATCGAGCTCGGCCGGGAGTTCAACGCCGCCCTGCTGGTCGACGACGCGCATTCGCTCGGGGTGTTGGGGCCGAACGGCGAGGGCACTCCCGCACACTTCGGCGTCACGGACGACATCGACCTCATCACCGGCACGTTCAGCAAATCGCTGGCGTCGATCGGCGGCTTCATCGCCGGGTCGCGCACGGTGATGGAGTATCTGCAGAATACTGCCCGCTCGCTCATCTTCAGCGCCAGCATGCCGCCGGCGTCGGTCGCCACGGTGCTCAAGGCACTGGAGATCATCCAGCAGGAGCCGGAGCGGCGGGAGCACCTGTGGAAGAACACTCGCAAGATGATGAGCGGCTTCAGCACCATCGGGTTCGACATCGGCCCGACGGAGACGCCGATCATCCCGATTCTCGTCGGACCGATGGAGAAGACCTTCCGGTTCTGGCGAGCGCTGTTCGAAGCCGGGATCTTCACCAACCCCGTAGTCCCGCCTGCCGTGCCCGAGGGAAGCTGCCGGCTGAGAACGAGCTATATGGCAACCCACACCGACGAGCAGCTCGACTACGTGCTCGAGACGGTGGGAAAGATCGGCAAGCAGCTGGACGTGGTGTGACACGGCCGAACAGCCGCATCGAGGTGGTTCCCGTTCGAGGTCGCCGCCTGCGGCGGGCGTTCATCAAGCTTCCATGGTCGATCTATCGCGGCGATCCGAACTGGGTGCCGCCTCTGATCATGGACATGAAGACGGCGCTCAACCCCGCCAAGCACCCGTTTTACGGCCACTCGGAGGCCGCCTTCTTTCTTGCCTACCGCGATGGAGAGCCGGCCGGGCGGATCGCGGCCATCCACAACCGCCGGCACGTCGACTTCCACCATGAAGCGATCGGCTTCTTCGGGTTCTTCGAGTGCGCTGACCACGACGCCGTTGCCGCCGCCCTGTTCGAGACGGCCGCCGCGTGGCTCCGAGAGCGCGGGCTGGGTGCCATGCGCGGCCCGGCCAGCTTCTCCACGAACGAGCAGGTCGGGTTGCTGGTGGAGGGATTGGACGTTCCCCCGGTGGTGCTGCTGCCGTACAACCCCGCTTACTACCGGCGGCTGCTCGAAGGCGCCGGGTTCGAACGGGTGAAGACGCTGGTCGCCTACCGCCAGGTAGGGAACGCGACCCCGGAGTACCTGGTACGGGCCTCGGATGCCGTCGCGCGACGCACGGGCGCGCGCGTTCGACCCATCGATATGAAGCGCTTTGCCGAAGAGCTCGACACGATTCAAACGATCTATCGCGATGCGTGGGAGAAGAATTGGGGTTTCGTGCCGATGACCGAGGCCGAGGTCTCCCACATGGCCAAGGAGCTCAAGCCGGTGGTCGATCCGGACTTCGTGATGATCGCCGAGCTCGCGGATGGAACGCCCGTCGGCTTCGCGATCACCCTCCCCGATTTCAATCACGCCCTCATCCATCTCAACGGCCGCCTGCTGCCGTTCGGGATCTTGAAGCTGTTCTGGTACCGTCGGTCCATCCATCGCATCCGGATCATGGGCTTGGGACTGCTCGAAGAATACAGGGGCAGGGGGATCGACGTGATGTTCTACCGCCGGATCTTCGATGTCGGACGCAGCAAGGGGATCACGCACGCCGAGTTCAGCTGGGTCCTCGAAGACAACGAGGCCATGCGGCGGCCGCTCGATCGCATCGGCTCGGACGTCTACAAGCGCTGGGCGGTGTACGAAAAGGGTATCTCCGACAACCCGCCAGAGTGATGGGGCACACCGCCGGCTCACGCGTGCTCGTCACCGGCGCTACCGGCTTTGTCGGGAGTCACATCGCGTCGCTGTTCGTCGCCGAGGGTTACCGGGTCCGGGTGACGGTGCGGGCGACAAGCGACCGTCGGTGGCTTGAGGGGCTGGCGATCGAGACAGTGGAGGCGGAGCTGGAGGACGATGCCGCGCTCGCCCCGGTGGTCAAAGACGTCGAGACCATCGTGCATGCGGCCGGCCTCACTCGGGCGCGCCACCGTGGTGAGCTCCGGCGGGGGAACGTGGATGCCACCGCGCGCTTGGCCGAGGCCGCGATCGGAGCCGGAGTCGGCTGCTTCGTATTCGTCGGCAGCCTCGCCGCACGCGGCCCCGACCCGGACGGCGGCCCGACGGGACCGGTGAGCGCCTACGGACGCAGCAAGCGGAAGGCGGAGGAGGAGCTGCTGGCTCGCGCCGACCGGCTCCGGGTCGTCCTGCTCCGTCCATCGGGCGTGTACGGACCTCGCGACAGTGACCTGCTACCGCTGTTTCGGATGGCCGATCGGGGCTTCATCGTGGCGCCGCGTGGGTCTGTCCGGGTGCAGCCGGTATACGTGCAGGATGTGGCCAGGGCCGCGCTGGCGGCGGCCACCTCCGCATCGACGCCGGGTCCATGGCCGGTAGCGGAGGTGCGCGCGTACAGCTGGCCGGAGGTCGCCGCGGCTCTCGGGACAGCGGTCGGTCGCCGGGCACGGGTTGTCCGCGTTCCGCCCGTGCTGTTCGACGCGGCGGGAGCACTGTCCGAACGAGCGGCGTGGGCGTTCGGTCGGCGTCCGGCGCTCGATCGACGTCGCGCGCGGGACCTCTCGCGGCACAGCTACACGTGCGACGTGCGGCCGACCGAGGAAGCTCTGGGCTGGAAGCCGGAGGTGAAGCTGGAGAAGGGGCTGGCACGAACCGCGAGCTGGTACCGGAAGATCGGATGGATGAGAGCGAGCTGATTGCGCGGCGCGGCGCGCCACGGCCCCGGACGAAGGCAGGGTCACGGTACGCGACGGATCGGAGTGGTCCCGGCCTTTCGCCTGGCGCCGGGGAGGGTCACCGGGCGAGCGGTCCGTTCGCGGTTGACTACGTGCCCATTGCGTACCTGTCGGCCACTGGTCTGTTCGCCGCGCTCGCTGGCGGCTCTCGGGGCTGGGGTCTTGCGGCTGCCCACGTGGTGGCGGCCGTGGTGCTCATGCGGATTGCCCGGGTGGGCGTCCCCCGCAATCGGATTCTCGCCTTCCTGCGCCTCTTCTACCCGGTCGCGATCACTCCCTTGTTCTACGCGGAGCTGGCCACGCTCAATCAGCTCTTGCTTCCCGGCTACTTCGATGGAGCCGTTCAACGCTGGGAGGCGGCCGCGTTCGGACGTCAACTGTCCATGATCGCAAGCGAGCCCGCGCTGGCGAAGGTGTGGCTGTCGGAGAGTCTGCACGCGGGCTACTTCTCGTACTACTTCATCATGCCGGTGGCGGCGGTGGGAGCGTTCCTCGCCACCGGCGCGGGCGGGCTCCACCGGGTGGCGTTCACCACCGCGCTCGCGTTCTACGTCTGCTACCTCGCCTTTGTAGTGTTCCCGGTCGGCGGTCCGCGGTACGAGTTCGAGATGATCGGCGGCGCGATCGCCGACGGCCGTCTGTTCCAGCTCGTGCACCGCCTGCTGGAAGGCGGCTCCTCGCGCGGCACCGCCTTCCCCAGCTCCCACGTCGCAGTCTCGATGAGCGCCTGGCTGGCGACGTGGCCCGAAAACCGTACCCTGTTCTGGGTACTCGCCCCGTTCGTGATCGCCTTGGCGATCGGAACGGTATTCGGTCGCTTCCACTATGGTCTGGACGCCATCATCGGAGCATCGTGGGCGATCGTGTTCTATCGGGTCGCTCCGCTCCTCGTTTCGAGGCTCGGGGCGCCCGCCGCGGCTTGACCCTCCCGGCCGTCCGCCGCCGGTGCCCGATCCGGCAGGCCGTCGGGGGGATACGGGCAACCTTGCGCGTTGCCGACGGGTCGAACCAGTGAGCGATCGGAGGGCCGACTCGCCGATGGGTGACCGGTTGGACGAACCACATCTGGTCGAGCGGGCGAGGGCGGGTGATCAGCTCGCCATGGCTCGGCTCTACCAGGCGAACGCCCGTCGGGTCTATTCGGTGGCGCGTCGCCTCACCGGTGACGACGACCTCGCCCAGGACGTCGCCCAGGATGCCTGGATTCGGGCGTTCCAGAAGTTGCATCTGTTTCGGGGCGACGCGTCGTTCGGCACCTGGGTGTACCGGATTGCCACCAACGCGGCGCTGAACAGATTGCGCAGCCGGTCCCGACGCAGCGACGCCGAGAGCGCTGCCGATTGGAGCGCCCGCGCTCCGTCGATCGACGAGGCGGTGATCAATCAGCGTCTTCTGCAGGAGGCGCTCGACCGGCTGCCGGATGGCTATCGACAGGTGCTGGTCCTGCACGATGTCGAGGGCCTGAAGCACGAGGAGATCGCCGACATGCTCGGCGTGACAGTTGGAACATCGAAGTCGCAGCTACACAAGGCGCGGGCCCGCATGCGCGACCTGTTGGCGCCGGAGCCGAGAACGAGAGAAGCTGGGAATAATGTCTGAACACCTGACGCTCGAGCGTCTGTCCGCTGTAGTGGACGAACCGCACTCGGACCCGAGCGCGGTCGCCCATCTGGGCGCGTGCGACGCCTGTCAGCGCGATTACGAGTCGCTCACGCGGATGCGTATGGCCCTGTCGGGACTTCCGGAGCTCGATCCGCCCCCGGAGGTATGGGACGCGATCGAACAGCAGCTGCCCTCGGCTCCGCACGAGACAGGGGTGGTATCGGTTCGACGCCGACGCATCAGGGGGTGGGAGGTCGTCTCCGGATGGCCCCTTCGAGTGGCCGCGGCGGCGGTTCTGTTCGTCGGCGGCCTGTTCGTGGGCGAGCGACTGCGCGAAGCCGGTCTTGGGCCGGAGGCCGCGAGCAGGACGGACGGGCAGCCGCCGGCCGGCGAGGTGGCGATCGAAGACGGTGCGACCGTAGGGGCGACGGATCGAGAAGGCGCCGCGGCTCGCTCGCCGGCCTTCGGGGCGGAAGCGATGACGTACGTGGCGGCGCGCCAGAACCTCGAGGCGTTGCGAGGTCGGTTCACCACCGGAGGTGTGGATTTCGCTCAGGACCCGGCGGCCGCGGCGGCTCGGCTGGCCGAGCTCAATGCCCTGGTGGAAGCGTCGCGCGAGGCGCTTCGGGAAGCGCCCGAGGACCCGGCTGTCAACGACTTTCTGTTCGAGGTGATCGACGAGCGTGACGCGTTGAGCGATAACCTCAACCGCGTGTTGCACGCTGCCACCCTTGAGTACCGGTGAGACTGGAACGTGCGGCGTTCGCTGCCGGCGGCATCCTGGTAACGCAGGGTATAGGCTCGAGGGGCATGGATAGCATAGGAGTGGGAGTGCGGAAACGGCAGGGTTCGATGCGGCGGGCGGCCGGACGGCTGACGGCTCTCGCGTGGCTGGGAATCGGGGCGCTCGTCGCCGCGTCGCCCGCGACCGCCCAGGAAGCCGACGCCGCCCGGGCATGGGTGGGAATCGGGCTCAGCGACGCCTGCGCTCGAGGCCCCGAGGGGTGGAGCTGCGCGCGCACCCCCGTGATCGAAGGGGTGGTCGTCGGGAGCCCGGCGGACGAAGCGGGCTTCGTGCCCGGCGACACGCTGCTCTCCATCGCTGGCGCGGCGCTGGCGACCGCCACCGGTGACCGGGCGCTCTCCAACCTGGCGGTCGGCGTGAAGGTTCCGGCGGTCGTCGGCCGCCGGGGTCAGCGGGTATCGCTGTCGGTCGAGCCCGCGCCGTGGCCGGACCAACGGACCACCGTCCTGACTCGGACGCTCCCCGATCAGCCTGCGCGCGGAGCGCTGCGGGTCGTGCCGGTTCCCAAAATCGTCATCGAGGGCAATCGGTTGACGGCGGACGTCGAGATGCACGTCGATTCCTCCGGCATAGCCTCGTACAGCTACCGCTTCCGGCAGCCGGACGGCTCGGTGCGCGAGTTCGCGGCCCCTCGCCTCGCGCTGCCCGAACGGAGCCGTGCCCCCCTGCCGACACACCTCGACGAGGCTGTTCTCCAGACGTACCTGCTGGCGGAGATCGCCAGACTGCGCGCTGAAGGACAGGGCGACACCGAGAACATGTACGACGCGGCCGAGCGACTGCGCCGGCAGTACGAGGCCGAGGTCGCTCCTCGCCTCGAGGCGCGCTACGATTCGGCTCTGGCGCTCGCTCGGGTGCGGCTCGACTCACTCCGGCTGTCGCTCCAAGCGCTCAGCCGTGAGAGTGTCGAGACGGTACCAGCCTACGCCTCGCGCCCTGCGGTGACGGTGTTCGTCGGGCCGAGCGGGCGGCGCGTGGCCGGCGCCGAGTTCGAGGAGCTCAATCCCGATCTCGCCGATGCCCTCGGTACGACGGCCCTCGGCGTCACCAGCGGTCTCCTGGTCATCCGCGTCCTCGACAGCACGCCAGCGTCGGCCGCCGGTCTGCGCTCGGGGGATGTCCTGATCGAGGCGGACGGGCGACCGATCGGCTCGGTCGCCGGCCTGCGGGAGGCTTTGTACCTGGATGAGGACGCCCTCGAGGTGAGGTGGATCCGCAAAGGCCGACGCATGGCCGGTGTTCTCGGCGACTAGCGACGGCAGCTCGGCGGTCGCCTCCGGTCCTCCCTCGGAGGCCGCTTTCGATCGTCTCGCCGCGGAGCTGATCGAACAGTTCCGGCGCTGGGAACGGCACGGTGCTTCCTGGACGGAGGAGCAGCTGGACTTCCTCGCGGCGCGCGCGTTCGCGGTGCAATACGCGGGCATCGAAGCGTACCGCCGCTTCTGTGACCGGCGCGGCGCGTCACCGAGGACGGTCCGGCACTGGAGTCAGGTGCCGGCGGTACCGGTGGCCGCGTTTCGCACCGTACCCCTCATCGTCGGCGGCCCGAGCCGGGCACGCCTGACCTTTCGGACCAGCGGAACGACGGCGGGAGCCGCCACCCGGGGGTGCCACCTGGTGCGCGATCCCGGCCTGTATCGCTCCTCCATGGAGGCCACCTTCGCTCGCAAGGTGGTGCCGCAGCGCGGAAGGCTCGCTATGGTCTCCCTCGTGCCGCCCTTTGACGACGGATCGGATTCATCCCTGGCGTGGATGATCGACGGTCTCCTGAGGCGCTTCGGCACGGCCGACTCTCGAAGCGTCGCCAGCGCCGGCGGCATCGACTGGACGGCGTTGAACCGGTTCCTGGCGGCGGCCATCGAAGCGGCAAAGCCGGCTTGCATTGTCGGGACCACGCTAGGCTTCGCCGACTGGCTCGACCGGCTGGAATCGGCTGCGTGCCCGCGGCCGCTCCCGGCCGGCTCGTTCGCCATCGACACCGGCGGCACAAAGGGACGCCCGGGGGTCGACCGATCCACCGTGTGCGCGGAGGTGCGCCGCTACTTGGGATTGGCGCGGTTCGTGAACGAGTTCGGAATGACGGAGCTGCTGTCGCAGCGCTACACCTCCCCTCACGACCCGGCGTGGCTGATCGGCCCGCCCTGGTTGCGCACGCGGGCGCTCGAGCCGAACGAACTGGCGCCACTGCCCGATGGCGAGGCCGGCATTCTCAGTCACTACGACCTGGCCAACGCAGGCAGCGTGTGCGCCGTGCTGACGGAAGACATTGGGCGAGTGAAAGGCGATGCGGTGCAGTGGGTCGGGCGTGTCCCGGGCGCCCCATCGCGCGGCTGCTCTCTGGCTACAGCCGAGCTGCTGGCGGCCCAGGCCGAGGTCGACGCGGCGGAATGAGCGGGCCCTGGCATCTGCCGGGCTATTCCGGTCGACCCGAGTCGTGGCACGAGGGGACACGGCCCGGCGGGGCTCCGTTTCGGACCCCCGCCCTCACCCGGGCCGACGCCGCACAAGTGGCCGACACTCTCCGCGAATCCGTTCTCCGCGCGCGTGCCATCCGCAGCGTCGACCAGGTGATCGGGGCGATCGATCGGGTGACGACTCGCCTGGGCGACGCCGACCGCGGACGCCGAGAGGCGCTCGCTTGTCTGCGTGAGGGGTTGGGTTGGGAGCCGCCGCTTGCAGAGGAGACGCTCGACCACATGCGGCGGATGTGGACCCGCGAGGCGCTCGATCGCCTGTTGCGATCCGAGCTCGGAAATCCACGCGTGCTCGACGCATTCGTGCCTGACGGGGACGGCCGCTGTCGGCGGGCGTCCGGACTCCCGTTGGTGCTCCACATCCTGTCGGGCAACGTGCCCGGGGTGGCCGTCACGGCGATCGTTCGTGGTCTGCTGGTGCGCTCTGCCGTCGCCTGCAAGGCGGCCGAGGACGAGCCGTTCCTGCCGGCACTGTTCGCGCGTCTGCTGGCCGAGGAAGACCCCGAACTGGGATCCACGGTGGCGGTCAGCTGGTGGCCTTCGGTCACCGAGGCGCCGGAGTGGCGAGCGTGGTCGGCGGCCGCCGAGATGGCCGTCGTGTACGGCGGCGCGGAGGCGGTGCGAGGGGTCCGGGACGCGCTGCCTGCTTCCACCGAGCTGCTCGCGTACGGGCCGCGGATCGGTGTGGGTGTGGTGCTCGCGGACGCGGTCGAGAGTGCGGATGCGGCCCGCGACCTGGCGCGAGACGTCTGCGCCTACGAGCAGCGCGGTTGCGTTTCTCCGCGACTGGTGTTCGTGGTGAGCGAGGTCGCCGACGCGGGCGGGCGTTTCGCCTCGCTGCTCGCCGCGGCGCTCGAGGAGGAGACCTCCCGCATCCCGGCGCCAGCGCTCGCTCCGGAAGAGGCGGTGGCGGTCCGTCGCCTCCGGGCCGAGCACGAGTTCGGAGCCTACGGCGGCGAGGCGCATACGACACTGCTCGCCAGCGAGCCCGACCTGCGTTGGACGGTCGTGGCCCGGAGAGCTGGGGTCGTGGCCCGGAAAGCTGGGGGAGGCGAATCGATGCAGCACCTCCAGGTATTGCCGCGCGTGGTGTTCGTGCAGTCCATTCCGGGCGTCGCCCAGCTCGAGGGGGCGCTGGACGCCCTGCAAGGCACGGTCCAGGCGATCGGATACGCAGGGGGCCCGGACGCCGGCGCCGTCGCCGCCCTGGGCGCCCGAGCGGGTGCCTGCCGGGTGGCCCCCTTCGGGACGATCGCCTGGCCGCCGCCGGACTGGCGACACGACGGTCGTTTCCAGCTTCTACCGCTCCTTCGCTGGACGGATTGGGAGGACGCGGTGGCGGGCGGTGGGGTGGCAGGTGCAGAATGACGCTCCAGAGGTAACGACTCGGGAGGAGCGAGGATGGAAGTCCAGGAGACAGGAGTACAATCATACGTATGTATGACGCCGACGCCGGGGCGGTGGACCTGAAGGCGGCCCCCCAGCCGCGAGCGAGCGACTCGGGGGCAGGCGACGGGTCATCCGGGGTGGGCGCTGTGTGGAGCCGATACGAGGCGTTCCTGCGCCGGCGGCCGGAGATGGTGCTGGAGTGGAACGACGACAGCGGGGCGCGCGGGTGGCTGGTGTGTAACAGCCTGCGCGGTGGGGCGGCCGGTGGTGGTACGCGGATGCAGGCCGGCCTCACCCGCGATGAGGTCACGTACCTGGCCAAGGTCATGGAGCTCAAGTTCGCGATCTCGGGCCCCCCGATCGGGGGAGCCAAGTCCGGGATCGACTTCGACCCGCGAGATCCGCGCAAGGCAGAGGTGCTCGCGCTGTGGTTCGAGGCGATCGAGCCAGAGCTTCGCTCCCGGTACGGGACGGCGGGCGACTTGAACGTCGACATCCAGGAGGTAGTCGCTCGTTGCTCGGCGCTCGGTCTCGGTCATCCGCAGGAAGGGGTGGTGCGCGGTCATCTCGGGCTGCGCGACGGGGCGCTGGACGAGCGCCTGTCGGCCATGCGGGAAGGGATGGGGATGCTGGTGGGTGGAGAGGAGGCGACGGCGTGGAAGTCGCACCGTGTGGTCGACCTGGTGACCGGTTACGGAGTGGCTGCGGCGGCGCGCCGTCTCCTCGCCCTCCAGGGCCGCGAGCTGGCTGGCGCGCGGGTGCTGATCGAAGGCTTCGGGTGCGTAGGGGGGTCCGCGGCGCTCTACCTGTCGCGGTGGGGAGGCCGCATCGTCGGCATCGTCGACGACCGGAGCGGACTCGTGTCCGACCGGGGACTCGACCACGCCGCAATCGAGACGCTGCTTCGAGCGCAGGTGCGCAACGAGCTGCCGGCGCCGCCGGGCTCCGGTGCGGCCCGCGAGTCGTTCTGGTCGATGTCGGCCGATTTGTTGGTGACCGCGGCCGCCTCGGGGACTGTGACCGCAGCGCGCTTGGCGGCGCTGGAGCATCACGGCGTGCACTCGATCGTATGCGGTGGCAATCGTCCATTCGCCGCCGCCTCAGCGGGTGACATGACGCTGGAGCGGGATGCGGACGGCCGCTTCGCGATCGCGGCCGACTTCGTGGCCAACTGCGGCGTGGCGTGTGCATTCGCCCAGCTGATGGGACACCGGCCACCCCGCAGCAGCCGGGACGTTTTCGCGCAGGCGGAAGCGACGATCATAGCGGCGCTCGACGAAGCTGCCGCGCGAGCCGGATCGAGCGACCGCGGCCTGCTGGCCGGCGCGCTGTCGCTGGCGCTCGACCGCTGCCTGCCGGGGGATGGGGAGGCGGCGGCCGTTACGGCGGAGTAGGGCTCCGAGAGACGCGTGCGCGCCGGGTTGGTGCCTCACCCACGATTCCAAATCCGGGCAGGCCTACGGTGACCGACGTACGGAGGGGCCGCCAACCAAGCTGGGCAGTGGCGTGGTCGGGCGGCAAGGATTCGACTCTGGCTCTCCATCGCTGGAGGCAGCGGGGAGAGCGCGTCACCCACCTGTTCAATCTGCACGAAGCCGACAGCGGACGGGTCCGGTTTCACGGCGTGCGGTGCGAGCTCATCGAGGCACAGGCCAGGTCCCTGGACTGCAAGCTCGTGCAGGAGGCCACTGGCCCCGAGGAGTTCGAGACCCACTTCCAGCTCGGGCTCGCGCGGCTGAAGGAGGCCGGAATCCACGGTCTCGTATTCGGCAACATCCACCTGGCCGATGTGAGGGAGTGGTACGAGTCCCGAGTTCGCGCGGCCGGACTCGAGCACCGCGAGCCTCTGTGGGGCGAGAACTCCGCCGCCCTGGTGCGGGAGTTCCTCGGCGCCGGCTATCGGACCCGCATAGTCAGTGTGAACCTCGGGCTCGGCGCGGTGAGATGGTTGGGGGAGGAGCTGAGCGCGCGACTCGTCGCCGAGCTCGAACAAGCGGGCGGAGTGGACCCGGCGGGTGAGCGAGGGGAGTACCACACCTTCTGCTGGGACGGCCCCACCTTCCGCGAGCCGGTCCGGACGCGCACGGCCGGCACCTTCGAGCGGGAGGGACACCGGATCCTCGATCTCGCCCGCTGAAGCCCGGTCGGCGGCACCGAGAGCCGGCCGCGGCGGCCGTGGCCACTCACGATGCGACGATCTGAATACTACGCCCATTGCCGACTCGTCCCGTAACGCGTAGTCTGATTCATTGTACACTGAGTCGGTAACAAGTGAGGCGCCCGATTGGAGAACCCGTTTCGCCTCGGTGGATCCGCGGACGGATACTGCTACGTCGACCGCGCCGAGCCGATCCAGCGCATCGGTCGCGCGCTGCAGGAGTCGCAGGGACGGCTGCTGATCCTCGGACCGGATCGGAGCGGAAAGACATCGGCCATCGACCTGGCCATCGCCGCCGCCCGGCGCAAACTGGGCAAGGCCGTCCGAATCGACGTCGCCCCGGCCTCGCACCTGGCCGACGTCGCCACCCGTCTGCTGCAGGCGATCACCGCCGAGCTCGGCGCAACCTGGCCGGACGCCATGTCTACGCTTATCCAGAGCCTCTCGGTCGGTGTCTCCGTCCTCCCTGAACCCGCGACGGGGAGTGTTCGCCTGACCCTCGACGCCGTCCAGCGGGACGCGCCGGCCGAGGAGCAGGTGAGGATTCTCGGTGAGGTGCTGGATGCGATCGAGTCGCTTGCGGCCGGCAAGCGGAGGGTGGTCGGCGTGGCCCTCGACGAGTTTCAGGAGATCGATCGCCTCGGGGGGAAGGATGCAGAAGCCGGGTTGCGCGCAATCCTCCGCCGGCACGAGCACGTGAGCTATCTGCTCGCCGCATCGGACGGTGGTCTGATCGAGGAGATCGGAAACCGGGACCGCGCGTTTTACGATCGTTTCGACATCCTGGAGTTCCGGCCGATCGATCCGCCACGCCTGGCAGAGTGGATCGCCGAGCGCATCGCAAGCGGAGGGCTTGAGGCGGACGCGGAAGCGGCGTCGGCCATTGTCGCGATCGCGGGAGCCCGGGCCGGCGACGCGGTACAGCTGGCGCAGGCCTCGGTCGAAGCCGGCCGCGCCCGCGGTCGTGTGGGCACCGAGGAGGTGGGGGCCGGGTTCCTAACGATCATCGCCGCGGCGGAACCGTACATCCGGTCACAGTGGCAAAGCCTAACGGCACTGCAACAGAACGTCCTCCGCGCGATCGCCGCGGGCGAGCGGCAGTTGACCGGTAAAAGGGCACGGAGGCGCTTCGCGCTTGGCGGCTCGTCCTCCGTGCTCGCCGCCCTCGACGGCATCGTGCGCCGGAAGCTGATCCGATCGACCTCGGGTGGCTACAGCTTCGACAGTCCCTTCGTCCGGGGCTGGGTCATCGTCAACGCCTTGATCGATATCGGGATCCGGCTGGATCCCCTCTCCGGAGCGCTGGGGGGCGCGCCGTCCCCGGCCCAAGCGATGTCGTAAAGCGCCCCGTCAGACGCCGGCGTCCGCGCGAAGAACGCCGGTATCCTCGGCAGCCGGAGAGGATCAGCTTTGGCCAAAGCACTATCGTAAAGCGCTACAAAGCGATCAACGGGAGACCGCAGTCCTCGTCGATCGCACGCACCACGCGGCCGCCGGTCTCCGACAGGAACAGCTCGAGAGTCGGCCGCACCCGGGCGGCGATCAGATGGCCGCCGATCGTAGAACCGTCGCGGCGCCCCAGCGTCACGTGCGCATGAAGTCTCGCTTCGCCGCCGGGTCCCTCGGTCAGGTTGCCGAGGAAGGTAAGCACCTCCACCTGCTCATCGACCGGAATCTCGACGTAGCGCCGCTCGGTCGGCTCGAAGAAGCCGAGCGTCGCGGCCTCGAGGGCGCCGATCCCGCTGACCGCGGCGGCGGCGATGCGGAGTTCCGTGGCGAGGGTCACCAGGGAGTCGGGCAACGCGTCGCCGCGTTCCAGCACGACGAGGACGTCGCGGGCTCCCTCGGAACCGGTGACCCGGTAATGCATCCGCCTACTCCCGGACCGCCCCGATCGCGGAATCGCCTCCCCGAGGGGCGGTCGCCGGCCCGCCCGACGCGTCGGGCGCCCGCTGCGTCTGCGGCTGCGTCTGAGAATCACCCGTCCCGCGAGGGGCGAGGTGGTCGTCCACCCCGCGCTCGCACCAGCGACCGCCTCCCGTCCGGGTCGCTTCCGCGCGGCTCACATTCTCCGGCCGGGGGCAAGCGTGCCCGCGACCGTGGTAGAGGTGAAAGGTGATCGCGCGGTTCTTCACGGACAGCGGCTTGAGTCCGGCGTTTCGGAGTCGCCAGCCGAGTTCGATGTCTTCGGACCCCCAGCTGTCGAACCATTCGTCGAAACCGTTCACGCGCAGGAAGTTGTCTCGCCACCCGGACCAGTTGTTGCCGACGAGGTGCAGGCGAGCGGGCGGTCGCCGGCGGTCGCACAGTCGCAGCAGCCAATCGGGCCTCACGCGGACGGAATGCTCTGCCAGTCCCGTCTCCCCGAGCAGGCCATCGATGAGCAGCGCCGGATTCAGCGAGTCGAGCCGGCCGCTCGCGATGTAGTCGCGGCCCACGCGGCAGCTGAAGCGGGCGCTCAGGGCGACCGCGCGGCCGACCAGAAAATGTCCTCGCCGCCGGTTCGCGAGGTGCTCCGCCACGAACGTCTTGCGCGGAATGCAATCGCCGTCCGTGAAGATGAGGTAGTCCGCCTGAGCCCGGACTGCCGCCCGATTCAGGATGCGGGCCAGTCGAAACCCGCGGTCCTCCTGCCACACGTGGGTGAGCGAAAACGGAAGCGCGGGTGCGACGGCATGAAGAAGCTCGGCCGTCGAAGCGGCGGAGCCGTCATCGGCGACCAGGAGCTCGAAATCGCCGGCGGTCTGTCGTGCAAACGCCTGCAGGCCGAGGGCGAGCGTCGATGGTCGATTGTAGGTGGCGACGATGATCGATGCTCGTGGCACTCTCTCTACCCTCGGAGCAGTTACTGGCACCCATTGCGCGTGTCGCGCTTCAACCTTTCCCCGCACACGGCTGCCGGCAAGCGGGAAGGAGCCGAACGGCGCAACCGTTAGCCGATCGTGCCGGGTTCCGGTATAATTCGCCACGGAACGCCCGATCGGCGAGAAGGAGAGAAGAACGGTGCCGGATACGGCGAGCTACGTGCGCAGCAATCGCCAGCGCTTCGAGAGCGAGTTGGCGGAGTTCCTGCGCATACCGAGCGTGAGCACCGACGGCGAGCACGCGGCGGACGTTCGACGCGCGGCCGACTGGCTGGCCGAATCCATTCGCTCCGCGGGGTTCGACGACGTTGAAGTGATCGCGACCGAAGGCCATCCGATCGTCGTCGCCAGCCTCGTCAGCGATCCATCCGCTCCCACCATCCTCGTTTACGGCCACTACGATGTGCAGCCGGCCGATCCGGTCGAGCTGTGGACCAGTCCGCCCTTCGAGCCGGATGTGCGGGACGGCCGGATGTACGCCCGCGGGGCGATCGACGACAAAGGCCAGGTCCACATGCACGTGAAGGCGCTGGAAGCGCGGCTCGCCGGCGGCGACGGGCTGCCGGTGAACGTCAAGCTGGTGTTCGAGGGGGAGGAGGAGGTTGGAAGCCGCAATCTGGAGGCCTTTCTGCAGGGTCACTCGGATCGGCTCTCGGCCGATGCTGTCGTGATCAGCGACACGGGAATGTTCTCGCGCGAGCTTCCTTCCATGGTGGTCGGCCTGCGGGGCATCGCATACGTGGAGGTTCGATGCCGTGGACCGAAGTCGGACCTTCACTCGGGATCGTACGGCGGGGCGGTCGTAAACCCTGCCAACGCGCTGTGCAGGATCGTGGCGGATTTGAAGGACGATCAGGGCCGCGTCACGATTCCCGGCTTCTACGACCGGGTCGAGCCGGTCAGCGAGACCGAAGCGGTCGGCCTGGCGGCACTGCCCTTCGACGAGGCCGCTTTCATCGAAGAGACCGGGGTCCCGGCCCTCGACGGCGAGGCGGGATTCTCCCACCTGGAGCGCCTCTGGTACCGACCGACGCTCGACGTGAACGGTCTCCTCAGCGGGTTTACCGGCCAGGGTGCCAAGACCGTTCTCCCCTCCCATGCCATGGCCAAGATCTCGATGCGGTTGGTTCCGGAGCAGGATTCGGCCGAAATCGCCCGACTCGCCGGCGAGCACATTCGCTCGCTGGCGCCGAACGGGGTCGAAGTCGAGGTGCGCGAGATCCACGGCGGCCAGCCGTGGGCATCCAATCCGGACAGCCCCCTGTTCGAGGCCGGCTCCGCGGCCCTGGAAAAGACCTTTGGAAGGAGACCCGTCTTCGTTCGCGAAGGAGGCTCCATCCCGATCGTGCCGATGTTCGAGAGTCTGTTCGGACCGGTGATGCTGCTCGGCTTCGGGCTCCCGGGCAGCAATCTGCACGCTCCGAACGAGTGGATCGACCTCGGCATGTACCGCCGGGGTATCGAGACCCTGGCCGACCTCTACGACGAGATCGCGCGACGCGGCGTGTGATCACTCGCCGGGCTGGCATCGCAGCCTGCCCGCGGTGCCCGAGCAGAGAACCGGACCGCCTCGAGCGCCCGGGCAGGAGCCGGATCCCCATCGACAGGCGCCGGTCTGAGCCCCACCTCGTTTCTTCAACCGGGAGGCATCAATGCCGCAGGTAGAGCTCAACTACGTGGCGATCATCGTGGCGGCGCTTATTCCGATGGTGATCGGAGCGCTCTGGTACGGTCCCCTGTTCGCCAAGCCGTGGATGGCGGCCATGAATCTGACCTCCGAGGATCTCGAGCTGCTCAAGACGCAGGCCTCACGCGGCTACATCCTGACGGCGATCGCTTCCCTGATCATGGCGTTCGTCCTCGCGCATTGGGTCGATTACATGCAGGCGACGACGATCGGCGAGGGCGCGCAGACCGGCTTTTGGGCCTGGGCCGGCTTCGTGGTCACCACCAGCGTCGGCCCGACCGTGTTCGAGGGGCGTTCGGGAGTGACCTACTGGTTGAACAACGGCTACCACCTGGTGAGTCTGGCGATCATGGGCGCGCTGCTTG
>CAZJXR010000052.1:20122-22426 GCA_964550085.1 uncultured Gemmatimonadota bacterium
AACGCGAGCTCCGCGTTCGCAAGCAACTGCGGGCTCCCGAGCGAACGCGCCGTCGAACGCGCCGCCTGATAGTCCGACAACGCCCCCTGACTGTTTCCGTCATGGGCGCGCTGCTTGCCGCGTGGCAGTAGACGCCGGTGCCCGCGCCCGCCCCAATGTTAAATTGGAAGGCAGCCCACGGGTCCGGGACCGGCTCTAGCGCACGGAATCTGTCATGCCGTCTCTGCTTCAGCAGCTGAAGGATCGCAAGCTCGTTCAATGGGCTCTGGCCTATCTGGGCGGTGCCTGGCTCCTGTTGCAGATCGTCGGCCTGTTCGCCGAGCAGCTCGACTGGTCGGCACAGCTGTTCCGGGTCACGCTTATCCTTCTCGCCGTCGGTTTCCCGGCCGCGCTCGTCCTGGCGTGGTATCACGGGGAAAAGGGACGCCAGCGGGTGGGCGGAATCGAGCTGCTCATGCTCGGCGCGCTGCTCATCATCGCCGGGGCCGCGCTCACGCTCGTGCGCCGCGGCGGCGGCCCCGCGACCGCGCGGGAACCAACGGCAGAGGGCCCCGGGAGGTCGGCTCCCGTGGCCGAGGCAGGAAGTCGGGCCGCTGCCCTCCGCAGCTCACGGCTGACGGCGGCCCGCGGCCTGGAGGAGCGTCCCGATTGGTCCCCCGATCGGAGCAGTATCGCGTACGTCTCCGATCAGACCGGGAACCGCGATCTGTGGATCCGCGCTCTGGCCCGCGGCGAGGAGTTGCAGATCACCGACGATCCGGGCGATGACACGCAGCCCGCGTGGTCCCCGGATGGGAGGCGGATCGCCTTCACCTCTTCCCGCGACCACGGTCCGCGCCTCGACCAGAGCGTCCAGTTCGGCTATTCGCTGGGCGGGGGCATCTGGATCGTGCCGGCGCTCGGCGGAAGCCCGACCCGGGTCATCGACGATGGGTTCAACCCTTCCTGGTCCCCCGACGGTCTACGGCTCGCGTTCGACAGCAGTCGGGACGGCCCGCGCCGGATCTGGACGGTGGGGTCCGAGGGCGCGAACCCGGTGCGGGTGAGCACCGACCGCTCCGATGGTGCCGTGCACACGCGGCCCGCGTGGTCTCCGGATGGGCGCTGGATAGCCTACGAGCGCCAGGAGGGAAGCCTCACCACTTCGAGCGACATTCATCTCGTGCCCGCCGCGGGCGGCACGTCGGTCCCGGTGCTCGCGGATGGGAAGCGGAACCTCGCTCCGGCCTGGGCGGAAGCCGGCACGCTCGTGTTCGTGTCCGACCGCAGCGGCGCTCTCAACTTGTGGCGGCTTCAAATCGATCCGTCCACCGGGGCGCCCGTCGGCGGGCCCGAGCAGCTGACGACGAGCGCCGGGAACGATGTCGATCCGAGCGTATCCCCGGATGGGAACGCGATCGTATACTCCTCGACCCGCTCCTTCGAGGACCTGTGGTCGGTCGAGCTCGACAGCGTGAGCGGGCAAGCCGTCGGGGAGCCCCGGCCGCTGCTCGCTTCCTCCTGGAACGACGTCGCGCCCGCCGTCTCCCCCGACGGTACGAAGCTGGTGATCGCATCGGATCGCGGGGGCGGGCCGCAGAAGCTGTGGCAATTCGAGGTCGGCACGCAGAGTCCGTCCCGCATCACCGACGGGCCGGGCCGCGATATGCAGCCCGACTGGTCGTCCGATGGGCGACGGATCGCCTTCTTCTCCGATCGGTCTGGAAACGATGACCTGTGGGTCGTGCCGGCGGGCGGGGGAGCGGCGATTCAGCTCACCACCGACCCGGCCGCCGACATGAACCCGTTCTGGTCGCCGGATGGCAGACAGATCGCCTTCATGTCGGACCGCAGCGGCAGCATGGAAGTCTGGGTGATGGACATAGACGGATCGAACGCGCGCCGCCTTACCGACGTGGGTGCCACGGCGCATACGGCTCGCTGGTCTCCCACCGGCGAGTGGATCCTGTTCACATCGATGAAGGATGGCAACCGGGACATCTGGGCCGTCAGCCCGCTCGACGGCACCCAGCGGCAGCTCACGAACGAGCCGACTCAGAACGCGCACGGACTGTGGTCTGCGGACGGGACGCGCGTCCTCTACCTGGCCGATCACCGCGTGTTGCGCGCGGTAGGGCTGGAGGGCGGCCCCTCGTCGCTGCTCTTCGATCCGGGCGAGGGACGCCGGATCGACTACACGCACCTGTCAGGCGACGGTCGTGTCCTCTACTTCACCGTGCAGCAGGTGGAGGGAGATCTGTGGAGGCTGGAGGGGCTGGACGGTTCCTGATCTCGCTTTATGCCCGCGTCGCTCCACCGCTCCAA
>CAZJXR010000053.1:0-13726 GCA_964550085.1 uncultured Gemmatimonadota bacterium
GGAGCAGCGATTTGATGCGAAGAACGAGCTCTCGCGCACTGAACGGCTTCGTTACGTAATCGTCGGCCCCGAACTCGAAGCCGCGCACCCGTTCCTCCTCCTCCTGGCGAGCGGTGAGCAGGATGACCGGGATGCGGCTGGTGAGCTCGTTGCGCCGCAGCGCCCGTAAGACGTCGTAGCCGTCCATGACCGGAAGCATGAGGTCGAGGACGACGAGATCCGGGACGGATTCTGCCGCCGCTACCGCGGCTGCACCGTTGACCGCGGTGGACACCCGGAATCCTTCGCGGCTTAGATGGTAGACGAGGATGCTGAGTATGTCCGGTTCATCGTCGACGACGAGGATCCGCTCGTTGAACTTGAGGTCACCGATCTCGTCCACGAGCCCGTCCGCGGAACCGTCCTGGGGTAGCGGCTTGATCACGATGTATGTGCTCCGTCGGTCCGTTCAGGAAGCCGGTCTGCGCTTCGACGATAGGTCCGTTCCGAAACGCCGCGGTGAGCGGGATGTAACGTTTGTGTAAAGGCACCGGGCCCATCACCGGATGTACCGGCCCGATCACTTGTAGAAGCGGAAGATCTTGTGGCCGCCGTCCATGACCAAGATGTCCTTGAACAGCTGCCGCTCGGTGAACTGTCCGTCGACCTGGAAGCCGACCCAGCAGTCCGTCAGCACCTCGTACGTTTCGAACGCCTCCGTCTCGCCGCGGCACTCCACGTAATCCAGATCGAGCTGACGGCCGCCGTACCGGTGCAGGAGGTGCTCGACCGCGTCCTGGTTCCGGGTCTGGATGTTGGTCCACGCGAAGTCGACCGGGAAGTTGGCCTCCGGATTGCTCGCCGGGTGTTCCGGCCAGAACAGGTCGTTGTGCTCGTGCTCGGTGAGGCGGACCGCCGCGAGCTGGGTCGTGTCCTCGGCCTGGAGGCCGCGGAGCACGAGAACGCTCAGCGACATCGGGGAGTCGGGCGCGCCGGACAGACGGCCGGCCCGCTCGGTGCTGGCGTTTCCGTCCGCGCACGCGCCGAGCACCACGGCGAGACCGACGCCGCTGATCCACGCGACGCCACGGCGGACGGAAGAAAGTCGGATGTGGAACATCGAGTATTGACCTCGTTCTGAAGCGAGGCGCAGGGCCGGTCGGGGACCAGCACCCGCGCCTCGTTCAGACTTCTCAGAGCTCTCGTCCAGGGGGGATGCCTGTCCCGCTCAGCTCTGATCTGTGGTGATCCAGCCCTCGTACCAGGCGGCGCCGTTCGGATCCACACCACCCACGTAGTCGGTGACGGTGAAGAAGCCGTCGTTGGGCGGCGTGGCGGCACCGGTAAGCGCCGGTGATCCAGCCGCGGGCCGGAAATCCGGATTGGTCCGGTCGAACGGAGCGATCAACTGCGGATCGACGGTGCGGTTGTTCCACACCGCCTGCAGTGCGATCGCCGACTCGTCGATGTCATCGACGCCGTCCCCGTCGAAGTCGTCGACGTCCGTATCGAAATCGAGGGTGTTGTTAAAGATGGAATTCTGGACGGTGATCCTCGGCACGGTCTCCGCCTGGTCGATGTCGAGGCCGGCGGTGGCGAATCCCATCACGATCGCGTTGTAGATGTCCCCGCCCGTGCCGCGACGGAGCAGCATGCCGCGCGTGCTCTCGCCCGGTGTGGAGGCGGACCCGCCGCCGACGAGGGTGACGTTGTAGATCGTCGGGGTGGTGAAAGGCATGGCGTCCGGATCGTCCTCGTTGCCGTCGACCTCGAAGCCGTTGTCGGCATCGGACGGATCCTGCTGCGCGATCCAGAATTGACCGCGGCCCTGCCATCCGGTGGAGTAGTCGAACGAGTCATCCGAGGCGCCGGTCACGATGGCATATTTCAAGTCCACCGTGCCGCCGAAGAACTCGATCCCGTCGTCCAGACCGTAGTGCGCCTGGATGAATTCGAGCTGCGTCCCGGCCCCGACGCCATTCAGGGTCAGACCGTTGAGCTCGTTGCCGAAGCTCACCTCGAAGCCGGCGTACTCGATCCGCACGTACGACAGCTTGCCGCTGTTGTCGTTCGGCTTGTTGCCGCCGTACGGCCCCGAGGCACCCTCGCCGATGCACTGGCCGGCGGGGAAATTGCAGTTGGACTCGCCGTTGAGGACCACCCCGCCCCAGTCGCCGCGGGCGCGGCTGCCAATCGGCTTGGAGCTGGTGAACACCACCGGCTCGGCCGCCGTGCCGTTGGCGCGGATCGTACCGCCGATCCGCACCAGCAGGGCCGTCGGCTGGATGTCGGCGTCGCCCTGAATCTGGGTCCCGGCCGGAATGATGAGCGTACCACCGGCCTCCACCAGTACCACGCCCTGCATGATGTAGAGCGTGTCCTTCGACAGGGTGCGCGTCCCGGTGATCGAACCCGAGAGCGTGGCCTGTTTCAGCCCGATGGTGAACTGCGCGATGCCGCTCGGATCGGACGTCTGCGTGTCGTTCTTGGCGATCACCTGGTACTGGTAGGTCACTCCCTCGACCGCCGTATCGTCCGTGTACTGCGTGGCGGTCAGGTCGGTGGCGATGTCGGCGAACGCCCCACCGCCCGTTCTTCGCTGCACGTCGTACGTGGTGGCGTCGGCGACCGCATCCCAGTTGAGACGAATCCCGGCCGCGACCTGGCTGGCCGTCAGGTTCTCGGGCGCGGCCAGCTCGTCCGGCGCCGGAGGAGGCGGCTGCGTGGGCGGATTGTCGTCCCCGCACCCCGCCACCCCGACGACGAGCGGCAGTGCCGCGAGCAGCGCCGGCAACCGGCGCGATCGTATGAACTGCATGGTCAGTCTCTCTCCTGTTAACGGTTCAACTGTTGTTGCGGTGTGGGCGCCCGGCCGGACGCCCACCAGGTCCGCTGTCCCGCTGACCTCCGCATTCAGGTCGGCAGTAGCCCACCTGAGCCCTTGTTTCGCCTGTAACTGTGTGTGCACGTCTACTGCTCCGGCAGGCGGTCGAAGCCTCCGCCACCCACCGCCCACGTGATCCCGAAGGAGAACTTCCTGCCGAGATCGTTGCTCCGCAGGACGTCATCGCCCTGCGAGTACACGTTGAGACTGCCGGTCAGCCTCTCGATGGAGAACTTCACATCGAAGCGGCGCGAGATCTGCGTTCGAACGGTCAGGTCCAGTTGACCCCGGTCCTCCTCGTAGATGTCGTCCAGCGCCTGCGCTCCGACCGCGTCGATGCGGCGGCCGAAGATGTTGTAGAGCACGGTGGCGCTCGTGTTGGTCGACGGGATCACCCACGTCAGACCCGCGTTGAACACGTACGGCGACTGACCCTGGAGGGCGCGGTCGACCGGCACCACGGCCAAAGTGTCAGGCCCGAACCCGGGCACGTAGACCACCACTTCGTCCCCGGCCGTCACGTTCGACTCGACCACGGTGAGGTTCGCGTTGAGGTACAGGTTGCGGAGCGCGTTCCCGATGACGCCGAGGCTGGTTCGTGCCTCCAGCTCGAACCCGTAGTTCTCGGCCTGGTCGGCGTTCACCCAGGTCAGGATCTGCTCCGTGCTGGGGAACACCATGGTCTCGATCGGATCGTCGAACTTCTTGTAGAAGCCGCTCACCGCCAGCACCGAGCCCACCTCGGGGAACCACTCCCAGCGCAGGTCCCAATTCGCGATCCGCGAGCGATTGAGGGCGGGGTTCCCCGTCACCAGGTAGCCACCGGCGAAGTCCGCGAACGCGAACGGCGCCAGCTCTCGGAACTGCGGGCGCCCGATGGTCCGGGAGTAAGCGCCGCGCAGGTTCATCGCGTTGCTGAGCGCGTAGGTGAGATTGATGCCCGGCACCAGATCCGTGTCGTCCAGCGTCGCCGGCGGCAGCGGCTCCTGACCGGTGTCGAACAGGTCTATGGATTGAACCTCCTGAGTCGCGGCCTCGATTCGCGCGCCACCCAGGAAGCGGAGACGGGGAAGGAGCTCGGCATCCAGCATCGCGTAGCCGGCGAAGATCTTCTGCTCGCCGGTGTAGTTGTCCTCGCGGAAGGTGGCTTCCTGAATCTGGAAGCTGTCCGGAGCGATGTTCTCCGGCGCGAACAGCTCGTCCGGCGCCAGCTCCCGCACCTCGGCGCCCAGGCCTCCCGTCGGCAGGAAGCGGAAGCGACGGGTGAAGGTGCTCCGGTCCCAGATCTGCGCCGAGCCGCCGAAGTCGAGCGAGGCCGGCAGCGACCGGATCATGAACGGCACCGAGAGGTCGAGAGCGCCGCTGTAGATGTCGTCGTTCAGATCCTGGTGGAAAATGCTCCCGCTCTGGACGAAGGTATCGAACAGGAACCGTCCATCCGGCGCCTGTCGGTACAGTACCTCGCGCGTGTTCGGCTCGTAGCGACTGCCGAAGGCGTACGACGCGCGCCACTGGAAGCTCGTGTTCGCGATTCCGGTCAGCAGGTGCTCGCCCTCGAGCTGCGTATTGACCAGGGAGCGCTCGATATAGCGGATGCGGGTGTTCCGCTGATCGGTGTTGGAATCGAGATTGAATCCCTCGAGGATGCGGGCCTCGTCATCGGTGATCCGGTTCAGCACCCCGGACAGCTTGAGGCGGTTGGTGGGGCTGAGCTCGTAAGCCAGGTTGAGCAGCCCGCCGATCTTGACCTCCTGCCACGATGCATCGCCGGTGTAGTCGAGCTCGGGATCGACCGCGCCCCGGGTGGTGAACACCCGCTCGATCAGGTCGTCCGTATTGTTCCAATCGTTGCTGTAGGCGAACGAGCCGATGAAGCCGAACGGGTTGCCGGCCAGGGTGACGTCGTCCCCGAACGCGAGCGCGAAGCTGTTGTTGACCGGCAGGTCGTTGCTGACCGGGCCCCACGCCGGGTCGAACGACTCGCCGATCTGCTCCAGCTCGGCCTCGGTGAAGTTGGTCTCGGTCAGCGCCCGGTCGCGCGGAATCGCGGCCGGCAGATCCCGGGTGCCGTCATCGACGCCCAGAAAGTCGAGGCCGCCGCCGGGGTAGCCGAGCCCGGTCTCGAACGAGGCGCCCGAGTTGTAGCCGAGCGAGCCGCCGATCGTGAACAGGCTCTGGGCGGGGAAGTCCTGCGTCTCGATCTCCACCAGGCCGCCCGCGTAGTCCGCCGGCTGGTTGGGCGCGTACGTCTTCGCGGTGGCGATGCTCTCGAGGAAGTTGGCCGGGATGATGTCGAGCGGTACGACCTTCTTGTCCGGCTCGGTGGACGGGAGCGGCGCGCCGTCCAGGGTGGCCTGCCCGTAGCGTTCGCCCAGCCCCCGCACGTACACGTACTTGCCGTCCACCACCGACACCCCCGGCACCCGCTTGAGGGCGGTGGCCGCATCGCTGTCGGGCGACTTGGCGATCTGGTCGGCGCCGATCGCGTCCATCACTATGGGAGCTTTGCGTCGCTCGGCCAGCAGGGCGGCGGTGCTGCTGCCCTCGGCCTCGACGCTCACCGTGATCGCCTCGAGGGCGATCGCTTCCGGAGCGACGCCCACGTCCAGGGTCGTGACCTCGCCGGCGCGGACGACCACCCCGGTGACCGTCTTCTTCGCGTACCCGAAGATCTCGACCACGACCGCGTGCGTGCCGGCGGGCACAGCGGCCAGCCGGTAGCGGCCTTCGACGTTGGTTACGGTGGAAAGCGAGGTGCCTTCGACCGAGACCTGCGCGAGCTGGAGCGTCTTCGCCGTCTGCTCGTCGACCACCCGACCGACGATGCGCCCGGTCCCGGCTGCTTCCTGGGCCGCGAGCGAGGGAGCGCCTGCCGCCATCGCGCCGACCCACAGGACAAACCAGCGGGCAAGGCGCGCGGCGCCTTTCCTTCCAGGGGTTCTCATCAAGGGCACTTCCGTTTTGGAAACGCGTATGGTCCAGCGGGACGCCGGGAACCTAGAGGGAGGCAGTAACGTATCGAGTCGGGTATTGTACCGGATTCGTAACAGTCAGGATGCGATGCCCGTCACATTCCGAGGCATCGAAGCGACCCGTGCGGCACCCGCGGGGAGCCGGCGACGACAGGGGTGGACGCGGGCTCGAACTGGTTGCAGATTAGTGGTTTGCCGATGCACGGCACGGCGGGTCAGGGCGCTGGGCCAGCCCGACTCCCGACTCCGGAACACGAGGGGCCCCGACACAAAGGCCGGTGAGGTAGATGGTCGAAGTAAGACTGGGTGAGAACGATCGCCTGGATTGGGCGCTGAAGCAGTTCCGACGGAAGATGATCCGCTCCGGACTGTTCAAGGACATGAAGCGACGCCGCTTCTACGAGAAGCCCAGCGTAGCCAAGCGACGGAAGGCGGCTGCCGCGAAGCGGCGCAAGGCACGATCGCTGCGGCGCTCTCGGTAAGCGATTTCCCGACCGGGGACGGCGCACAACCGGGCCGTTCGACACGAAACCCCTGGAGTAACTCCGGGGGTTTTTTGTAGGATGCCAATGGACCCACAGTCTCTCCGAGGCGAGATCCGGTTTCCGCTGCGGGTGGCCGCCATCGACATGGGGTCGAACGCCATCCGGTTCGAGGCAGCGGAGTTCGACGATCCCACCACCTTCGCCGAGCTCGAATACGACCGCGTGCCCGTGCGGCTCGGACACGATGCGTTCGTGTCCGGAAAGCTGTCCTCACAGGTGATGGAGGCGGCGATCGACGCGTTCCGCGGATTCCGTGCCCGCATGCGCGCGCTGGAAATCGAGCACTACCGTGCCATCGCGACCAGCGCCGTTCGGGAAAGCCGCAACGGCGCCGAGTTCGTCGAGCAGCTGTTTCGCGAAACCGAGATCAAAGTCGAGACGATCACCGGCTCGGAGGAGGCCAAGCTGGTGTGGCTCGCCGTGTCGTCGCGGGTTCCGCTACAGGACGAGAAATGGATCCTGGTCGACCTCGGAGGAGGCAGCGTCGAAGTGTCGCTGGTCGACGACTCGGGGACCATCTGGAGCGAGTCTCACACCATGGGCTCGGTACGCCTGCTGACCGAGCTGTCGGGGGCCTCGCACAGCCCGGGCCGGTTCCGAGAGCTGCTGGCGGAGTACGCCGGCACGCTGAACATCCCGGCCGCCGCCCAACACTGGAAGCCGGCCGGACTGGTCGCCACCGGAGGCAACATCGAGGCGCTGGCCGATCTGGCCGGCGCGGAACGGGACGACCGGGGGGTGAGCCGCCTCGACCTTGCCGATCTCCGCTCCATCATCGACACGCTGTCGCGCCTCTCGTACCGACAGCGAGTGGAGGAACTCGAGCTGCGCGAGGATCGGGCCGACGTGATTCTCCCGGCCGCCGTGGTGTACGAACGGCTCGCGCTCCTGTCCGGCGTCTCGGAGATCCTCGTCCCCCATGTCGGGATCAAGGACGGGATCCTGCTCGATCTCGTCGATGGTCTGGTGAGCTGGGGAGCGCACCTCGATCGCCAGGACCGCGAGGTGTATTCGGGCGCCGTCGCCTTCGGGCGGCGCTATCTGTTCGACGAGCGCCACGCGACCCGGGTGGCGGAGATCGCACGGTCACTGTTCGACCAGCTCCAGGACCTTCACGGCCTTTCCGACGCCGATCGCCGCATCCTGACCGCCGCCGCGCTCACCCACGACATCGGACACTTCGTATCGTACCGGCGTCATCACCGGCACGCCTTCTACCTGATCTCCTACTCGGATATCCCAGGGCTCGCGGCCCATGAGCTGCTGCTCACCGCGTTGGTGGCACGCTACCACCGGCGCGCCGAGCCGCGGGACTCGCACGACGGCTATAAGAGCCTGTTCGAGGACGACAAGGAGCGGGTGCGCCGGTTGGCGGCGCTGTTACGGGTGGGCGACGCCCTGGACCGGGAGCACCTTCAGCGCGTCGAAGAGGTGTCTGCGCGGGTGGAGGGAGGCGAACTCCTGCTCGAGCTGCGGGGCACGGGCGATCTCCTGCTCGAGCAGTGGGCGCTCGACACGAAGGGCCGCCTGTTCGAATCGGTGTTTGGCCTGCCGCTGCGAGTCACGGTTTCCAGCGCTTCAGCAGCTTCGGAGTTACCAGCCACCTGAGCGTCCCGGCGCCGTAATCGATCCGCGCCCAGCGTGAGCGCTCGAAGTCGACACACGCCATGGCGGCGGTCGGCATCCGGATGTGAGCCCGTCCGATCAGCTGGCCGGCCAGCGTCGACCACGCCGGCTCGTGCCCCGCGAGCAGAAGGTTCTCTGCCGCGTCGTCTTCGGCCCGGAGCCGGGCCAGTACCTGGTCCGGCGACGTTTCGTACAGGTCGTGGGTCACCTCGACCGGGCATCCCCAACCGCCCGCAGCGGTGGCCAGCTCCACCGTGGTTCGGGCCCGGATGGCCGACGAGCTGATCACCCGGTCGGGAACGGCGCCAGAATCGGCCAGGAAGCGACCCATCAGTCGTGCGGCGCGCTCACCGCGCTCGTTCAGGGGACGCTCATGGTCGGCGTCGAACTCCGCACCCCAATCGGACTTCGCGTGACGGAACAGGATGACGGTCTTCACTCTTCAGGTCGGATCCACTGTCGAGGCCCGATAAGGTCCGGCCGCGCGCCCCGTGTCGCGCGGCCGGCACGACGCTTCGTGCGACGGCGGGCAATCTAGAGCAGGTCGCTGAAAAACCCCAGCGGGCCGCCAGGGGCCGTCACCCTGCTGAATCTCCTGATCCGATGGATCGCCGAAACGCGCGCACAGCTCAACACCAGCGGACGCGAACCGTGTACTCCACGGTCGTCTGCCCTCCCGCCGGGACGTCGACCTCGAAGGTGAACGTGTGGGCGTCCACCTTGGTCGCCGCGTGGGTGGAAGAGAGGATGCGCCAGTCGCCACCGATCGGCTCGTACAGCGTGACGCGGGCAGCTTCTTGTTTGTGGTTGCGCAGCTCCACCTTCCAGCTGCTCTCGGAGACGCAGCTGCTGATCACCTCGTAGTTCATCTGGCGGCGGTCGCCCACCACATCGAACGCCTCGCCCATCTTGATGCGAATCTTCTCGTCGCGAGGCGTGTGATCGATCCGATCCTCCCCGATGAATTGTTGTGCTCCCGATCGGTCCTCCTTGTACACCCGAACCACCCCCTTGGGGAGGGGCATCCCGAGCTCGTTCTGCTCGCTGTTCTCGAAGTCGAGGAACACGCCGACCTTCTGATTGGAGACGACCTGTCCGTACGAGCCGCGGTAGTAGTACGCGGCGCCGTAGAAGATGAGCTCCTTGTCGACCCTGAAGCCGTGCGCCTCCAGCAGGGTGACCTGCTTCTGCTCGTTGTCACGGAGGTCGGTGGGGCGTCCGAGCGTGTACAGGTGGTACTCGAAGAACGCCTCCTCCGAGAACTGTGGTGCAGCGGCCGCTTCGGCGACGGCCATCGCATCCTGCATCATCCCGTTGCGGTGGCGGCCGTCGCCGACCCGCTGCACGTCCCCGGCCACCAGCTTGAGCTCCGCGTTGGGGTACGCGGCGCCGCTCTGATTGGTGAGCGTCACCCAGCCGGTCAGATCGCCCTGCGTGTCGTCCTCGTCGATCACCATCACGTAATCCGCCTTCCAATTCAGATTCGTCGTCAGGTAGGAGACCTCCACCTGCTGTCGGTCCGCCCGACTGTCGAGCGTCCACACCAGGGTGGGGCGGGCGATCAGATTCTCGGGCACCTCCGGGAAGGCGATGCGCCCGGGGTAATTGAAGGTGATCTCGTCGCCGATCTGAAGGACGGTACCCTGGTTCACCGCCAGCACCTTCGCCTCCGCGGCCTCGTCGGCGCCGGTGACGTCGTTCCAGCGGTACACGGTCACCGTCTTGCCCACGTACTTCTCCAGCAGCTTCTGAGGGCTGAGGAGGTCATACTGGTAGTTCTGCTCCAGCACCCGCAGCGGCGCCCCACGACTGAGCGACTTGAGGTGCACTGTCTCCGGCTGGATCGACGAGGCGACGTCCCCGAATTCCAGATCCAGGCGACCCCGGCCCACATCGATCGTCCGCACCTCGCGCACGAGCCCGAAGTTCTGGTTGTAGATGGTGATGCTGACCGCGTCGCGCTGCGTTTCGGTCGACCGGTAGGCTGGAACCTCCTGCGCCTCGAGCCCGCTCACCTCGAGCCCGGCGTGCCAGGTGGCCAGCACCGGAAAACAGCCCGCCAGCAGCGCCAACCCCGCCGCCTTTGACAGGAAACGTACAGCTCCGTTACCGCTCTTTAGCCAATTCATCAACTCCCCCGTGGTATTTCGGTGCATGTGGCCGGGGTCTCCGGCCGACGGCCGAGCGCCGTCTTAGCAGATCGCCAGGGAGGACGTCACACACCGCCCGACTTGCACAGCGATCCGTGCAACCCATCGGCTTCCGGAGGCGTTCTCATCAATAGACCCAGAAGATTCGGGAGGTAACACGATGTATAGGAAGGCGATATCAGTGGCGGCCGCCCTGGCGCTGTTCGGTGGGGTGGCCGCGGAGTCTGTGCGCGGTCAGGAGGCCGCCGTGGCCTCCGACACCCGGGTTCTTGTCGCCCCGCTCCAGGTGGGCGCGGGTGCGCCGAAGGACGTGGGGCGAAAGATCGCCGACAGGGTGCGCGAGGCGCTGGAGGACTTCCCGGGGCTGGCACCACTCGAGCGCAGGCAGGTAGAGAGCGAACTGAAGCGGCTCGGCCTCGATCCGAACGGTCTCGACCTGATTCAGTGGCGTCAGGCGGCGAGCCGGTTGGGCGCCCAAGTGGTCATGATCGGGGAGGCGAGTGGCGAGGGTGAGTCGCGCCTGCGCGTATCCGTGCAGTTCATCGACGTGCTAAGCGGGGACGCCCTCCCCGTCCCGGACTTCGAGGTGACGGGCGATGAGGGAGAACAGGCGCGGGAGGCTTCCGCGACCATTACGGCCGCATTCGCCGAGCAGGTGCAGTACCGGCAGGCTGTCCTGTACTGCCAGGACTACCTGTCCGGCGATTACCTGGACGAGGCGCGGCAGAACTGCAATCGGGCCCTCGAGCTGAACCCGGGCAGCGTGACCGCCTACTACCTTCGGGGACGGATCGCGATGGAGGAGGAAGCGTGGAGCCATGCGATAGCGGATCTGGAGGCGGCGCTGGCGATCGACGAGGCCAACTCCCAGGCCCTGCAGGCGCTCGCGTTCTCCGCCGCCCAGGCCGGTGATACCGAGCGCGCCACCGCGCTGTATCGCGAGTACCTCGAGTACAACCCCGACGACGTCGCCACCCGATTGAGCGTGGCTCACGATCTGGCCACCGCCGGGGCGTACGATGCGTCGCTGGCGCTGCTCGAGGACGGAGTCGCCCGGAGCCCTGACGATCCGGAGCTGTGGGAGTTCATGGGGACCGTGGCGCTGTTCAAGGAGAGCTACAGCGCCAGCGGCGATACTGCGGTCGCCGACCCGGGCACCGGTGCCGGGTCGCGGGACACCGCGACCCTCCGGGTGGCGGTCGAGGGGTTCGACCGCGCGATCGAGCTCCGTGGGGATGAAGTCGAGGCGGAGACTCTGCGCAAGGCGATCGCCGCCAACACCGCTCTCGGCGATCTGGAATCCGCGTACAGCCTATCGGAACGAGCCCGCGCCATCGCGCCCGACGACCCCGCGCTGTGGTCGGCTCGGGCGGACCTGCTCGGGCGGATGGGACGCCCGCTCGAGGCGGTGGAGGCGATCGACTCCGTTCTCGCTCTCGCCCCCGACTACGAGCACGCTCTCCTGCGGCGCGGCCTGTTCCGGCTCGAGGCGGGGGACCGCGAGGGGGCCGAGCGGGACTTCGCCGAGGCGGTATCGGAAGGAGCCGACGCGGAGGCGATCGCCCGTCAGCTGCTGGCGCGCGGGTACGAAGGATACTTCCGGTCGGAGGACTACGCGGGCGCCACCGCGGTGTTCTCCATGGGGCTCGATCTGGCCCCGCCGGGGGAGACCCGGGAGCAGCTCAGCTTCTTCGCCGCCTACAGCCTGTATCAGCAGGGTGTGCGTCTCGACGCCAGCAACGAGGGAGCCGAAGCGTGCGAGCCGGCCCGAAAGGCGCTCGACCAGTTCCGCCGCGTGGACAGCTACCTGGAGGGCGCGGGCTCGTACCAGGCGGCGAGCCAGAGCCAGCTGGCGGAGAGCGCCGATACCTACATATACCGTCAGGAACAGATCATCCGGAAGGTGTGCGACTAACTCCCGGGAGCGCCGCTCCCCGGGGGCGGAGCCGGCGCGTGGGGAGCGGAGCGGCCGGCGCGCGGGAGCCGAGCGCCTAGCCGCCGTTTCGGAACAGGATGAGCAGGTCGTCCCTTTCGTCGATCGCGGTCAGGTCGAGGTCGCCGTCGTTGTCGCGATCGTGGAATACCGCGCACGAGCCGGCGCTGCTCGCGTGCAGGGTTCTCGGGTTGATGAAGCGCCCGTTGCCGGCGTTTTCGTACAGCGTGAAGTCGGCGCTGTCGAGGTTGCTGGTCACCAGATCGAGGTCGCCGTCGCCATCCACGTCGCCGAGGTCGATGGCGAGCGGCCGGGTGCCCACCGGGTACACCTGCGCGAGCTGGAAGGAGCCCGCTCCATTCCCGAACAGGACCGACGCCGAGTTCTGATTGAAGTTCGCCGTGACCGCGTCCACCTGGCCGTCCCCGTTCACGTCACCCGCCGCCACCATCCAGGGTCCGCCGCCGGCGGGCACAGTGCTTTCGAGGATCAGTCCGCCCGCGCCGTTTCCATGCAAAACCGACAGCTCGTTGCTCCGCAGCGACCCAACCAGCAGATCGAGCAGGCCGTCGCCGTCGACATCGGCGGCCGCGCACGACGTCTCGCCATCCCCGCCCCCATCCATGTCGGTCGCCGCGCCGAAGTCTCCGGCCCCATCGTTGAGAAACAGAGACAGGTTCCCTTCATCTCGACCATCTCGATTCGCGGTCACCAGGTCGGAAGCCCCATCTCCGTCCAGATCGAGCACGCACAGGCCACGCACGAAGTTGTCGGCCACGTGATTCCCCGCGTGCCGCAAGGCGCCCGCGCCAAGTCCCAGAAACACGCTCACCGCGTTGCCGCCGCCCGATCCGATCGCGATATCGAGCAACCCGTCCCGGTTGAAGTCCGCCCCCTCGTTCGTGCTCGGAGACAGGGCGCCGGGAATCGGATACACGGTGAACGGACCGTACCCCCCGGATCCGTCGTTGAGAAACACGCGCAGATCGCGGGAAATCTCGTTCGGCACCAGGAGGTCGGAGTATCCGTCACCGTCGATATCGCCGGCGTAGGCTCCGTACGTCTGGATCCGCCCTTCCCCCGCCCGGCGCACGGATCGCTGGCCCGCGGGCGTCAAATCAGGCGACCCGGCGGCCGTGCGCACCCAGAAGTTCCATGCGTACGCGCGCGATAGCGGGATGCCCGCCGTGTCGGCGACCGTGCGGGAGACCGAGATCGTCACCCATTCGCCGGCCGCGAACGGGCGGTCCGGAACGAAGCGGATGCGCGTGCCCTCGCGCTCCAGATTGACACCGCCGGTGTGGACGCCGGACCAGCGGCCGAACGCTTCGACGCTGCGGTCGCTCACCGTCTGCGCGTCGATGGCGCGATCGAAGTCGACGGTCACCTCGGTCGCCGGGTCGTCCAGCGACTGGGGCGGAGGGCTCATCGCGATCACGCGCGGTCCGGCCGGCCCCGGGAGGGGAGGCGGCGGATCGGGAGGCGGAGAACCGGGGTCCGACGGCGCGGGCGGGCTCGGGGACGCCCCGTCATCGCCCCCGACGGGCGAATCGCCGCACCCCCCGAGGGCGATGAGGACCAGAACGCCGGCCGCCCACCGGGCCTCGGTGCGCCGCCGGGTCTCCGCGCGCCGCCGG
>CAZJXR010000053.1:13826-22195 GCA_964550085.1 uncultured Gemmatimonadota bacterium
GCGCCGCCGGGTCTCCGCGCGCCGCCGGTTGCGGATAAGCAGAGGGGCTTCCTTCATCGAGCTGCTCCGACCCGCGTGTCGTGTGCCACCCGCCCGCCACTCCACCGTCCTCCACCCGACCCTACACCCCTCGGGAGCCGACGAGCCCTGGGCGGGACCTCCGAGATCCGCGAGCGACGCGGACGCGACCCGGGACCCGGCATCCACCCTGTCGGCCGTCCGGCTCGCGAGTGGGCCCGCCACCCGCGTGGCCGATGCTCAGGCGTGGAAACCGAGAGCGGTCTGTTACCAGGAGGGAGGCCGCACTGCTACGAGAGCGTGACGCGGAGGCGGGCGGGCGCGTTACCCGCGCAGCCGACTATGCGGGCGGAAAGGAAGGTGGCGGGGCGGAGTGGCGGCGCGACCTTTCCTGACCGGGCGCGCGGCGTCCGGCACGTGCACATAGATCCCTCCACGGGTGTCGCTCGCCGGGCGACGCCCGATGTCCCCCCACACGGCACTTCCGGGGCACGATCGAAGGGTCCGTCGCGCAGCGGACCCTTCGACCTTTCTTTGGGCTGGACCTTCTGGGAACTTCCGCTCGACCCTGGCGGGCCAGCGATGGCGGCGATCGCCACCTGCGGGCGCTGCCTACGGCGTGTAGACCCAGGCGTTGACGTAGCTGGCCGGGGAACCCTCGAAGCCACCGACGATCAGAACGCGTCCATCGCGAAGCAGGGTCGCCGTTGCATCCGACAGTTCACTGCCGAGCACGCCGGCGGCCTGGCTGAAGTCGCTGGTCCGTGGATTGAACACCTCGACCCGATCGGCTCCCCCGGCGACCAGTGCCCTGCCTCCCGGGAGCCGCAGACCGGTGTTCTGGATCCGGAAGCGGGGTGCCGACAGGTCGCCGACGGGCTCGAAGCTCCCCGTCGCCGGATCGTAGATCTCCGCGCTCCGGTAGCGGCCGGCGCGATCCCGCTCGTTCGAGCCGCCCATCACCAGCACGCGACCATCCTCGAGCTTCACCGCCTCGTGATGATGGCGCGGGACCGCCATGCTGTCCGTCGGCGCGAAGGCCCCCGTCTGCGGGTTGTAGATCTCCGCGCTTCGGAACACTTCGATCTCCGGCACGCGACCCCGGTGACCGCCGACGATCAGCACCCGGCCATCGTCGAGCAGAGTGGCCGTGTGCCAGACGCGGGGCGCGCTCATGTCGCCGGTGGGCGCGAAGGTGCCGGTCAGGGGGTCGAAGACCTCGGCGCTCGGCCGGAGCTCTCCCCCGACTACCAGCACGCGCCCGTCCAAGAGGAGGGTCGCCGTGTGGCCGATTCGGCCGTCGGCCATGCCACCGGTGCGAACGAACTGGCCCGACCGCGGATCGAACAGCTCGGCGCTCTTCAGGTACCCGAGGCCGCCGGTGAGCAGGATGCGTCCATCGCTCAGCGTGGTCGCGGTGTGACCGGCCCGTCGCGTCCGCATGGTCGGGCCCGCCTCGAACGTCCCGCTCTCGGGGTCGTAGATCTCCGTCGTGTTGAAGAAATCGCCCCCGTCCCGCGACATCCCGCCGCTCACCAAGACTCGTCCATCCGGGAGCAGAGATGCCCGATGCGCTTCGCGTGGGGTGGCGAGCCGGCCGGTCGGCTCCAGGCTGCCGGGACCTCCGGGACTCGGACGAGCCGGTGGCGCGCCTGCCTCCGCCGTCTCCCCGTTCGAGCAGCCCACGGACAGGGCGCCGGCGGCGACGGCGAACAGACCACAAAGGATCGGCGATGATAATCGGTTCATAAGCGGTGCGATCGTTCCAGCGGTGGAAGCGCGCCGATGCCCCATCGCGCCGCGCGCGGGCTCCCGACAGCGCCTTCTCGGGCGGCAAGATTCAGACCGACGGGGCTGCCGGCATGGTTGTGGCCAACCTAATCAGAGAAAGCGATCGAACGCTACGTCGCCGCCGCGCCGCGCACGCCGCAATCGGCGAGTCGATCCTTGACACGGTGCGCACGAGGCCGGAGATGGGGGCATGGAGCGGAGCATCGTCGACCGGGCGATCCCCGTCCTCGAGCGGACGCCAGAGGCTCTGAGGGCGCTGCTGGCCGGAGCGCCCGATGATCTGCTGTTCGCGGATGAGGGACCCGACACCTTCTGTCCCTACGATGTGGTCTCGCACCTCATCCACGGCGAGGAGACGGACTGGATACCGCGGCTTCGAATCATCCTCGAGCACGCCGACGCGGTCGCGTTCGAGCCGTTCGATCGCTTCGCGTTCCGAGAGCGGGGGCGAGAGCAGCCGATCGCCGCCCTCCTGGACAGCTTCGCGGCGCTCCGGGCCAAGAACCTCGACGTGCTGCGCGGAGCAGCACTCACCCCGGAGCAGCTGCGGCGACCCGGCACGCACCCCGAACTCGGACCCGTAACGCTCGGAGCGCTGATTGCCGCGTGGGCGGTGCACGACCTCGGTCATCTGGGACAGGTGGTCCGCGTGGTGGCCAAGCGCTTCTCCCCGGACGTTGGACCGTGGCGGGAGTACTCTCCGATCCTCACCCGCTACTAGAAGCCGGGTCCGAGTGGGGCCAGCCCGTCCCGCCGGGCCGGTCCGCGCGGGCTACACCGCACCGGTCACGGCAGCGTTTCGGGCGGGATCGTGAGGACACATTCAAGGGCGGACGCCTTCTGGCAGCGAGCCACCGCGTGGATGCCCGTGCCCTCCGAGTCCATCCGGATCTCCAAGCTGCCGCCCCCCGCACCGATCGCACCGGTCGCGCCCATGCGGATCGGGGTTCTCGACGGAATGCGGAGACTGGTCGTCCACAGGACGGTGGGGTCTGACCCCGGCACCGGCCCGGCGATCGGTTCCGACACCACCGATCCATCCGCGTTCGAGTAGGTCACCTCGTCGAATCCGGCGTCGCCGGCGCCGATGGCGCTATAGACGACTTCGAACCTCAGGGGACCGCCGCCGGTCGGTCCATCGTCACCCCCGCAGCCGCTCACCGCCGCCCCCAGCAGGATGGCCATCCCAGCCGTCCAGCCGACCCGGTATCGTCTCTCCGCCATGGACCCTCTCACCCTGCACCGTCGCGAGCGCCGCCGCCCTCGGCACCGATCATGATTCCACGCCTGGACTCGCGGATGAAACGGACCAGCTGACGGACTTCGGCCACCTCGTCCTGGTCCAGCCGCGCCAGCGCCTCGGGCAGGATGAGACCGGAACGATAGATCGTCCGGTACGCGTTCTTGATACTGCGGCGGGCCGCCGGCGTGACGTCGGATCGTCGCAACCCGACCGCGTTCACTCCAGCGACGGCCGCCGGACGTCCTCTGGCCAGCATATACGGGGGAAGGTCACGGTTGACGGCGGACAAGCCACCCAGCATGGACAGCGCCCCGATACGACAAAACTGGTGGATAACCGTGTTGCCCGAAAGGAAGGCGCCGTCCCCGACGACCACATGCCCGGCGACACTGCACAGATTGGCGAGCGTCACCCGGTTGCCCAGCGAGCAGTTATGGGCGACATGGGCCAGCGCCATGATGAAACAATCATCCCCGATCCTCGTCACGCTGCCGGACGCCGTGCCGCGGTGAATGGTTGCGAACTCGCGAACCGTGTTGCGGTCTCCGAGCTCCGTAAAGCTGGGCTCGCCACTGAACTCCGTGTCCTGAGGAACGTGTCCGATCACGGCGTTCATGTGGATCTGGTTGTCATCTCCGATGGTCGTGCCGCTGCATATAAAGGCGTTGGCCAGGATCCGATTCCGCTTGCCCAGCCTCACGCCCGCCTCGATGGTGACGTTCGGGCCGATGTGGTTGGAATCGTCCACGTCGGCCGACGGGTCAACCCGGGCACTCGGATCGATCGACATCAGAATCGGAAGCCGAGATCGAGCTGAAACAGAAGGTCGTGACGCGAACCGGTCATGGCCGAGAGCGACACCGGGCCCAACGGGGTCGCGGCGCCAGCCGTGAGCCCGAGGCCCGACTCGAATCGACTGCTCGAAAAGTCGACTTCCCACGCGTCAAACGTGTTGCCAGCATTTGCGCGCAGCTGTACGAATCCGTGCTTCGTCACCTCGAGTTGGGCTCCGAGCATGAGGAACTGGGCCGCCCGCCCGCGCAACTCCTCCAACTTGAGGCCGAGGAACGATACGCGCGAGAGTTCTCTGTACGGAAACGCCGCCGGCGTCGCCAGGCCTCCGAGAAAGAACTGATAAGGGAGCGGAATTGTGTCACCGGAGGCGGACCCGACGAAGAGTTGAGAGAGGAGACCGAGCCGGGGCGCGATGGGGAGCACACCGCGGAAGTCGAGGTAGGCGCGGCTGAAACTCGAATGACCGACCACTGATTGATCGGCGAACTCGGCTGCGCCACCGACCCAGATCCCGCTCGACGGAAACTGCACCCGGTCCAGGGTGTTGATCTCGATCGAGCCGAACAGCACTCCCTGCCAGCCGGCCTCCGAGGGTGAACCGGCGGGTCCGATATCCGGTGACACGTCGAGGTACTCGGCCCTTACGCCGGCCACCGCGGCGACCAGCCGAGAAAAGAAGGTGCCGACGGCGGCCGAAGCGGCGAAGTACCGGCTGTCGACCTTCCCCACCCGGTCGGTATCCTCATAGATATCGATTTCATCGAAGCTGCCTGCCAGCCCGGTGCGCGGAGCGAAGCCGGACCGGAGGCCGGCGCTGAACCAATAGTCGGTCTCGAGGAAGGATTCGCGGCCGAATCCCAGATCGACCGTTACCAGCGAGCCTTCGATCCCCACGTTCCGAAACAGGCCCCCGAGCAGAAGCGCCGCGCCGGTCTGGGTGTCGAAGTGGAGGCCAAACCGAAACAGGTTGTCCGCTCGCTCGACCACCCGCAGGGTCAAGGTCGACTCATTGCCGCGGGTGCTGATTCGATACCCGACTCGATAGAACACCCCCCGCCCGTAGACCTGATCCACGATCCGATCGAGATCGGCCAGCGTGAGCCATTCCGGCACCGTCACTCCGGCCGCGCTGATGGCGACCCCCGGCGAGATGCGTCCTGACCCTTCCACCACGAGTGCCGTCACGTAGAACGAATCCGGCCGTGCGAGTATCGAGCCGGGCGCGGGCGGAGCGATCCGATCGAGTGAATCCTTGAGGGCGTGGAGCGCCGGCAACGCGGCACGAGCTGCCTGCTCGCCTCGTTGAATGGTCTCCGGAATCTGGTCGAAGTCGAGCAGGGAGAGGCCTTCGATATCAGGCTCGATCAGGATATCGGTCAGCTGCCGCTGCTCTTCCGTCGACCGGGCGGCTTCAAACACGAGCGCCTGTTCCATCACATCGAGAAAGGTGTGGATCTCGTTCGCCTCGAGCAGCGGAGCCCCGACATCGACGCCGATCACGATATCGGCGCCGATCGCCCGCGCGTCCTCGACCGGGAAGTTGCGCACGATCCCGCCGTCGACCAGCAATTGACCCGCGATCTCGGTCGGCATGAACAGGGTGGGAAGGGCGCCGCTCGCCTGCATCGCATCGGCCAGGTTCCCGCTGGTGAGCCGCACCGCCGCACCATCCACCAGATCGGTGGCGACGCAGGCGAAGGGGATCGGGAACTGATCGAAGCGAGCGAGATTCTGGGCCGGTACGGTCAGCCGCGAAAGGAGCCGGCCGACGTTCTGGCCGGCCAGGATTCCCGACGGCAGCTCGGGCCGGCCATCGCGGAGCGGCAGCGACCCAATGTAACGGCCCTCCCAATGCTTCTGTTCCATGCCGGTCGCGCGCAGCGGCACGTTGTCGCTAAACACCTCCTGCCAGTCGAGGGCGAGGGTGATCTGCTCGATATCGGAGGCGCTGTATCCGATCGCGTACAGGCCGCCCACGATGTTGCCCATGCTCGTCCCGGTCACGTAGTCGACCGGTAGGTCGATCTCGGCCAGGACCTTCAGGACTCCGATGTGCGCGAGACCGCTGGCACCACCGCCGCTGAGGGCGAGCCCCACGGTCGGACGGGATTGACTGGCGGCGCTCGCCGTCGGGAGCACGAGAAGCCCGGCAGCGGAGACCGCGAGCGCGCCCCGACGGGCAGCACGACGCGCGCGCCGGGGATTGGATTTCATCCTGAGTGGCGAGCAGGGACCAACACGGGCTCCGGTCTGGAAACGATCGAGGCCAGCAGTGTCCCGAAAGGTAGCCTGATCAGTCGGCTGCCGTCTCCTCGGGCGCGATAGCGGAAATCAAGGGACACTCCTCGGCTCGCTTCGCCGGCGCGCAGTCGCTGATGAGGCCCGCGAGTCTCGCCCGTGCCCGCTCGAGCTCATCGATACTGGCGTCGAGCACCGCGAGTCGTTCGCAAGCCAATTCGCGTGCCCGCCGACACCCGCCCCGAGGGTGGTCCTTGATGCGGAGGAGCTCCACGATCTCGTCGAGAGAGAATCCGAGTCGCTGCGCCCGCTTGATCGCGCGGACGACAGCGACGGTCTCGACCGGGTACTGGCGGTATCCGGCTCGGCTCCGGCTCGGAGCTGCCAGAATCCCTCGTCGCTCGTAGTAGCGGAGCGTCTGGACATTTACGCCGGCGCGCCGCGCCACCTCGCCGATTCTAAGCGTCGGTTCCATGTTGTACTCACTTATCGATCTATGTCATCCGGACTGCACCCAGGGTGCACCGTGCAGATGGCCGCCGGAGGTCGTCGCCGGAAGCCCGTTCGATAGACCGGGCTCCCCCGCGTTCTGGGGCTCCCGGGTCATGCGGGCGATTCGACATCTGGCCGCGGCGTTTGGTTGCCCGCGCCCGGGGTTGACCCTGTACCCGAGTGCAGAGCCTAGACTTGTCTGTTCGTTCTCCCCGTGTGAGGCGGCGTGTGCACGTGGGTACGGGGGCGGCAGACACTGTAGGCAGCACGAATGATCCGTATGACGCGAAGTCCGATAATCGAGCGGCTATGGCGGGAACACCTCGAGGCGAGCCGCCGCTGGGACCGGGAGCGCGAGGTGCAGGGGATCGACCTCGAACTGCTGGACGCCAACACCAGTCAGTGCGTGCTGACCTACATGGATTCGGGGAGCCTGGGGAGCTGGAAAGCGGCCACCCTGCGACAATGCCTCGAGCAGCTCGGAACTGTCATTCCTCACCTGGACGGAGTGGATCGCATCTACTGCGAGCGGCTGCGCAACATGGCGCGTGCCGTTATGGCCGCCGTCGACGACGTGAACTGAACGGCGGGATTCTTGTGACGCGGCGCCCGGCGGGCGGCCCCTCGAGGCGGCACTCGGCGGGCGGCCTCCCGGCGCCGCGATCCCCCGCCACCCGCGATTTCGCCGCTCCGCTCAACACAGGATATTGAAGATCGTGCGGGTGACCCGGCCGGCTACGACAATGAGCTGCCTGGGGTTACGGCCGATCACCACGCAGTTCGGCACGTTGCTGAGCGTCACGGAGTAGGCTCCGATCGTAAGTCCCGTGATGAGAACGGACGCGTTGGCTCCCACGGTGGAAACCTGCTTGGAACCGAACAGAATCGTGTAGCTGTTCGCGCCCCCATCGACCGTCGCTCCGCGGGTGATTGTGCCTACGATGATCGAGCCCGTCGTCGGCGCCGGGGGCTCCGGAGCACGAGGTCCGCTCGCGGCCGGCTGACTCGGTGCGGTGGGCTCGCCGCCGCATGCGGCGGCGCTGAGCACCAAGCCGGTTATCAGACCACGGCGACGTAGGAGAGAGCGTACGCCCCCGCGCACTGCGAACATCACACACCTCGACAAGTTGAATCCTACTCAAAGATACGCGCCTCGGGCACGGTGGAGAACCCCTGGAAGGTCGACTCTGCCTCGCGCGACCTTCGCTGGGCTGCGAGCCCAGACACCCCTATAATCCTCGGGTAATTCCGGGCGGCGGTTCCTCACGATCTCCGACCAGGAATCCTGGGTGACACACGAAGCTTCATGAGGAGGAACCCTACCGGAGCCACCATCAAATGAGCAGGCAGGTTGAAAATGAGCGTCCCGTTCTCGTTTCGAGCACCACGCACCCCGTTCGCCGCGCTTCGCCCCGCCGAGCGGCTCGTCTCGATCGAACCGGCGGCGATCACGGTCATTAAAGCGGGAGACTTCGAGGGAGCGAAGCAGCGAGCCGGGGAAGAAGGCCCGGAGGAAGAGGAGCAGCCGCAGGAGGATCGGGCAGCGATCGCTCGATAGCCTTTTGTGAGCGCGATTAATCGGCTCGGGCGGTTCGGTCGGCTGGCCTGCGGCGGGCTCGCCATCGGCCTCGGACTGACGAGCGCCGCGAGCGGGCAGGTAGCGGACGCGTACGCGGCCGAGCGCGCGGAGATGGTGAGCACCCAGATCGCCGCCGGCCGCTGGGGACGGACGCCGGTGACCGACGCCGACGTCCTGCGTGCGATGGAGACGGTCCCGAGGCATCTCTTCGTC
>CAZJXR010000054.1:0-21712 GCA_964550085.1 uncultured Gemmatimonadota bacterium
ACAGACGGTGCGGGCAAGGAGCACCTCCTCGACGACGTGGACGTGACGACCACCGTCGATCCGAAAGGCGACGGGTAGTCTCTTCACGCGCCGGACATGCGGCCGCGTGCCCGTCCGGCTGTTCCGAGTACTGGGCCTGTTTGTGGGCCTGTTGAGATACGGATGAGTCCCGTATCCTACCTCAGGACTCCGGCGCTCATCCGTACTGGTGTGCAGAAGTCCGGCACCTTGCCGGAACCAGCGACGGTGCTGCGCGCTTCGACGGCAAGTATGTGGGGGCCGGGGACGACGCAGACTAGCCAACATGGCCGTGGGCGAGAGTCGATTCCCCTTTTAGTTCTCCACGCGCCGGGATAGCTTGTTCCTCCTGTTTCAAGTTCCGATCACCGGTTCGGGAGGTACCGTCCTGATGCTGCAAACCCCGCCCCCTCGCGCCCGTTTCCTTCTCCAGTTGCTGGCGGTCGGGCTCGTCGTCCCCTCCGGGCGGCTTCCGGCGCAGCAGTCTCCCGACATGCGGGTCTCCCGCATCGAGGTGCGACCCGACACGGTGTGGGTCGACGTCGGAGACCGCGTGCCGGTGGAGATCGTGGCCGTCGATTCGAACGGGCAGCCGGTCGCCGGCACCGACCTGCTCGGCTACAGCAATGGCGCGGAGGCCTCGTACGATCCGACCACCTCCGAGGTGATCGGGATCCAGCCCGGACAGACGACGGTCGGGGCCCGTATCCGGCGGGGCGTTTCGGCAGGGCCGGGGATGCAGCCGATTACCGGCTCGGCGACGGTCATCGTGCGACCGCAACCGGTGGAGCGGGTCGAGATCCTCTCCCACGGCCCGCTGTACGCGGGCACCCGCACCCGGCTGCACGCGCGTGCGCTCGCGGATCAGCACGAGCGCACGGACGTTACGATCGAGTGGACCTCCTCGAATCCCGAAGTGATCGAGGTACGGGCCGGCGGGCTCGCCTATGCCATCGCTCCCGGCCGCGCGTCGGTGACCGCGAGGGCGGAAGATGTAGAAGAGGCCATCGAGCTACGCGTCGTCGCCAACCCGATCGTGCGTGTCGCCGTCGCGCCGCGGAGCGCGCGCGTCCAGGCTGGCGAGGTGGTGCATCTGGCCGCCACGGCGCTCGACGCCCGGGGCGCGCTGGTGACGGGAGGGGAGGTCGACTGGAGCTGGAGCGGGGTTTCCGCACACGCCTACGATGCGGCCTGGTTGGAAGCGGAGGCTTCCGGGCGGGCCCTGTTCGTGGCCAACGACCCTGGAGTCTACCGGGTCACGGCAAGCGTCGGATCGGAGTGGGCCGATGTCGAAGTCGAGGCCACCCCGCGCCCGGAGCGCCGGGAGGTGCGACGCATTGCGCACGGCGCGGCGCCCACCGGACAGGCCACCACCGACCTGTGGGTGTTCGAAGGTCGCGACGGCCGCGACTACGTGTACACCGGTACCTTTTCCGGCAACCTCATGTACGCGTGGGACGTGACCGATCCGGCCCATCCGGTTATCACCGACTCACTCCAGTTCGACGGTCGCCGCGTCAACGATGTGAAGATCAACGCTGACGCGAGCCTTGCCGTGGTGACGAGCGAGAACGCCGCCACTCGCCGCAACGGCATCACGGTCGTCGACATCACGGAGCCCGCGCACCCTCAGCATATCGTCCACTTCACGGAAGGTCTCACCGGCGGCATCCACAACACCTGGATCGAAGGAGACCTCGTATATGCCGTCAACTACGGAACGCGCGACATCCACATCATCGACATCTCACATCCCGCCAACCCACGCCAAGTCGGTCGGTGGGGTCTCGACAAGGAAGACAAGTTCATTCACGACATCACGATCGCCGACGGCCTCGCCTACCTGAGCTACTGGGACGACGGAGTCGTGATCCTCGATGTCGGGGCCGGCATTCGAGGCGGAACGCCCGCCGAGCCGAAGTTCGTGTCCCAGTACAGCTATTCCTACGACATCGGCGGTCAACTGTACGGCAATACGCACCACGCGATTCGCTACGGTGACTACGTGTTCGCCGGGGACGAGATTTTCGGCTGTCCCGAGTGCATCAACGGCGCCCGCGGCTACATTCACGTCATCGACGTGTCGGACATCGACGCACCGCGCGAGGTCGCCTACTACCGAGTTCCGGAAGCGGGATCCCACAACATGTGGGCGGAGGACGACAAGCTCTACATCGGATATTATCAAGGCGGGCTGCGCATCGTCGACATTTCGGGCGAGCTGCGCGGCGACCTGTACCGGCAGGGAAGAGAGATCGGCTGGTTCATGACCGAGGACGAGACCGGCACAACGCCGAATGCGACCAGCACCTGGGGGGCGCAACCCTACGAAGGCCTGATCTACGCCTCCGACGGATCATCGGGGCTGTGGATCGTGGAGCTGGTCGAGCCGCCCCCCGATCTCGTTCCGTAGACGCAGCGAGACCGCGCCGAGGAGCGGGACCGTGTCGAGAAAGGAGACAAGATGGTGAGTCGACTCCGGTCTGTGGCCGCCGCGCTGGCGAGTGCACTGGCGGCCGTTCCGGGCACCGTCAGCGCTCAGGAGGCGCAGCCGCAGACATTGGGGGTGGGGAGCGCGGCGCCGGATTTCGAGCTGGTCGGATCCACCCGGTTCGGCGTTCTCCGTGAACCGGTCCGGCTCAGCGACTTTCGCGGCAAGACGGTGGTCCTCGCCTTCTTTTTCCGGGCGCGGACACCCGGGTGAACGATCCAAATGGAAGCGTACCGGGATCAGTACGCCAGTCTGTTCCGAGAGGGTCGGGGGGTCGTTTTGATCGCCCTGAGCACCGATCCGGCGCAAGCGCACTATGAGTGGGCGCGCGACGAGGAGTTCCCGTTTCTGTTCGCCAGTGACCCGGGAGCCGAGGTCGGGCAGCGGTACGGAGCGTTTCGAGAGTTGCAGGACGGAGGCCTGATCGACAACCGCACCGTGTTCGTGATCGATCCCGACGGGACGATCGCCTGGCGCGCGGCGCCGTTTCGAGAGGTCGATCCGACCGCGTATGAAGAGCTCGCGGCGGCGGTAGACGACGTCACGCCGTAGCGATAGACGACATCACGCCGCGGCCCGTCGACGATATTACCCGAGGCGGTGGCAATAGCACGGTGCAACTCGAGACGGGGCCTAGCCGCCGCTCAGCACGTCCTCGATCGCGCCGGCGACGTCCTGGTCGCGCCCCGCCCCCGTGTACGCGACCCGCCCATCCTCGTCCAGAATCACGATATACGAGGTGAGCGGCGCCATGAACGCGCGCACCGCGCGGCCCTCCGTATCCCACAGGGTGGGGTACGCCACGGGACGCTGCTCGAGGTGCCGCTGGATCGTGCGCTGCGATTGGCCGACCGCGACCGCGATCGCCACGAACCGCACTCGGTCGCCGAACTGCCGGTGCGCCTCCTGCATCTGCGGATGCAGTGCCTCGCAGATCTCGCACCAGGTGGCCCAGAACTCCACCAGCAGCGGACCGTCACCGATCCACTCGGAAAGGTCCACCGGAATGCCATCCAGATCCTCGATCACCACCGGGGCGGGCGACGCACCGCGGGCAATCCCGATCTGGTCATCGGTCTGCGCCGCGAGCGAGCCCGCGCTGCCGACGACCAGTGCAGACAAACAGAGAACGAGTCGGGCCCTGGTCGGCGGAAACGGCCGTTGGTTCCTAGCTGGGAGCTTCATATCGGATACCAGTTCAACGCCATCTGGCAGGGGGAGGTTCCGCCTCGAGCTCGATGGGCTCCAATCGTGCGCCCTGGTGGCTTACCCCATCCCAATGGTCGGCGGGTTCCCGGTCGTTAATGGACGAGCCACGCCTGGTAAAAATAGTACGCAGCCATCGCCAGCAAGACGACACCCGCCGCTTTCTTGATCCAGTTCATCCACGGGCCAGCCCGCGGCAGTCGGGCCAGCACGCCGGTCGACAGTCCGACGGCTACCAGCAAGGCCGTCATCCCGAGCGAGAACACGAACAGGTACAAGAAGCCCAGCCCTGCGCTGCCCGTCGTGGCGACCCAGGTGAGGACGGCGGCGAACGCGGGCGCACCGCACGGCGCGGCCACCAGCCCGGAGGTGACACCGAGGAGGAAGGCGGAGGGGTACGAGCCGCCCTGCACGCCCGCGGCCCAGCGCGTCAGGCGTCGGGGGACGGGAACAGGGACGAGGTCGAGCATGGCGAGAGCGAAGACGAGGAGAAGAACGGCGATCGCCAGTCGCGTCCACCCGCTGGCGGCCACGGTTCCGAACAACGAGCCGCTGAGGCCGGCGAGCAGGCCCGTGAACGCGTACAGCAGGGCCAGGCCCGTGGCGTAGGTCAGGGTCAGCCCCACGACGCGCTTCTTCTGGGGATGCCCGGCGGCGCTGCCGGCCAGAATACCCGCCGTGATCGGGATCATCGGATAGACGCAGGGCGTGAGGCTAGTCAGCAGACCCGCCCCAAACAGGATCAAGACGGCGGCGAGCGGATCGTGGTCGAGAGACCCCGACAGTTGAATCTGCACGGCGGCGTACACTGGCACGCGCTGATTCTAGACGCCCCCCGCACCGTTCGCCACGAGGCCCCCAGAACCGGGCCGGGCGGGTTCCGTCGTCTGTAAGCTCGGGCTATCTTCCCGAGCCAATGCTCGACCGTCGACCGACCGCCACGTCTGCTCGGAGGGCGCAAGACGCTGTACCGCCGCTTGGATGACCTACGCCACTGCTACGAGGTGCTGGGGCTTTCGGGGAGCGCCTCATTCGACGAGGTGCGACAGGCCTACCGCGAGCTGGCCATGGTCTGGCACCCCGATCGATTTCCCAACAACAGCAAGCTCCAGCGCCGGGCCCGCGAGCAGCTCCAGCTCATCAACGAGGCGTACACGACGATTCGCTCGGCTGTCCGCGCGAAGAGCGGCGTGAGCCCGCGGGCGCAAGCGCGGTCACCCCACACCGGGCCTGCTGTGGCAGGGGCTTCTGCGTTCGAGCCGACCCTCGGTCCCCGACTTGCGATCGACACGATCTTCCACCCGACGGACCTGTCGCCGGGGAGTTTCGTCGCCTTCGCCCACGCACTCAAGCTCGCCCTGGTCAGCCGCGCGACCCTCACGGTCATGCATGTGGTGGGCAAACGAAAGATCGAGGACTCGTGGGGAAGCCTCCCGGGCGTTCGGACGGTTCTCGAGCAATGGGGGCTGCTGCCCGCGAACAGCACCCAGCGCGATGTATCGCGGCTCGGCGTCACCGTCAAAAAGGTGCTCGGATCCAGTCCCGATCCGGAGGAAGCGATCGTACGCTATCTGGACAGCCGTTCCACCGATCTCGTCGTGCTGGCCACCCACCAGCGCCATGGTCTGGCACGACTGCTGCGGGCGTCGGTGGCTCAGCCCGTTCGGCGTCGGAGCGAGATCGCAACCCTGTTTGTTCCGAACGGAATAAAAGGGTTCGTCTCCACCACGGATGGAAAGGTCACCATCGAGCGCGTATTGATTCCGGTCGATCATGACCCGGCTCCGCAACCGGCGATCGAGGCGGCGGTGCATCTGACACGCGCTCTGGAGGTAGAGAAACCGTTGATTCGACTCCTCTACATCGGCAGTGACAGCGAGCCGCCCGAGATCCGGGAGCCCGAGGACTTCGGCGTCTGGGATCGGGAAGTGAGAACGGGGAACGCGGTGGATGGTATCCGCGATGCGGAGACCGAACTGTCCCCCGATCTGATCGTCCTTTGTACGCAGGGGCATCAGGGGTTCCTGGACGCGCTGCGCGGCAGTACCTCCGAACGAATCGTGCGCGGCTCGCGATGTCCCGTTCTCGCCGTGCCCGCGGCCGATGTTCCCCTCCTGTTCTAATCGACCTCCGTTCGCGGTCGCCGCCATCATCGCGGTGATCGGCTCGGTGACCACGCCGGTTCCCGCCGAGGCACAGGTGAGCCTGGGCGGGTTTGTCGGCGCCTGGTACAGCGGCGCGCAGCAACGCCACCCCTTCGTATACGGCACGTTCGGTCTCACCGGCGAGTACGAGTTCAGCCCGCGGTTCGGCGGCCAGGTCGAGGTCAGCACGACCACGTTTCGCCCGTTCGGCGAGACGACGGATATCTGGCAGTTGGGATTCAACGGAATCGTCTACTTCCCAACCGGAGGCGCCGTATGGCCGTTCGCCCAGGCGGGTGGGGGCTGGCGCCAGTACCGCAACTGGGTGTCGACCGCGTTCCCGGAACCGGACCGCAGGGACTTCCGCTATGGTCGCGGCGCCTTCTTCAATCTGGGGGGAGGGGTCCGTCTCCTGACCAGCACCGCCCTGGCCACCCGGTTGACGGTTCGGTGGCTGCACTCCGGCTTCGAGACCAACGTCCCGCTTCTCGACGACGCCCAGAACGACTTCAGCGCCACCGTAGCCCTCGAAGTTCGACTCTGAACCGGGGCGGCGCCCCGTCGGACGAGGCTCCTTCCGTCACCGACCCCGGCCGCCACCTCCCCGAAGGTGATCCGCTACGCTGGCCCAACTCCCCGCTGAAGGCTCCGCCGGCCCTCCGCTGTTGCGGGCGCGCAACGCATTGCATATTGAAGCCACAGCGTGCCGGCGTCGATCGCCCGGCCTATCGCATGTGTGACAACGACTTGCACCGTTTGTCCGTCCGTGGCGGAAGCAGCGGGCACACTCCTGTCTCCGAACCCTCCCGGGTACGGCACGCCGGGGGTTCAAATCACGCGGCGGGTCGAGAGGGCGCTCGAGACGGCGCTGCTGCAACGGACGAGACGACGATGACATCGATGAGAGCGCATTCTGGGTTCTCTACTACCGACGCATGGCCCCTGCTGCTTCTCGCCGCGGCCTTCCTTTCGACGCCAGCGGCTCTTCACGGACAGGTGTCAGCGACGCCGCCTCCCCCCGATGTGAAGTGGGGAACGGGTGCGTGGGAGCTGAACGTGTTTGCCGGACTGCTCAACGACGCGCCCAACTGGGAGCCGGATGGAATCGGTGATCAGTACCGACGCGACGCGATCATCGGGGGCCGAGTTGGTTACGTCTTTCCGTTCAATCTGTTTGTGGAGGGGGCGTTCGCGAACTCGCTGTTCAGAGCGAAGCTGGCCCCGAATCAGACCACCAACGTCAATTCGTTCTGGTTCGAGGGTCAGCTCGGCTACAATCTGCAGCCGATCCGCAATCTGCAGCTCTTCATATCTGGTGGCGCGGGACCTGTACTGTTCGACACCAACGTGGAAACGGAGACGAACCTCGCCCTCGACTACGGGCTGGGAGCACGCTACTTCGTCTCTCGACGCGTGGCGATCCGGGGAGACGCACGGATGCACCAGGTGATCGACGCGCTGGAGAAGACCAGGCAAGTGTTCAACCCCGCTGCCGATCCGTCCGACCTTTTTGTGCTCGAACTCAGCGGTGGTCTCTCCTTCTACCTCGGCGGGCCGAAGGACTCGGATGGGGATGGCGTCTACGATCGCTACGATCGCTGTCCGGACACGCCCCGCGGGGTCGTGGTCGACGAGTTCGGATGTCCGGTCGACAGTGACCTCGACGGGGTGCCCGATGGGGTCGACCGCTGCCCGGGCACGCCCCGCGGTGCGATCGTCGATCAGTTCGGTTGCCCGCAGGACAGCGACGGTGACGGCGTCTGGGACGGGATCGATCAGTGTCCGGATACGCCGCGCGGCGCAGTCGTGGATGAGGTCGGCTGTCCGATGGACTCGGACGGCGACGGGGTGTATGACGGAATCGATCGCTGCCCCGGCACACCGGAAGGAGCGGTGGTGGATGAGTTCGGTTGCTCGGAGGTCCAGCTCGGTCTCGATGCCGGTCGACTCGTCCTGTTCAACGTGTACTTCAACTTCGACCAGGAGATCGCGCGGCCGGAGTCGAAGCTGGTCCTCGACGAAGTGGGCGCCACACTGCTGGCGCGGCCGGAGCTGGTGATCGAGATCCAGGGTCATACCGACGCGATTGGTTCGGATGCGTACAACATGCAGCTGAGCCAGCGTCGAGCCGACAGCGTGCTGCGCTACCTGTTGACCAACTTCCCGGAGCTCGATCCGTCACGGTTTACCGCGAAGGGATACGGGAAGTCGCAGCCGCTGGCGGCGAACACTTTCCCGGAGGGGCGACAGGAGAACCGGCGGGTCGAGTTCGTCGTCACGGCGGGACTCGACTGAGTTCCGCACCTCAGGGTCCAGCCTCATTCATCCCGGGGTCCGGTCGCCGCTGGCGGTGGCCGGACCTTGCTTCTTCGGGGTCATGCCTACCTGCCTGCTCTCTTGTCGGCAGCTACCCCGCTTGTTGGCAGCTACCGCGTCGGTTCCCGGTTTAGTCGCCCGGAAGCAGAATCCCGTCGACCCGGCCACCCGGATCGACGCGATAGATGGGCAGGTGGAGCACATCCCCCGGTAAGGCCAACTGGGCCGATGGACCCAGACGCAGCGACGACCCCAGGGCGAACGCGTCCGCCGCAGCGGTGTTGATCGAGTAACCGAGATCGGCCAGCGAGCTAACCGTTAACACGCTGAGAGGGTTGTTCGCTCCGCTTTCCAGCCACCCGGTCATCAGCTCGCTGTCGAGGACCGACTCGCGCCAGTGGGCGTCCCGCGTGCCCCCGCCGCCACTATTCTCAACCGGAACTTTCGCCCCACCGGTGTACGCGAAGCCGCCCACGTTGTCGAAGGCCGCCAGCGCCAGCAGTCCGACGAAGTGGGGATCGGCCCCGCCCCCCGACGACGGATCGATGAGCAGGCCGTTCAGGTTCCAAAGCGTGCCGATTCCCAGGACGTGCCCCATCTCGTGGAGGATGACCGCCTCCAACCGTCCGCTCGCCTCGAGGGATGCGAGGTCCGCCGAGTCGAACCGCATGCGTCCGACCGCCGGCAGTCCGCTCGATGACCGGATCACGCACGGACCCGCAGATCCCAGAATTCCCCCCGGTCCATCGATCGACTGCACGCTGACGAAAATCAGAAGATCGTCGATCGTTTCGTTGATCGGGGGCGAGCCGCTGCCGCAGGCGTTGGCGGAGAGGTTGAGACTGACACTCTGGACGTCCCCCCTCACGATGTCCTCCCAGCGCGCCACCGCATTGTTGAATGCCTGCTGCTGGGCGGCGGTCGGGTTGGTACCCGCGCTGTAGCGAAGCTCGACATCGTACGCCGCCACGGGGACGGGGGTGACGGTAACCGCGGCGGTCGTCGTGTCGGCCGCTCCATCGGCGTCGGTGACGGCGAGGCGGATGGTATGGGTCCCGATACTCAGGTCGGAGACGATAAAGGACGCCCCCGTGCCGATCGGCCCTTTCAGGTTCGCGCTCCATTCCAGCGCCACGCCGTCGAGCGCCCCCTCTTCCGGGTCCTGTCCCGTTCCGTTGAACCCGATCGGCGTCCCCACGTTGAACGACGAGCTGGTGACGGGGGTGAGGATGGTGGCCACGGGAGGCAGATTGCTGGTGCTCACGATGATGTGCACGGTCGCCGTGTCCACCGCTCCCTGGGAATCCGTCCCGATGAGCCAGATCACGTGGGCACCGGCGGCGAGGTCCGATCGCGTCACCGACGCGCCGCCGCCGATCGGACCATCGATGCTGGATGTCCACGCCAGGGCGGCGTCGGGGAGCGGCCCTTCCTCGGGGTCCAACCCCGCACCCGCGAACTGGATCGGATAGCCGTAGGGGTGCATCGAACGGCCCGACGGCGACGTGATGGAGACTGCCGGCCTCCCGTTGGCCTGCACACCGCCCGCCACCGTAATCGCTGCCGAGTCAGCCACCGACCCGCTCTGCGCCACGATTGCGCTCTGTCCACCCGAGCGTGCGGTCGCCACGCCGGTGGAGTCGATGCCGACGACGCTCGGATCGGTCGAGCTCCACTGCAACTCGGGAGCGTCGAGCGAGCTGCCGTTCGCATCGCGGACGTCGGCGTGGAACTGATGCGTCGCACCTACCGTGTCGAGCGCGACGGCGGAGGGGGATACGGTGACGGATGCCGCCGATTGGCTCACCGTCAACTGTGCGGTGCCGGCGACACCGTGCAGGCGCGCAGTCACGGTGGCCTGTCCATTCGCGCGGGCCGTGACCAATCCCTGATCGTCTACGGTGGCCACCAGGCTGTCCGAGATCGACCAGGTGGCATCGGCGCTGCCGAGGGTCGACCCTGTCTCGTCACGCGCGGTTGCCACCAGGCGTACCGTATCGAGTAGGCTGGTGAGCAAGGGGGAGGCAGGGGAAACCGTGATGGCGGCCGGCACCTGGTTCGAGGGTCCCGTAGGGGATGCCCCGTCGCGGCCGCAGGCCACCGCGGCGACCAGCAGGATCCACGCGACCGCCGGGCAGCGGCGCTTTGGGCCGCGGCGCCACGGAACGGTTGTCGCTGCGGTGATTCTCGACACGTGCTCCCGATCGGATCGTTCGGCCTGCCGCTTTGCACAGTGCGCCCTGCGGCTGCATTTTGACACCCCGTGATCCGGGGATCCCCGGGGTGCCCGTCTCGACCGGGCCCTCGACGCAAGTTCTCGGCCGGACCGCGGCCCAGCCCTGGCTCAGTTTGTGCTTCAAATGACACGGCGAATCTTATGAGCACACAACCGTTTACATGTGCTACTGCGGCCGTGCTTGCGACCGTCGGCCTCTGCGGGTGCGGGGGCGTCCAGAAGCAGACGCCGTTCATGAAGGCGTCTCCCGAGGTGGTGTCTACAGCTCAGGAGCTTCGCTTTCGCACCTTCGCGCTCACCGACGAGCTGACGGATGCGATCGAGACCGGAGCCGACCGCATCATCACGGAGGCTGACGACCCGCAGGTTCGGCGCCACGCGCTGCTATGGCAGGCGAATGGCATCCCGGCCGTTCACGAGGCGTCGTTTCAGACCGATCCGCTCGCTTCCATGATCGACGTGTGGGCCCTGACAGTCCAGATGGCGGATTTCTTCGAACAGGGCGCGGGCCGAGACCTGTTCGGACCGTGGCAGCCGATCGCGATCGAGACGTCTCGCGACATGCTGCGCAGATGTCGTGACGTGGCGGCGGCGTCGGCAACCGCCCAAGGCGTGCAGAACGGCGAGGAGATCGTGACCCGCTGGGCGGAGGCGCATCCGATCGAGAACCTGCTGTTCGTGCGGTCGACCGCGGTCGAGGCGTGGGCGGAGGCGCTGGCGCAGGGGGGGCAGAGCGGCCTCGGTGCGGTGTCGGACATCAATGAGCAGGTCGCCGAACTCATGAACCGCATCACCGTGTACATGAGCCTTATCCCACGCGAAACCCGCTGGCAGGCGGAGCTCTTGCTCGAGCAGGTCAGGGAGGACTCGGCCACCCAGGCCTTTCTCGGCGACGTCGCCTCGGTGGACCAGAGCGTTCAGGAGATCGAGACGTACATCGCGGACATCCGGCGCATCTTCGTCGGCATCGATGCGCTGATCACCGAGCAGCGCCTGGCCGCCATGCGCGAGGTCCATGCCGAGCTGATGGCGGTGCTCGACCGGATCACCGAAGAGCGCAAGGCGGTAATGGCGGGGATCGAGCAGGAGAGAACAGCGGTCATGGACGCCATCGACGCGGAGCGTGTGGCGGTCATGGAGGAAACCGACGCCCTCAGCCAGGCCCGACTGCAGGAAGCTATGGACGGCGCGCGCGCAATGATCGACCACTTCTTCCTCCGTCTGGTGCAGCTTCTGCTCGCCATCCTCGTGCTCGCGATCGTCGGATGGGTTATCCTCGTACGCCGGGCGCAACGGTCGACGTGACACGCCGGTCGGTGGGCCCCGTCCTTGCTGGTCGCACAGCGGACGCTCGCTGCGGGCTGTTCTTCCGAGTGGGAACCGTTGGCCTTGCTGCAACGGTGACGGCCCCACACGCTGAGGAGGATTACTGGAGATGACGATTCAACCTGGCCACCGAGCCGGCCTCGTGGCACTGGTGCTGCTCGGAGGACCTTGGCTGGCGGCTTGCTCGGAGTCTGCCGAGGGGAACGACTCGGGTATCGAGGCGGCGACCCACGCGGATGCACCGCTGGCCGAAATCGAGATCACGACGATATCGGAGTCGGCCCTGGCCGATTTCGTTGCCGGTCAGGACGCGCTGGACGTCGGCGATTACACGGCGGCGGAGGCGCTGTTCGCGCGGGCGGTAGAGGAGGACCCGGACTTTGCTTACGCGCATCTCAACCTGGCCCGAACGGCCCGCTCTTTTCCCGAGTTCGACCGGCACCTCGAGTCAGCGGTCCGCGCCGCGGCCACCGCCTCCGAAGGCGAGCAGCTCCTCATCGCCATTCGACAGACCGTTCTCGACAACGACACGCAGAAACGGCTCGCGCTGTCCGAGGAGCTGGTCGAAAAGTACCCCGGCAGCCCACGCGCTTGGCTGAATCTGGCCGAGGTGCAGTGGAGCCTGAACCGGAACGAAGACGCCCGGGCTGCGATCAGTCGTGCCATCCGTCTCGATCCGGGCATGGCAGCGGCTCACTCGCTGCTTGGCTTCCAGTACCTGTTCGCGGAGCCGAAGGACTTCGCGAAAGCCGAAGCCAACATGCGGCGATTCATCGAGCTGCGGCCGGAAGAAGGAAAGGGCTACGAGTATCTGGGCGACGTGATGCGTGCGCAAGGAAAACTGAAGCGCGCGGCTGCCGCCTACTCCCGCGCCGTGGACATGGATTCCACCAACGCGGTGGCCGCTCTCAAGAAGGGGCACATCAACTCGTTCCTCGGCGACTACGATAGAGCCCGGTCCGCATACGACGCGGCGCTCGCTGTGGCAGAAATCGACGTACGCCCCGACTACGCGAACTACCGCGCCTTCACGAGGATCCACGAGGGGGACATCGACGGCGCCCTGGCGGAGTTGGCCGGCATCGTGGCCGGGCTCGACACGCTACCGATCCCCGATGACCGCAAGCGATCGATCGAGATATTCACGCTGAACAACAGTGCCATCGTGGCACTGCACTACGGGCGGCTGGGCGCGGCAGAGCGCATTCTGGCCCGACTGGCGGAGCTCGAACGAGAGGTCGGCGAGGCGGTGGGCAGCCCGCAACTGCAGCGGATGAGCGAGGCCCACATCGCCCTGTGGGAGGGGAAGCTGGCCGCACGGCGCTGCGATTTCGAGCAGGCCCGGGCCCGGGCGGCGGATTACCGCCGGCTGGTGGAGCAGGACAACAACCCCCGCAAGCTGGAGGCGTATCACGAACTCCTCGGTCTGATCGCTCTCGAACAGGAGGCGTTCGCGGACGCCGTCGAACACTACCGGCAGGCCGATCTGACCTCGATGTACGTGAAGTACCACCTCGGTCTGGCCGAGGAAGGGGCTGGGAATGAGGCAGGCGCCACAGAGATCTTCCGCGAGGTGTCGGAGTGGAACTTCAACAGCGTCGGCTATGCGCTGGTGCGGCAGGAGACGACGGCCAAGGTAAGAGCTGCCGCCAGATAAGGTAAGAGCTGCGGCTAGATAGAGACTCGATCACCGCATGAGTGTCGTGCGCATCACGCTCGAGCTGTCTACCACGGCCGACATGGACGTGATCGATCTCAGCGAGGCGATCGAGCGCTTTCTCGACCAGGCGTCGGTTGCCGACGGCCTGTTACTCGTGTTCACGCCGGGCTCGACGGCGGGGGTCACGACGCTCGAATACGAAAGCGGGTGCGTGGCCGATCTGAAGCGCGCCATGGAACAGTTGGCACCCAGGAACGCGGAGTATCGCCACAATCTGCGGTGGGGCGACGGGAACGGCTACTCACACATCCGAGCTGCCCTGCTCGGACCGTCGCTCGTGGTTCCGATCCGGGACGGAAAGGTCGATACCGGCACCTGGCAGCAGATCGTCCTTTGCGACTTCGATAATCGGCCGCGGCGCCGCAGGGTAACGCTGCAGGCGGTCGGCTGAGCGCGGGCGCCGCTCGGCGACGCCTCATCACGGACAAGCCGACGCCGCCTCCAGCCCACGGCGCGACCGGCCAACTCCGACACACGCAATCCCCCCGTTTCAAATGCACGGCGGACGCCCCTCGGCGACCAGCTTTCGGTAGTCGCGTCCGATGATGATTGCGATGAACAGCCACACGACCACCAGGCCGAGATTGAACGCCGCGAACCCGGAGCTCCGCCACGCGAACACCGTGGTGCCCACCAGCACCAGCAGGGCCGAGAGGACATCGCCGGCCCGCACGAAGAAGGAGTCGATCACCTGTTTGGCGGTGTATTTCTGCTCCCGTGTGGTCGGCAGAAATAGCATGTTGCGCACGGTGTTGTTCAGCGAGTAGTCGGTCGCGTTTTCGGCCGTCTTCGCCCATCGCACCGCCGTCAGAATGGGGTAGAAGGCGAGGAGGGCGTAGGCACCGAGGGCGATGATGGGCAGAATGAGCAGTCCGACGCCGACACCGAGGTACTTCACGATGCGGGAGACGACGAACAGCTGGATCAGGAGGCCGGTCAGGTTCACGATGCTGAAGAAGTCGGAGTAGAACTTGCCGATGAAGCCTTCGACCGACAGACCGCCCGCACCTCCGGCCGCGACGGCTGCCCCGGCGGCGTTCTTCACCACCCGGTCGAGTATGTACCCACCGGTCGTGTTCACCCAGTTCAAGAGGAGGAGCAGGAGGCCGATCAGGAGCAGGTACCGGCAGCGGAAGACGAGGCCGAACGCCCCATGTCCGCTCCGCGTCTCGACACTTGCCTCTGGTGCATCCGTGGGGCCGACCGGCGCCGGCGGCTCCCCTTCCTCCCTCTCTGTCTCCGCCAGCGCCTTCTCGATGTCTTCACGCGTAATCCTGAGCTCCCCCGTGTCCATTCGGTGGTGCGTGGTCGCGGCCGGCAGGACTCCGGTCGTGTCGGCGGCCGGCAGCCCGGATTCGCGCTGCTGGCGCTCCGTTCGGTCGATGTAGTTCGTGATTTGGACCTCTACCACGAGCAGCCCTGCCCCGACCAGCATGAGCTGGTACACCCCGAGCGGTCCGATCAGAAGGCCGGCGATCACGGCCCCGAGCACGGCGCCCAGGGACGCCCCGAAGGCGACGATCGGGAACAGCCGCTCGCCTTCGTCGTTGGTGTAAATGTCGTTGGCGAACGACCAGAACTGTGCCACGATCATCAGGTTGAAAATGCCGATCCACAGGAAGAACACGACCCCGAGCGGAACGCCGAGACGGGCGAGGAAATAGAACAGTACCAGACAGGCGACGAAGAACGCGGTGATGGCGTTGATGAGACGCCGACGCGGGAGCCTGCTGGCCAGCCGCCCGTACAGCGGCATCACGACAGTCAGGAGCCCGACCTGCCCGGCCGACATGTAGCTCTTGAGCTCCGCCGACCCCTGGCCGAGTATAAGCGCCTCTCGAACCGGCTTGAGGACATAGTACGCGGTGAGGATGAGAAAGACGTTGAGGGCCAACAGAACGACGCGCGTCCCCTCGCCCCGTCTGACGTCGGAGAACAGGCGGAGGAAGCGGTCGAGCCAGCCGGCAGGCGCACCACCACCGATCGAAGCGGTTGATCTCATCGAGCCTCCACACGAACTGCGCCGGCGGCGGGAGCGCCGAGTCCCCAGTCTACAGCCCGGCGCCCGAAGCGCACAGTCCCGGGTCGGATCCCTTCTGGCCCTGGTCGCCGTCCTTGCGGCTTGCGCTCCCCGCTCGTTTCCGCCGACGCCGGCGTCGCCGGTCAGCGGAGGACCGCCGCGGGCGGCGGTGTATCTGATCGGTGATGCCGGTTATGCCACCCCGGAGAGTCCCGTGATCCGGCAGCTTCGGGCCGATATCGTGGAGCGATCTGCGGTTGCTGAGGTGACGGTCCTCTTCCTCGGGGACAACATCTATCCGGAGGGCCTCCACGACCCGTCGGACCCCGACTACGAAACGGATGTATCCCGCCTGGAGGCGCAGATCGACATCGTGCGCGGCACCGCGGCATCGGCCGTGTTCGTGCCCGGCAATCACGACTGGAACGACACGAAGCCCGGTGGACTGGCCGCGATTCGCCGCCAAGGCGTCTATATCGACTCGGTCGCCCGCACGGGAGTTCCAGTTGCCTTGCTGCCACAAAACGGCTGCCCGGGCCCGGTCGCGCGAGAGCTCGGCGAAGGACTGCTGCTCGTGTTTCTGGACACAGTGTGGTGGCTGACCGCCGAATCGGAGCGCGGCCAGGAGGGGTGCCTGCACGCTGGCGAGGCCGCCGTTCTCGAAGGACTCCGCCTCCTGCTGACGCAGAACGAGCGGGGCGAGCGACGTCGTGTGATCGTGGCGGCGCACCACCCGCTCGACAGCTACGGTCCCCACGGCGGTTACTTCGGCGTGCAGGACATGTTCTTTCCCGCCACCCGCCTATGGGCTCCGCTCTACATTCCGATCCCGTTCCTGTATCCGATGGTACGAAACTCCGGCGTCACCGTGCAGGACCAATCCAATCCTACCAACCTCCGCATGCGTCGAGCACTCGGCTCCGTCTTTGCCGACTTTCCGCGCGAACCCGTGGTGTTCGCCGGAGGACACGACCACACCCTACAGGTATTCGAGGGCGAAGAATACTCGGTCGGTTATATCCTGGTCAGCGGCGCGGGAAGCCAGCTCGACGACGTCGGGAAGGCCGACGCGGAGTTCGCCGCCGGTCGCCAGGAACGGGAACTCGGTTACATGCGGATCGAGCTGTTCGCCGATGGGACGATGTTGCTCTCCGTCATCACCGACGGCACGCAGGCTTGCGAGGGTGCACCGGCGACCTGCGTCGGCTCGCCGACGGTGCGGTTCTGGCGGTGGCTGACTGAAGCCGTGCCGAGTTCGTAACCGTTCGGCCGGCTACCAGCCGCCGCAGCGCTCCCACGTTTCTTCCACCGTGCCATCCGCACCGAGGACGTGATATCGGTCGTAGGCGGCTGCCGTCATGCACGCGTGGTTGGGCAGAACGCGCAACCGGTCCCCGATGGGGAGCGCCTCGAAGGCGATCCGGCCCCCATCGACGTGCGCCACCATCCCGTGCTCCTGGTTCACCTCCACCACCTTGAGTTCCGGCCACGGAGCACAGTCGGCGGCTCGACACACGACGCCGTACCGCTGATCGATCGGCTGAGAGGCGGTGCTTCGGTCTTTGGACAGGGCGAGCGCACCGGCGTCCGTGATCAGCCGTCCTCGACGGCGATCGTGGCCGATGACGGTGGCCAGGACCGAGACCGCGATGTCGCTGACCGAGCACACGCCGAGGCCGGCCTGGAACAGGTCCATGAACATGTACGCCCCGGCCCGGACCTCCGTCACGCCGTCGAGCGCAGCGGCGAACGTGGCCGTCGGCGTCGAGCCGACGCTGACCACGGGGCAGGGGAAGGCGGCGGCCCGGAGCCGCGTGGCCGCGCGAGTCGCAGCCGCCCGTTCCTGCTCCGCCATGGCGACCAATTCCCGTTCCGACCGGCATTCGTACGACGCGCCGGCATGAGTGAGCACCCCCCGCAGCTCGGTTGCCGGCGACGCTGCCAGGACGTGTGCGACCTCGATCAGCTCCTCGGACTCGGGAACGACGCCCGCCCGACGGCCGTCGCTGTCGATCTCGACCAGAACCGGGACCTCCGCCCCGAGCTCGGTGGCCACCGCTGCCACACCGCGAGCGGCGGCGACGGAATCGAGGATCACGACCAGATCGACCCCTTCGGATCGCAGACGCGTCACCCGGCGCAGCTTCGCCGGGACGATCCCCACCGCGTACACGATGTCCCGCAGGCCCGCGGCAGCGAAGTACTCGGCCTCGCGGAGGGTGGACACGGCGATGCCGCCCGAATGCCCGGCCGTAGCCAGCCGGGCGATCTCGATCGACTTGGCCGTCTTCAGATGCGGGCGCAGGTCGACTCCGAGCTCCTGCATCCGCCCCGTCATCGATGCCAGGTTGGCGCTCAGACGCGTCCGATCCAGCACGAGGGCCGGTGTGGGCAGATCGTCGATGTGCATGGCCTCGACCGCTCCGGGCTCACGGATGTGGACGGCAAGCCATGCCAAAATACGACGCGGCGGCCGGGTTGGCCGCCGCGCGGTTGTCGAGAGGGAGAGGGTCGACGCCGACGGGACGCGAGCTCTTCCTACTGTGCGAGCCGGGCCAGCAGGTCCGCGGCGAGCTGGTCGAACACCGCCTGCAGCTGGGCCGCAGAAGGGGCGAAGTAGCTCTTGCCCTGCGGCTGGCTCCCGTCGGTCATCCCGTCCTCGTTGGCCAAGCCCTGGAGGTAGGCGAGGTCCGGCGTTTGAAGCGGGTCAGTCGCTGCCGGATTCCCGAGCGCGATCGTGTAGATGTAGATCCCGTCTGCACGGATCGCGTCGGCGTGGTCGACTCCATCCTGGAGCGTCTTGGCGCGCAGGATCGGCTCCGTCCACACGCCGAAACAGGTTGTCACGTTGTTGCACCCATCGACCGATGTGGAACGATCGAGGGGCAACCTGCCCGGATCGTCCCAATAGCCGACGATCCGGCTCGAGCCACCCCAGGGCACCGCCATCACGCGGTCCTGGCCGTTGAATATGTCGCGCGAAGCGGTGGGGCGGCCGTCGGTGAAAAAGACGACCACCTTGGCCGATCGCTGGCGTACGGCTGGACTCTGCATCTGCACGTGCGCGAGCCGCAGCCCCTCGCCGGTATTGGTGTACCCGACCGAGTTCATGTTGTCGATCTGGTTGTGGATGGGCGAGGTGAACGAATAGTCGATCATGAATCGATCCGCCGCCCGCACGTTGAAGGACACGAGTCCCACCTGGTCGAGGTTGTCGTCGAAGTTGGCCACGAACGACTTTGCCGCCCGCTGCAGGTCATCGAATGCGTTCATGGACCCGAGCGACCCCGACTGGTCGAGCACGAGCACCATGTCGACCGGGGGCACGGCGGCTACCGCCTGTGACGCGATGTCGATGTCGGTCGGGCCGAGCATCCGCATCAGCAGAGTCGGCATCGTCTGCGTCGCCGACACCGCAACCGTTTGCTCGCCGTTCGCGTTGGTGCCGAATCCGACCGATACCGCGATCCCTCCCTGCCCGTCGACGACGTTGTTGGCAGCCGCCAGGGCGAGCGCCCGTTTCTGCGCCTCGGCCTGACCGAGGCGCAGTGTCCGCGCGCCGGCCAGCGCGGCGGCGTCGACCGCCCGTGCCAGCTGTGCCTTGGTGACGTAGGCACGAGCCGGGTCGATGGCCATCGCCGCGCCAGCGATGAAGACCACCATTCCGACCGCCACCAGGGCGATGGTTGCTCCTCGCTCATCCACTGTGTAGCGCTGGACCGTCTCGCGCATCCGGGTAACGATCGATCGACGTCCTGTGGTCGTGTCGTGTGTACCGCTTCTCTTGCCCATCTTTCCGATTCCCCCGTTTTCCCCTCGGCGACTCCCTGTCGTCGCCGTCAAACCGCCAGTCCCCCCGGCCTGGCGATCGCCGGGCTGCCGCGTCGGCGAGAGGCAAGACGAGGACCGGCCGCCTGGGGTTCGAGGCATGGAGTGCAAAGTGCCAAACGATGCGGTGACAACAGGTTGAAAGATCGGACGCCCCGCTGGCGAACCGCACGCAGCCAGGGGTTGGTGGCTCCCCGCCACAGCCTCGGACCCACGGCTGGCGCATCGTCGCCACATACGTCCCCGAGCACGGGAAACGCCCGCCGTGTCGGCAGTGGCATCTGACCCCGCCGTGGCTGCGGAACCGGCTCCACAAACAGATCCCGCCGCGGCGGTGGAATCGTCACCGAGCGGCCTCGAAGCGGCATGGCGGGAGCGCGGCCCGAGGCGAACCTCGTCCGCGTCCTCTTGCCTGCTGGAGTTCGCGGACGAACATTCCTCGCCCGTATCCGATTCTACCGCCGCACCGCTCGATGCTACGAGAGACGCCGTTTCACCCCCGTACCTCTGCCCTCTGTCAGGGGCACAACTGGCGCCGATGGGCGGGATACGTCGTCGCCAGCTCGTACGAGCTGCAGCATGAGCGAGAGTACCACGCCATACGGACCGCCGCTGCCCTCATCGACGTCTCGCCGCTGTACAAGTATCGCTTGGCCGGACCCGATGCGGCCCGGCTTCTCGACCGGATCGTGACCCGGAACGTCGCCACCTGCGCTGTCGGCCAGGTCCTGTATACGCCATGGTGCGACGGCGCCGGCAAGATCATCGACGACGGTACCGTCGCCCGGCTCGACGAGGGCACCTTCCGACTCACCTCCGGCGAGCCTAACCTTCGGTGGCTGCACCTGAACGCGGACGGACTGCGAGTCCGGATCGCGGACGAATCGGACTCGGTGGCCGCGCTCTCCATCCAGGGGCCGCTGGCGCGAGAGGTGCTTCGGGCTGCGGGCGCCGAGGAGGTCATCGGGCTGCGCTTCTTTCGGCTCGCCCATACCACCCTCGGCGGCCTCGCGGTAACCGTGTCGCGAACCGGGTACACCGGCGACCTCGGGTACGAGATCTGGACACGACCGGAGCAGTCGCTGCAGCTGTGGGACACGCTGATGGAGGCAGGCGAGCCATTCGGAATCACCCCCACCGGCATGCTGGCCATGGATATGGCTCGCATCGAAGCGGGTCTGCTGCTGATCGCCGTCGACTACATTTCCGCCAACCGGGCAATCGTGCCAGCTCAGACGTCCTCTCCGATCGAGCTGGCGCTCGGCTGGACGGTGAAGCTCGACAAGGACCACTTCGTCGGTAAACGGGCGCTGGAGGAAGAGGCGGCGCGCAGCCCGGAGTGGCAGCTCCGCGGGCTCGAAGTCGACTGGGACTCGTTGGAGGCCGTGTACGGTGAGTTCGGACTTCCACCGCAGCTTCCCACCACGGCGTGGAGGACCAGCGTTCCACTTTACCGAGATGGGCGCCAGGTCGGCTACGCCACCAGCGGATGCTGGTCCCCGGTGCTCAAAAAGTACGTGGCCATCGCTCACCTGCGGGCTCGCCACGCCCAGCCCGGCCGGGAGCTGCAGATGGAAGTGACGGCCGAGCATCATCGACGCCTGGCGCGGGCTCGCGTGGTCAAGACTCCGTTCTTCGATCCGCCGCGGAAGCGCGCCTGATGGCGGCCCGGCCGTCGTACGACGTGGTGGTGATCGGGGGAGGGCATAACGGCCTCACCAACGCGGCGTACCTGGCGCGGGCCGGTGCACGGGTTCTGGTGCTGGAGCGGCGTCCGGTGCTCGGAGGAGCGGCCGTCACCGAAGAGATTTATCCCGGCTTCAAGTACTCGGTGTGCTCATACGTCGTCAGCTTGCTGCGGCCGGAGGTCATCCGCGAGCTCGACCTCGCCCGGCGTGGCCTCGACATTCTACCGCTCGAAAGCACCTTCACGCCCCTCCCGAACGGGGACCATCTGGTCCGTTGGGCAGATCACGACCTCACCCGTCAGGAGCTGTGCCGCCACTCACCGCGTGACGCAGAAGCGTACGACCTGTTCGGACGCCTGATGTTCAAGATGGCGTTCGCCGTGAAGCCGATCCTGCAGACGTCGCCTCCCGATCCGAGTTCATTTCGACCGCGCGAGCTGCGGAATCTCGCCCGCCTCGGAGAGCACCTGGTATCGCTCGGCCGGGAGGAGGTCGCCGCCCTGTACAAGCTGATGACGATGAGTGCGGCGGATTACCTGGACGAATGGTTCGAGACGGAGGCGCTCAAGGCGACCATGTCAGCCAGCGGGATCATCGGGACCTTCCTCGGCCCGCGATCGCCCGGAACCGCCTATGTGTTGCTCCACCACTACATGGGCGAGATCGATGGGGTGTTCCGGGCCTGGGGTTTCGCCAAGGGGGGAACTGGTGCTATCGCC
>CAZJXR010000055.1:0-21667 GCA_964550085.1 uncultured Gemmatimonadota bacterium
ATTCCCCGGCCACACTCTCGGCTTCCGCGCCCGTGGCTTCGGATTCTTCCGACCGGCTTTCGAGGGCTCGCGGCACATAGTTCGGGTCGAGTTCATGAATCATCCGACGGATTTCGTCGGTATCTCCCCCGAACGCGAGGCGGTCTTCCCACGCGCGCTGCAGGTGCTCGAGCGCCTCATCGGTCATTCCGTGCTCGCGCAGCTTGGCGGCGATGGTGATCCGGAGATCCGCATCCCCCGCCAGGCGAGCCACCTCGTCCAGGGCGCGGTGCGCCTTCCGCGCGATCGGGACTGGTCCGCCCACTGCAACCAGGAGTTCGGCGATCGATTCATCGAACAGCGCCACCTCCTTATAGGCGATGCCGAGATCGAAGTGAGCGCGGAAGTCTGTCTCGCTCGCGCTCCGGGCCATCTTCGCTCGGAACTGTGCCAGGCGAGCTCCGAACAGCAGGTCCGCGAAGTCCTCGGAATCCTCCTCGCTCGGCTGTGCGCCACCCACTTCGGCTTCAGCTTCCACCGCTTCAGCTTCCACCGCTTCAGCTGCAGCTTCCGCAGCTTCTGCTTCCACCGCTTCCGCCTCAGCGTCCACCGTCTCCACCTCAGCCGCTTCGGCCCCGGCTTCCGGCATCGCTTCAGCCTCGGGCTCCGCCTCGACCTCGGCTTCGATCGCAGCCCCAGCCTCTGCGTCTACCACCTCGACCTCGGTCGGCTCGGCCTCGGTTTCCTGTATCGGTTCCGCCTCCGGCTCCAACGGCAGCGCTGCCTCGGCCTGCGCCTCGGGCTCCGCCTCGATCTCGGCTTCGATCGCAGCCTCAGCCTCTGCGTCCACCACCTGCACCTCGGACGCTTCGGCCTCGGTTTCCACTATCGCGTCGGTCTCCGGCTCCAACGCCAGGCCTGCCTCGGCCTGTACCTCGCGCTCCGCCTCGCCCTTCGGTGTCGGTTCCGCCTCCGCCACTGGCTCCGGCGCCGGTTCCGACTCACTCGGCGCACCCGTCTCGGCCTCGGTCGCCCATATCTCCGACTCGTTCTGCGGTTCGAGCGCCGTCCCAGCGCCGATTTCAGTCGGCGTCAATTCTTCCCCAGCCTCCCGATGATCCTCCTGTTCGGGCACCAGCGCCAGGGAGAGGGCCTGCAGCGCATCGCTGTCCTCTGAGGAAACGGAGTCCGCGGGTCGGACGTCCTCCCCCGTAACACTCGGCACCGCCCCCACCGGCTCTGAAGACGCGACCGATTCCCATGCCTCCTCCAGGTCTGGAAACAGGTCGGCGGGATGGGATGCCTCGATCGCATCGGGAGGGGCGGCCGACAGCTCTCCCCCGGGTGGTGCGTTCTTCGCCAGAGACTGAAGCAGCCCTTTCAGCTCGAGCATGGAATCGTCGGTCGGGGACGTGCGCAGAAGTTCGCTCAAACGCTGCATCTGGCTGCGGACGTCGATGGCCGGCTCCACGGTTCGAACGAGCTGTTCCAGTGCCCCGACACCTTCGCTGTATTCACCCCTGAGGATCAGGCATTCCGTCAGCATGCGGTGCGCTGCCAGGAGGTGCCGGTCACACCGAATTGCGACTTTAAACTCGTTGATCGCCTCGTCGAGCAGCCCCAGCTCTCGGTAGGCGACCCCCAAATCGTAGTGGACCGCAGAGTCGGTATCGCGAACCGTCTGATCGACGCGGGCGCGAAATCCGTCGAACAGGGCATGAAGGGAGGACGCATCGCGAGCCAGCGACGCACCCAGCGTGGGGGCTGCCTCGACCGCGGGGGTCACCGAGCGGATGGTCTCTGCCAGCTCAGCGGTTTCCGTTGCGGCATCGAGATCGGCCAGGATGCGATCGAGCTGGGCGACTTCGTCCTCGTCGAGGCGGACCGGCTCGTCGGCCACCCGGTCGCCCTCGTCCCCCAGCTGCGCCGTTCCCAATGCGTCGTTCGCCCATTCATCCTCTGCCGGTTCGGACTCCTCCCCGACCGTGGGTATCGCCGACTCCGGATCGAAGCGCTCCAGGAGCTCGCGGACCTCGCTCGCATCCTCTCCCCGCTCCAGCCGCTCCTCGAGCACGTGTCGGAGGTGTGAGACTCCTTCCGGAACCCTATCCTGCTCGATCAGGTAGCGACCGAGCGACAGCCGGGCTTCTTCGTCTGCGCTGAGCTTGACGAACTCCTCCAGCGCGTTGACCGCCTCGGCGAGCTCGCCAGCCTTCTCCATGCGGCTGGCGTACTCCATGAAACTCCGTCGAGCCTGCGCCTGCAGACCTGTCTCGGCGTGGAGACGGCCGAGCTTGCGGTAGATTTCGGTCCGACCGGGAGCGATCCTCAGAACCTTGTTGCACAGAGCGACGGCGCTCGTCTCAAGCCCCTGCTCGGCATATCGATCGACGGCCCGTTCGTAATAACGGACGGCCTGCGCCGTATCGCCCTGGCGCAGGTACAGGTCACCGACGCGGTTGTACAGACTGAGGTCGGTTCCGAACCCTTGCTCCTCGATCCGCTCAATCGCGCGGCTGTACAGCTCGATCGCCTGCGACCACTGCTCTCGCTGCTCGTGTCGCCGCGCTTCGTTCTTCAGCCTGTTGATTTCCGACATACTCATCGAGCTTCGTATGTGTGGCGGTGCGACGCGAGACCGGCGCCGCGGTCCGGCTCAATCGGTGAGCCCTCGGCCCCCGCCACCCCGATCCCGTTTCGATCAGATGTTGGGGGCGGTCTTCCGCACAACGTCGAACACGGCCGATACGTCCCCCGAGCTCGAGGAGCTGCTGAGCAGGCGGAGAGAGAAGGTGGATAACCGCTTCTCGATGCAGCCGCCGAGCTGGAGGTATGCGTTGATCAGCACGCCCTCGTCATCCAGACGAGTGGCAGCCGCGATTCGTCTCAGGTGGAGAGAGAGGTCACCAGGATCGAGAGTCAGAAGCTCCTCGACTGCGCTTACCACCTGGACATGCTGGCCGTCGGCCTCGAAGCCGTCGAGCGCGCGCTCGAACTCAAGCCGCGCTTCCTCGTACCGCGCGGAGGCGGCAAGAAGCTGCGCGTAGCGGACGCGACTGACGTGATCATTCGGCTTCGACGACAGCCGGTCACCCAGCTCGGCAAGCTCGCCGGCCTGCGCCGGCTGGGAAGGCGGATGCTTGGCTCCATCGGCGGTGAGACCCTGCTTGGCTTCCAGCAGCTCTGATTCGAGGTCGAGCGATGGGTCCGTGCCGGGGAGCGATCGCGCGTCGAGCTGCGGCGGCTCCATCTCTCGCATTCGCTTCAGGATCGGCTCGACGTCCTCACCCCGCTCGCGGCGTTGGGTCACGATCCGCCCAAGCTGCTCGATCGCTTCGGGGACGCGATCCCGTTCGAACAGATGCTCCGCCAGCTTCAGTCGTCCCGCCTCGTCTCCCGACAGCTCGATGAGCTCCTTCAGCACATCGAGCGCCTCATCGAGGCGGCCGCGCTCTTCGAGACGACGGGCGTACTCGAGGAAATTATTGCGGGCTTCGGAAAAAAGTCCCGTGCGTACTTGAAGTCGCGCCAACCGCAGGTAGGTCTCCGGGTGGCCACTCGCAGTGCGTAGGATCTTCTTGCAAACTGCAATGGCACTCGGGAAGAGCTCCTGCTCGGTATAGCGATCGACCGCGGTCTCGTACGCGCTCACGGCGGCCGTGATATCGCCCAATCGCAGGTGGATGTCACCCACCCGGTTGTGAAGGCTCAGATCCGGGCTGCCTTGCCCGGTTTCGCCAAGCTCTATCGCCTTCCAGTAGAGGCTGATCGCCCCGGACCAGTCTCCGCGTTGCTCGGCCTTGCGTGCTTCGTTCTTGAGGCTATTGACGTCCGACATGTCCACTCGGGTACGGGTCAAAAGCTGTTACGCCAGCGCGACCAAACGAGGCTGATCGCATGCGTCCCGTTCAAGAAATCTGCCACCGATCCTGGATCGGACTGGGAGTCGGTTCGGCTAGAAGCCGGTTGTCTCGCTCTGCTGCCCATAGTCGATCTTGATCTCCGGAGCGTCGCGCAACGTAATGTAGAACTGAAAAAGGACGTTTCCATTTGGCGATTTGGAGAATTGAAACGACGCCTGCCAGTGGTGCAGGTTGCGATCGAGCGTGATCAGGTGCTGCCCGAACTCCTTCAAGGTGAAATTGTACTGGGTGCTCCAGCGCACCCGCCAGTTGGGAGTCGGCTGCAATGAGACGTTTCCGGATATCGTCGAGCTCTTCTGGCCGGTCTCTCCCGTACGCACGCGCGCCAGCGAGTAGGTGAGCGACAGGTCCCACGGACCCGATCCTGTCGTGCCCTGAACCGGGTCGAACGGCTGTTCGAAGGTGCCGAGGCGTGACGGAGAGCGCAGGTCCTGTTGTTCAGCCGGAGAGCGTACAGAGCGCGGGTCGTCTCCGACTCCGACGATACTGCCGAGACCTACTCCCGATCGAATGCTGAACGAAGCCGACAGGCTGGACAGAAAGGGATCAAAGTCACGCGCGTTGCCGATGCCCTTGAACAGGTCGTGGGTGACGTTGATGGTCAGGCCCCGCAACAGATCGGAGGTGAAGATGCTGGTGAACGTCTCGGTGAGCAGGGTCGGCTCGTTCCGCTTCGCACGCTCGAAATCCCATGTCAGAGGTGTGGTAATGTTCCACGACAGCAGAACGATCTTGCGCTCTTCCAGCAGCCGGTCTGCCGCGCCGAGACGCTGCGCCGCGGGGACTGCCCCACCGGGGGTCGCCTGGCCGGCCGCCAACGAATCCGGCGGCACGATCGAGTCGCTCGGCGCCACCTCCACCGGACCCTCGATCAGTCCGCGCTCGGCGGGGACCGGCGTCTCCTCTGCTGGCGGGGGCAGCGGCAGGCCACGGGGGAAGACCTCATCATCGAGACGCGCGATCTCGGGTTGTTCTTCGACCACGCGTTCACGACGCACCTTGGCCTCGAAGGTCTGGGTGAGCCCGATCGACAGTCGGTTCTGCGCGTCGCCCGCGGTGACGGGAAAGCCCGGGATCATCTGCTCCTGGCTGAGCTCTACCGCCGGCGAATAGGCCCAACTGATCGAAGGAGACAGCTTGTGTCGGATGCGGCTGAAGGGACCGAATCCGGGCAAAAACCCGTAGATGTCCGTGCCCAGCGTCGCGCCCGCGTTAATGCGTGTCGGTGCGGCCAGATAGTCGTTGCCCGTGTCCGGAGACTTGAACAGCGCTCCGTCGACCTGGAAGGTGGGGGAAAGGCGCGTCGATCCGACGAGATTGATCTGATAACTGAGCTGGGTGTTCCAGTTGATCGTCGATTGGGCGACGTCGGGTAGTGGCCCCGTCAGCGTATCGAACGGCGATGTCTTGATCTCGTTAAAGCGCCCCGATGAGGTCCAGTTCAGCGATCGCAGGGTAAAACGACTGGACGCCGATGCGTTGGTGGTCAGTCGGTCGTCGGTCAGCTCGTTGTTCAGATCCGTGCGAGAGAGGTTGAAGGAGCCGTTCCAGGTCAGGTTGTTGACCAGACCCTGGCGGGAGACAGGCGCCCGAAACAGGGTGACCGGCGACAGCGCCAGACCCAGTTGCGGCAGGGTCGTTTCCGTCTGATCCGAGGTGCCGAGAAACTGGCGGTGTCGTCCGCTCAGGTTCAGGCTCGCGAACGGCCAGCGGTGGGACACGCCGACGTTGGAGTCGATCGTCTGCGTCTGGTCGTTCGGATTGAAGCTCTGGTCCTGATACAGCCGCGTGTTGTTCACGTAGTTGAGGCTGACCAAGTACTTGGTCGACGCACTCAGCTCGTGATCGTGGTTCACCCGGATATCCCACACCTTGCCGCTGTTTCCGAAGCTGTAGCTGGCCAGCGCGTTCCCGCGGATGAACTGCTTCAGAAACCGATAGCGAAAGGCTCCGTTCAGCCGCGTATAGTTGCCGCTGAACCAGTCGATTGTACCCTGGGCGTCCAGGTATTCGTTGATCGCCCAGTAGTACCCGAAGTCGGATATCTGGCGATTGTAGCTGTCGGATGTCTTGACGATGTCGTTGAAACCGAATCGCGGTGGGAGCAGGCCGCTGTGGCGCCCGGGCCGTATGTCCTGGGCGAAGAACGGAAGCCAGAAGACGGGTACGTCGCTTACGTACAGCACGACCGGCCAGGCGACGATCACGTTCTCGGCCACCAACTTGATTCGACCGGCCTGGAAGTAATAATGCGGCGTGTCGTATTCGCAAGAGGTGAAGGCGCCGCTCGCTACATAGACGGTGTCCTGGCCTTTCGGCACGGCCGTTCCCTTTACGAACCAGGTGGCGCCGCGCTCCGCGAACTCGGTCTCCGCGTCGAAGATGGTACCCTTGCGTCGCGACACGTCGTAGTAGAGCAACGAATCGCTCACCACGTGAGCCTGCCCCTGCCCGATCAGGTTGATGTTTCTTCTGGCGATGATGAACTGCGGCTCGCCCAGATAGGCGATCGTATCGGCGCGAAGAACATCGCCCCCGTAGTTGGCCTGCGCCTGTCCGAGCAGCCGAATCGTCTCGGTATCGACCTCGAGCTCCACCATTTCACCGCGGTACTCGATGACCCGGAAGCCGGGAGACCCGGCCAGGCGGCGGAAATCGGCGTCCTGCTCGGGAAAGTCCCCGCCCCCGAGCTCCTCACGCAGGGCGTCGAGATCGAAGCCGTCGACCGTATCGAGAGCGGCGGAATCGGGCCGCGCGATGACGATGGAGTCGGTGTCAGCGGGAGCGGGACGCTGCAGCTCGTCCAGCCGATCGACCGGCGGCGGCTTGCCTTCCTCCTGGGCCAACAGGCTTGCCGGGAGAACGAGTGAGAGCCACGCACCCGTACATGCAAGGAGTGCTCTCACGCCACATGTCCCTCACTCGTCGGTACCGGGTAGGAGCCGCCGCCTTCGCGTCGGCGAACGACGATTCGCACCAGCCAGATCGACAGCTCGTACAGCAGAATCATCGGCGTCATCATCATCACCATCGTTCCCACATCCGCGGGAGTCAGGATAGCAGATACGATCGCGATGGCGACGATGGCGTAGCGCCGGTACTTACGGAGCGACTCCGGCGTCACCAGACCCAGGTAGCCGAGCACCAGCATGAGCAGCGGCATCTCGAACACGACACCGAAGGCAAGAATGAGACGCGTGGCGAAGCGCAGATACTCGTCGATGGTGATGATCGGACTCAGAGTCTCGGCTTGGAAGTTCAGCAGGAAGCGCAAGCCGAGGGGCAGCACCAGGAAGTATGCCATCGCGATCCCGGCCAGAAAGAGCACGAAACCGGCCGCGATCGCGGGCACAATCAGCCGTCGCTCGTGTTCGTACAGGGCCGGAGAAAGGAAGGCCCAAGTATGGTATGCGAGGATCGGAAGTGCCAGGATTACGCCGACGACGAAGGCCAGCTTGAGACTGACCATTATCGGTGTGGTTGGATTCGTGTAGAAGAGCTCGTCAGACTGCAGGGTATGCATCAGCGGTCGCTCGAGCAGCTCGAGCACACCGAGTTCCGTGACGATGAAGAAGCCGCCGACCGAGAGGACCCCCACGGTGACCAGACTCCAGATGATCCGCCAGCGGAGCTCCTCCAGGTGATCCAGGAAGGGCATCTCCGCGCTGTCTCTGGGCATGGCCTACTTCTTCTTACTCCCTTCGTCGCTAGTGCCGAACAGCTCCACCTGACCCACCGCCTCGTAGCGCGCCCGGCGCAGGAGCTCCCGGACTTCCTCCATGAACTCGGTCGTGTCCTGGAAGTTCCGGTACACGGAGGCGAAGCGGACATAGGCGACCTGATCGAGCCTGCGCAGGCGGGTCATCACCATCTCACCGATTCGAGCGCTCCCGATCTCCCGAACGTCCGACGCCTCGAGCTCCTCCTCGATGCCGTCCACCACCTCCTCGATGTGCTGCACGGACACGGGTCGCTTGGCGCACGCGATGTGAATGCTCGCCAGCAGTTTGCTGCGGTCATACGCTTCGACGATGCCGGAGCATTTGCGCACCATCAACGGCTCCTGCTCGACGTGCTCGTAGGTAGTGAAGCGGTGACCGCAGGAGAGGCATTCGCGACGGCGGCGGATGGCCCGTCCGCCACGGCTCGTCCGGGAATCGACAACCCGGTCTTCGGAGTCATCACAGCTGGGACAGCGCACGCTCCCCCCTTGCCCACCGAGCGCTCAAATCGGACGAAAGTCGGGCTAGGAGCCTAGTCGCCGAGAGTCCGGAGTTGGTTCTCGGCCAGCTTCGCTTCGTCGCTGTCGGGGTATCCCTGAACGATGCGCTGGAAGAAGAGCACGGCATCGTCGCTGCGCCCGCGCTCCACCTCGATCACGCCGCTGCGGTACAGGGCGGTCGGAGCGCGCCGCGATGTCGGATAAAGCTCGAGCACCCGCGCGAACTCCCGCAGCGCCGGATCGGCCTGGCCGGCCTGCGCGAAAGTCTCCGCCTTGTAGTACTGCGCGTCGGGCGCGAGCGCGTGCGTCGGATACTCGGCCAGAAACTCGTCGAAGCCCGTCCGGGCCGTTTCGTACGATCCCCGCCGATACTGCTCGAGGGAGACCTCGTACAGCTGGGCCGGCGTGTCGCCCCCCTGGCCTCGATCGCCGCCGGCGTCTCCGCCGGCCGGCGCCCCGCCGTCTGCGGCACCCGGCCCTACCTGGCCCGAGCCGCCACCACTGCGTCGCGACACCTCCTGAAGCTCCAGCAGCCAGCGCTGATTCTGGCCCGACAGCTCCTGAAGTTGTGACAGCATCTGGCGCATGTCTTCGAGCTGCCGTTGCAGCTCGCTGCCACCCACCAGAGTGCGCTGTTCCTGGGTGGAGATCGCCTCCAGGAGTTCGGTCCGCAACTGCTGGATCTGAGTAGCGAGACTGTCCTGGCGGGCTTGGAGCGCCGCGATGTCGGTCTGGATCGCCACCCGGAGATCGACCACATCGCTCTTCGTAGCACAGGCCGCGGCGGCCAGAACGACCGCCGCGACCGTTGCGTACTGTCTCATCCCCTGCATCACGTCCGCACCTCCCCCGGGGGAAATGTCGGAATCAGCTTCCAGTCATCCCCTCGATCACGAACCCGTCATTCCGGTTCTGCGCCCACGCCTGTTCGTTGCTCCCCTGAGCGATCGGACGTTCCTTGCCGAAGCTGACGGTCTTGAAGCGCGCGGCTTGGAGGCCGAGGCCGACGAGGTAGCGCCGGGCCGCTTCGGCGCGTCGCTGGCCGAGCGCGAGGTTATACTCGATCGAGCCCCGCTCGTCGCAGTTCCCCTGAATGATGATCGTCCAATCCGTGCGCCGCTTCAGCACGTCGGCTTTCCGCTGCAGGATCTGGGCGTCACCGTCCCGGATGTTCGCGCGGTCGAAGTCGAAGTGAATCCGCTGGGCCACCACCTCGATGTCCGCGATAACGGCGAGCTGCGCATCGGCCTGCTGAGCGCAGGCACTGCCCGCGTACTGGCTCTTCGCCTGGTTGTACAGGCTCCTGGCCTGTTCGTAGTTGCCGGCCGCCATGGCGGCGCGCGCTTGCTCACACAGGCGCTGCGCTGCCGCTTGCCAGCGAGCGATCGAATCGGCCCGAATCGAATCGCGAATCGCGGTCGAGTCGACTGCCGGTGGCGGTGGGGGTGGAGGCGGGGGCGGCGGGTTGCTGCCGCAGGCCATCGCGCCCCACCCCATCAGCAAGGCGGCAGCCACCACTGAACCGTAACGAGGCATAGCTGTGTACTCCTGTTGGCGGATCACTGCCTGCGACCACAACACCGGAGTCTGCATATTAGCCAAGCCGACTACCAAGTCAAGCAGCCGGAAGCACCTGCCCGACGCCCAAACCGCGATACCTACTTCAACTGTGGGGACCAATCGGCAAGCTGGTCCCGTTGGCCGGAGGTGAGGGTCCGGATGCGGCCGGTCACCGTGTCGAGGATGAGAAGCGATCGACCGCCGCGCTGGCTGGACGAGAACACCAGGTGCCTGCCGTCCGGCGCCCAGCTCGGGTCTTCGTTGCTGCCGCGCGAGGTGAGTACGCGGCGGTTTCCACCGTCCGGATCGACGCTGACGATCTGGAAGACTTCATCGACCCAGGCGTGATACGCGATCCGATCCCCCAGCGGGGACCAGTCGGGCGAGGTGGCGTAGCCCTTCTCGCCGAACACGTAGCGGCTGATGATCTGCGGTGAGCCTCCCATCGCGGCCTGTACGTAGACGTGGGGCTGGAGGAGCGAGCTGGCCACGAAGACGATGCGTCGCCCGTCCGGCGAGTAGCGGGCGCCGAGCGCATCGCCGGACGATGTGCGGGTCACCTGACGACCGCAGCACAGCGGCTCCCGCTGGAGCTCGAACACCTCGGTGTGGTCTCCGACCGTCCTCGCGAGCAGGATTCGAGCGCCATCCGGCGAGTAGCTGGGCGTGATGTTGAGCCCCGGCTCGGCCGAGATCAACCGGGAACGACCGGTCGCCAGATCGCGCTCGAACACGTGCGGCTCGCCATCCACATACGCCACATACAGCAGATGCCGACCGTCCCGTGACCACGATGGCGAGAATACGAGCGTCTCGAGGTCGGTAAGCCGGCGCAGGTTGTGCCCGTCGCTGTCAATCATCCACAGGTCGGAGTTTCCCTCCGCGGTGACACGGCGAAAAGCGATCCGGGTGGCCGCGATGCCGGGCTGACCGGTTGCCCACGCCACGATGGCGTCGGACACGCGGTGCGCAGCCATGCGGAACTCCGGGGAGGACATCGACGGAAGGGTGAACGCCTGGACGTTCTTCAGGTTGCTGTACACGACGTCGTGCAGGGTGACGCGCAGAATGGGTTGCGCGGCCGTTCCGAGCACGGTGCCGCTCACCAGCCATACGACCCCGAGCTGGTTCATCAGCCCGTAGTTGATGGGCGAAGTGAGGCGCAGTGAATCCGGTAGAGCGGCGATCTCGAACCGATCGCTGTAGTCGAGGTCGACCCTGAGGATCGTGTCGATCGCCCCTGCCACCGCCTCCAGGCCCGGCTCGCTCTCGATGGGAGTGACGGCGAGGACGGGCACATAGCCGGGAGTGTAAGTGATGCCGAGGCGCACGTCGCTCGGATCCTGGGCGGCCGCCCCGTGCGGAAAGACCGCACCGAGAGCGAGACCGGCGACGACAGTGGCCCGGAGCGCGCGCCAGCTCACAGATTCGCCGGATCGAAGAAAAAGCTGACCCGGAGCCGCTCGAAGTGGCCGGGCAGGGGACCGAACGCCTTGCTGCGCCCCGCGGCCTCGATCGCGCCCCGCGCTTCGAGATCGAAGGCCACGCTGCCCGACCGTTGCAGCCACTCGATGTCCTCGACCGAGCCGTCCTCCAGAATCACGAACACCAGCTCGGCCCGCAGTCGGCGGGCATCGGTCGGCGGCCTCCAGTATCGCAGGATCTGACGGATGATGTTGTCGAGGTACTCGGGATACTCGAAGACGGCGCCGTCGAGCTGGACGTTGACGACTTCTTCTCCCTCTTCCGGCGCGGCCGCCGGCTCGGTCGACGGAAGCGGCGGGGGCTTCCGGTCGACGACGGTCGGACGCTTCGTCTCGGGGCGGGGCTCCGGCGCGGGTGGGGGAGGCTTCTCCTCCTCCTCGGCCACCTCCGGCGGACTGGGTCGGAGGCGCTCCGGCGCCTCGCGCGCCGCGGCGGCCACCAGGTGCACCCGATAGGTGGTCGGCGGCAGCGGGGAAGCGGCCATGGAGGTGGACGCGGTGACTAAGGCGACCGCCATCAGCGCGTGCAGCACCACCGACCCGACCAGCGCCCCGGGCGGCATTTTGCGGCCGCCGTGTGCCCTCTCATCCGAGCTCAGTCGCACGGGACCTTCCTACCCCGAGACCGCATCGCCGTGCCAACCGACCACCGCTCTGCCGCCTCACTCGTCTCTGCGCTCGCTTTCCGGCTGGGCGATGAGGCTCACCGCGTCGATCTCCGCCTCCTTCAGCCTGCCGATCACCCGGAGCACCATCCCGTACGGCACCTCCGCATCTCCCTTCACGTACACGGTTGGTGAACCGCGACGACGGATGACCTCGATTACGGTGGCGTCGAACTCCTCCAACGACACCGGCGCGTCGTCGAGGTACAGCTCGCCCTCCTTGGTAATCGAGATCACCAGACCCTCCGACGTCTGCAGCGGCGCCGCCGGCGCCTTCGGCACCGCGATCTCGATCCCGCCCTGCAGAATCGGCGCCGTGATCATGAAAATCACCAGCAGAGTGAAGGCCACATCGACCAGGCTGGTGACGTTGATGTCCGCCCTCACCGCGTATCGCTCGTCGTCACGGTTCCGCCCCAGACTCATCATCAGACGCGTCCCTCGCGCGCCAGGGTCCCGACGAACTCGCTCGCAAAGCCCTCCAGCTCACTGGTGAAGAGCGCGAGCTTGGCCGCGTAGTGGTTGTAAGCGATCACCGCCGGTATGGCCACCGCGAGACCGACGACGGTGGTGATCAGCGCCTCGGCAATTCCAGGCGCCACGGCCGCGATGTTGGCCGTGCCTTGGGCCGTGATCCCGATGAACGAGTTCATGACCCCGACCACGGTCCCCATGAGACCCAACAAGGGACTCACCGATCCAATGATGGCGAGCCATGGGAGTGCGTGGCCCAGGTCATCCCGCTCCTCGGCCAGCGCCTTCTCGAGCACCAGCATCAGGGTGTCGAGCTGCGCATCGGTCAGCCCCTGGGTCGCCCCGGGCGGCTCTCGCAGTGCGGTGGGTCGCAGCTCGGTGAAGAAGTTGGCGCCCTGTCGGAAAACGCGGCTGTAGGGTGTCTCCGCCAGCCGCGTCAGAGCATCGTGCACGTCGGCGAGGCCGAGGCAGCTCTCCATCGACTCGACGAACTCGTCCCCCTGACGCCGCACTCGCCGGAACTCGCTCCACTTCCAGAAGATCAGCACCCACGACGCAACCGAAAAGGCCGCCAGCACGAGCAGAATGACCTTCGTCGCCGGTGTCGCCTGGAACACCAGATCGAGCGGCGTCGCCGCGATGCGCTCCTGGAGCAGAGTCGGCGGCACGATGCCCGCCACCAGAACCCCGCGGCTCATCCCGTCACCTCGGCGATCGCCCGATAAGTCGCCTCGAGTCCCTCGTGCAGGCTGTGTCGCGGCTCCCAGCCGATCGCGTGCAGGCGCGAGGCGTCGAGCGCACTTCTCTGGAGTTCCCCCGGACGCCGGGGCGCGTATTGGATCTCCACCTCCCGACCCGCTACTTCCATCATCGTCCTCGCCAACTGGTTCACACTCGTCTGTTTGGCGGTACCCACGTTGAAGGCGACATCGTCGATGTCGCTCGACTCCGTCAGCCGGAGCCCGGACACCAGCAGGTTCGCGCGCGCCACGTCACCCACGTACACGTAGTCGCGTGTTTGTTCGCCGTCGCCGAAGATCGTGATCGGTTCGCCCCTGACCAGGCGCTCCGAGAAGATCGCGACTACACCCGCTTCGCCGTGTGGATCCTGCCGTGGACCGTAGACGTTCGAATAGCGCAGCGCGACGCAGGTGAGCCCATGTATGACGCGGTAGTAGTACAGGTACTGCTCGCCGGCGAGCTTGCTGACACCGTACGGGGATCGGGGCAGCTTGGGCGCTCGTTCGGCCACCGGCAGCGCGTCGGGTTCGCCGTACACCACGCCACCCGAGGAGACGTATACGAAGCGCTCGACGCCGTGCGCGCGAGCGTTCTCGGTCAAGTTGAGCAGTCCATCGATGTTGATGGATGCGTCGTGGCGGGGCCGTTCCACCGACACCCGGACGTCGATCTGGGCGGCGTGGTGGTTGACAACCCGGAATCGGCGATCGCGAAACAGGGCGGTCAGATCGTCGGAACGAATGTCGATCTCGATCAACTCCGCCCCCACCGGCACATTCTCTCGCTTCCCGGAGCTCAGGTCATCCACCACCGTAACATCCCACCCATCAACGAGATATGCATCACACACGTGGGAGCCGATGAACCCCGCTCCTCCCGTCACCAGCACACGTTTCCCGCTCATCCAGTCGGTCCTCTGCGGAGTGGGTGGCCAGCCGGGACCAGAAGGCGTGACAGGTGGCTAATGGTCGGAACCCGGCATCCGCGCCACCAGCCGAGCAGGGGTACCGGGTGGGGTCGTGGGGTGTCGCACGGCGATGACGACGGCCGTCAGCGTCGAATCGGCCGTGCGCACGACCCGCACCACAGCCAAGGTATCTTGTGTCAGCGCCGCGGCTGGATCGGTGCGTGCAGTGGACAGGAGCGCGAACAGGTCTCCCCCCCGCACCCCGGACGTCGCCCCCGCATCGAGGAACACCGGTTCGTGCAGGGAAAGCAGATTCTGCTGCGTGCCGTAGGCGATCAGAGTCGCTAGCGGTCCATTGTCGACGGGATCGGGCCGCGCCTCGGGGTCGATCTCGAACGGATCAGCCGGCATGATCAGGTCTCCGACCTGAAAGTCCCCGAACAGCTGCGTCACCGTGGCGCGCGCGGAGTCGGTGGCGACGACGCCGACCGTGATCATGGCCACTGGGTGCACCACCCGACCGTACGGCGCCACCCACCGTCCCCATTTGAACGCCTGCAAGCGGTCGCCGGGCTTCGCATTGATCCCCTGCAGGGAGATCACCAGCTCATCGTTCAGCCGCAGAGTCGGAGGAATCTCGAGACCGAGAGGGTTTGGCTCCAGCTTCATGGCGGCCGCGCCGACCGGGTTCAGCTGAGCCGGGTCGGCCAGAAAGGGAGCCGCGTAGAAGTCGCTCTCGGAAAGAACCGGGAGCTGGGTGGCCTCGCCCAGGTCCCACACGCCGACCGTTCCGCCGGTCGGCGCTGGGCGTGAGAACAGGCTCCCATCAACGAGCGAGCTTCTCTGCTGGGAGGCGGACACCGGTCTGGCCGGCGGGGGAGCACGGCGGGCTTCGGCTGCGACGGGAGGCAGCTCGGACGGCACCGCTCCCGGCAACCGCAATCGCTCGCCGGGGAAGATCCAGTGAGGGTCCTCTACCACGCCGCGGTTCAGCTCGTAGATTTCCGGCCAACGGAATGAGTCGGCCAGATACGAGCCCGCCAGGTCCCACAGAGTGTCGCCGCGCCGGACGGTATGCTCACCCGCCTCCTGAGCGAAACCGTTCGACACGAAGCCGAAGGTGAGGCTGGGGAACGCCGCCACCACCACCGTCACCACCCTTCCCCGTATCATTGCCGCTCCGGTCAGCCCGCGCTGCCGGGGCGGCGGGCTCTAGAACGGAAGGTCATCCTCTCCCATCAGAGACTCGCTCGAAAAATCCGAATAGTCACCGGGCGCATCACCTCGGGCCGGACTCGCGACCGGAGCTCGGCCCTCACGCGCCTCCCGTCCCCCGAGCATGATCATCTCGCGGGCGCGGATCTCGGTCGTGTATCGTGTCTGACCGTCCTGCCCCTCCCACTGACGATACTCGATCCGACCCTCGATGTAGACCCGATCTCCCTTCTTGAGATAGCGCTCGCAGATCTCCGCCAGCTTGTCCCAGGCGATCACCCGATGCCATTCGGTCTTCTCCTGCTGGTCACCACCCGTGCCGGTCCAGCTCCGACTGGTTGCCACGGACAGCGTCGCCACTCGCGTCCCGGACGGGGTGCTGCGGATCTCCGGATCCGCGCCCAGGTTCCCGATCAGCATCACTTTGTTCAGACTGCGTGCCATTGCTAGCCTCCGAGGACGCGATAGCATCCGGGCCGACGTGATGAGCGATCCGCCGCGGCCGATCGCGACGCCGGATCGCTCGCTGCCAAGTTAGACAACGCTCTCAGACATTGTCAACGCGAAGCGGATTCGATACACCTGCGCATCACGATGGCGTCCTCGACCGGCTGGGTGTAGTAGCGCGGGCGGACGCTGATCACCTCGAACCCTGTTCGTTCGTACAGCCTGCGAGCGGCACGGTTGCTCGTCCGCACTTCGAGGTAGATGGCCCGGACGGATCGGGCCCTCGCCTCTTCGAGAACGCGGCCGACAAGTGCCGCACCGACTCCCACCCGGCGGAAGTCCGGGTGAACCGCCAGATCTCCGAGCTCGGCCTCGTCCGCCACGAACCAGAGCGCCGCGTAGCCGGCCAGTCGGTCTCCGAGCTCGGCCACCAGCAACGACGCGTTCGGTTGACGAAGCAAGCTGCGGAAGGTGCGCTCCGTCCATGGCACCCGGAATGCACGGTTCTCGATGCGCATCACCCACGGAAGGTCGTCCGGGCGCATCCGGCGCAACTTCAATGGCCCCTCGACCGGCGAGGAGCCTGTCGCCCGCGTCGGATCAGGCGATGCCACGCTCCGCTCCTGAGGCGCGCAGGTATTCCGGCTCCCAAGCCGCAATGTCGGTCACACGTCCGAGCTCGGGGTGGCTCCGAGCCAGCCACAGGAGCGATGCCGCTCGCGGAATCCCGAGGTGTGGGGGCAGAACCCGTGCCCCGCGGCTCCGGATCGGTCGCTCGTACAGAACCGCGGCCTCACCTGCGAACGTCCACTCTTTACACGGCTCCATGTGGTCGAGCAGCCGATCCAACCCGATGACGGCAGGCGGGAAATCGATCACCAGAGGTTCGATGGTCCGAAAGCCCGCAGCATATACCTGACCACGCCGTGCATCGAACAGGGCGCACACGTGGTGCGCGGTCCCCGCGCCGGCTGCAACGGCAGCCAATCCAGAGAACGCGAATAGCGGCAGCCCGGCGGCGAAGCAGATGCCCTTGGCGATCGCGGCGGCCACGCGCACGCCGGTAAAGGATCCGGGGCCGGAGCCGACGACCACCCCCGTCAGGGAACTTCGGTCTCGCTCGCTGGCGTCGAGCAGGCGTGCGATCTCCGGCATCACGCTCTCGGAGTGCCTCACCCGCATCGGCAGGATAGTCTCGGCCAGCAACGCGCTCTCATCACCGAGAGCGACGCTCGCCATCGGCGTGCTCGTGTCGAGGGCGAGCATCAGCATGGCGACCGTACCGGGGGGAGCGGCGGCGCGTCGGCGTGCGAAATGGCAGTCAGCCTTCGTGTCTCCGGCGATGCCCCGATCTCGAGCCGCACGTCCCAGCGCCGCAGCGGCAAGCGATCCCCCGCCCGATCGGCCCACTCCACGAACACGCAGCGCTCCGACCCGAGTATCTCATCCCAGCCGAGCTCCGTCAGTTCAGTCGGTGAGTGAATCCGATACAGGTCCAGGTGCTCGATGGCGCAGCCGTCGGCTGTTTCGTACTGGTGCCGGAGTGTGTACGTCGGACTGGGGATCGGACCCGCGACGCCCACCCCCTCGAGTGCCGCCCGCGCCAAAGTCGACTTTCCGGCCCCGAGCGGTCCGATCAGGGCGACGAAGACCTTCTCGCCCACTGCCGCGCGACCGAGCGTGCGCCCCCACCGTTTCAGGTCGCTCTCCGTGAGCGTTTCGTCCAGCCGGTGCCGACCGCGACTGGCTGGCGCCAGCGCCCTCTCACGACCCATCGATCCTCTGGATGGCCGACAGTCGAGATGGGGCTCGGCCCCCACCCTGACGCCCTCGTACCGAGGCCTTGACCTCGAACAGCTCGTCACGCAGGCGGGCTGCGCGCTCGAAGTCGAGAGCCTCTGCTGCCTCCTGCATTTCGCTCTCCAGGACTGCAACCAATTGGTCGGGAGCGAGATCCGCATAGGACGTCACGCGCTCCGATACTGCCGCGATCGCATCGCGGCGCGCGTCGGCTACGGCGGTCGTGAACCGGATCTCTGCGACCGACTTGACGATGGACCGAGGTTCGATGTCGTGCTCAGCGTTGTACGCCGCCTGAATCTCGCGTCGCCGATTCGTCTCGTCGATCGCTGCTTGCATTGACCCGGTGATGCGGTCCGCATACAGGACAGCGGTCCCGTTGATGTTGCGTGCAGCCCTACCGATCGTCTGGATCAGAGAAGTCCCTGAGCGAAGGAACCCTTCCTTGTCCGCATCCAGAACAGCAACCAGCGACACCTCCGGCAGGTCGAGCCCTTCCCGAAGCAGATTGATCCCCACCAGCACATCGAAGGCACCGAGTCGCAAGTCACGCAGGATCTCGACCCGTTCGATCGAGTCGATGTCGGAGTGCAGGTAACGCACGCGAATGCCACGACTAAGAAGGAATTCGGACAGGTCTTCGGCCATGCGTTTGGTAAGGGTGGTGACCAGAACCCTCTCGCCTCGTGCGGCGCGCCTCCGGATCTCCTCCAACAGGTCGTCGACCTGTCCAGCGACGGGACGGACCTCCACCTGGGGGTCCAGCAGTCCGGTCGGCCGAATCAGCTGCTCCACGACGACACCTTCCGATCGGGTCAGTTCGTAGTCGCCAGGGGTGGCACTCACGAACAGGACGTTTGGTACTAGAGCCTCCCACTCGGCGAAGCTGAGCGGACGGTTGTCCAGCGCCGATGGCAGCCGAAAGCCATGTTCGACCAGCGTTTCCTTGCGGCTGCGGTCGCCGTTGTACATGCCGGCGATCTGTGGCACGGAAACGTGCGATTCGTCTACGATGACGAGGAAGTCGTCCGGGAAGTAGTCGAGCAAACAGAAGGGACGCTCGCCCGGCGCACGCCCGTCGAGGTATCGAGAGTAGTTCTCGACTCCGGGACACACACCGAGCTCGCGCAGCATCTCGACGTCGAAGCGGGTGCGCGTCTCCAGTCGCTGCGCCTCGAGGAGCCGGCCTGCGGCGCGGAGTTCGGTCAGCCGAGACTCCAGTTCGTCGAGGATCGCATCCGTCGCCCGCGCGAGTCGATCCTCATCGATCGCGTAATGGGTGGCCGGGAAGATCGCGGTGCGTTCGAGCGACGCGATCGTCGATCCGGTGAGCGGATCGATCTTGGAGATTCGATCGATGGTGTCGCCCCACAGCTCGATCCGAACCGCCTGCTCTTCGTAGGCTGGCATGACCTCGATGACGTCCCCCCGGACTCGAAACGTCCCCCGGTGAAAATCGAAGTCGTTGCGGGAATACTGGATCCGCACCAGCTCCTGGAGGATCCGTCGCCGCGATGTGCGCTCGCCGCGCGAGAGCTTCACCATCTGCGCACGGTACACCGACGGATCTCCGAGGCCGTAGATGGCCGACACGGAGGCCACGATGACGACATCCGAACGCTCCATCAGGGAAGAGGTCGCCCGGAGCCGGAGCCGATCGATGTCCTCGTTGATCGAAGCATCCTTTTCGATGTACGTGTCGCTCTCCGGCACGTACGCCTCCGGCTGATAGTAGTCGTAGTAGGAGATGAAATACTCGACCGCGTTGCGCGGGAAGAACTGACGCAGCTCGCCGTATAGCTGCGCCGCCAGGGTCTTGTTGTGACTCATCACCAGAGTGGCCAGGCCAGTGCGCTGGATGACTCCGGCCATGGTGACCGTCTTGCCGCTACCGGTGACCCCGAGCAGCGTCTGCCATCGGTTGCCGGCCGCGACTCCACGCGACAGCTCGTCGATTGCCGCCGGCTGATCGCCGGTGGGCTCGAATGGAAGTTGCAGCTCGTATCTGCCTCGCGTCACTCGTCCTCCTTCCAGTAAGCGAGGTCTGCGGACCGCGGCGCCGTGGTCGGCGAGTCGACCAACCGAGCCGCGACCGACTCAATCTGGCTTCCCGGACCCTGGCAAGCTATCCTGAGGCCGAATTTTCTGGCCATTCGAACAATCCGCGATGATCCCGGAGTCCCGACAGCTCGCATGAGTCGTGCTTACACGTTGCTGCTCTGTATCCTGACCGCCGCCTGTGGCCGCCAGGAAACCGAGACTTCGCTTACCGAGCTCAGAGCCAAACGGCAGGAGCTGCGCCTCCAGTTCAACACGCTCAACAATCAGGTCAGGCCCGCCGAGACACAGGCGCTCGATTCGCCGGGGGTGCAGGTCGCACAGGCCGATTTTCGTACCGCACTCGAAGCGGAGATGGTGAGGATCGATCCTCAGGCATCAGAGTGGTTTGCGCAGGCAGAGGAGTTGGGCGTCGCCCTTCGCACCGCCCCCAGTGATACGACGCTGACGGCTGAGGACAAGCGCCGGATGGCCGCCGACCTCCAGCGCCTCGAGCGCGTGATGGGTCCGGTCCAGACGCAGGCGATGCAGGACTCGCAGGTCGCAGCGGCGTTTCGTCGCCTCCAGGACAGCGTCATGGAAACGGTGATGCGGATCGATCCGGCCACCAGGCCGATCTTGCGCGACATGCGGCAGCTGGAGATTCAGATCGAGGAGCTCGATCGGCTGATTGCGCGGCGTTCGGGTGCTCCGCGGCCGCCGGTCCCGGATTGATGGACGCGCTGGACGCCGGGTGGATCACCCGGCAGATGGCTACGACTCCAAGGTGAGCTCGCTCTGACCGAAGCTCTCTTTGCGCTCGACGCTGATCACCCCCTTCACGCGTCGAATGTGCTTCATCACCTTCTTCAGATGGGCCAGGTTCTCGACTTCGATCACGAAGGTCCCCTTCATCCCGCCCTCGATCGCCTGAATGTCGGCCGACTGGATGTTGGTTCCGGTGTCGGAGATCGAGCGGGCGATGTCGGCAAATAACCCGTGCCGATCCGTGCCTTCCATCACGATCCGCACGAGAAAACGCTGGGCGCCGTCCGTGTCCCAGTCGATATCGACGCGACGCTCGGGATGATCCGTGAGACTGAGAACGTTGGGACAATCGCGCCGGTGGATTGAGATCCCGCGGCCTCTCGTAATGTAGCCGAGCACGTCATCGCCGGGAACGGGCTGGCAGCATTGCGAGTATCGGACCATCAGGTGGTCCATGCCCTGGATGCGAATCCCCTTCGAGCCGCTCCACACCCGGTCCACGAGTTTCGACAGCGGCCCGGTCGGTCGCTCGGTCGACACTGGCTCGTGATCCGGGAATACGGCGCGGACGGCCTTCGTCAACCCGACGTCTCCACGCGCCACGGCCGCGTACAATCCGTCCGAGCCGCCTTCTATGCCGAGCTTTTCCGCCGCCATTTCGAGCTGGGCGGCGTCGGGAGTCCGTCGGGACTTCTTCCACTCGCGCCCCAGAATGTCGCGACCGAGTCGCACCGAGGACTCGAACTCCTGACGTCTGAGCCACTGTCGGATCTTGTGTCGGGCCTTGCTCGTGCGCACGAACCCGAGCCAATCGCGACTGGGGGTCTGGGTGTCCGAGGTGATGATGGTGACCGTATCTCCGTTGCGAAGCGGCTTCGACAGCTGGACGATTCGTCCGTTCACTTTTGCTCCAGCACACCGAAAGCCGATCTCCGTGTGCACGGCGAACGCGAAGTCGATCGGCGTGGCGCCCTTCGGCAGCTGCTTCACATCTCCTGCGGGCGTGAAAACGAAGATCTCATCCCGAAACAGGTCGATACGGAGGAACTCCAGGAATTCCTCCGGCTCGCGGGTTTCCTGCTGCCACTCCAGCACCTGTCGAAACCAGGCGAGCTTCTCGTCGACCTCGTCCTGCCGCACCTTGCCTTCCTTGTACTTCCAGTGTGCCGCGATCCCGTATTCCGCTGTTCGATGCATCTCCCAAGTGCGAATCTGGATCTCGTACAGCCGTCCGCCGGGACCGAATATCGTCGTGTGCAGACTCTGGTACAGGTTCGATTTCGGCGTGGCGATGTAGTCGTGAAAGCGCTCCGTGAGGGGAGTCCATTTGTTGTGGACGACCCCGAGAGCGTGGTAGCAGTCGCGAACGTTGTCGACCAGAACACGTACGGCGAGCATGTCGTAGATCTCTTCGTACGGCTTGTTGCGCTTTCGCATTTTGCGGT
>CAZJXR010000056.1:0-21541 GCA_964550085.1 uncultured Gemmatimonadota bacterium
CGTCCCACCGAATCAGCATTTCGGGATGGCTCGCGAACACCTGTTCCACAGCCCGCTGCTCGTTCTTGCTCGCCACGGCCAGTAGAACGCCTCTGTCGCGCAGCCCCAGGATCCGGCGCTGCAGCATTTTGTACCAGATGCCCGGATGCCCATCGCCGAGTTGGATGCCATCGATCCCGTCGTCACCGACCGCGCCGCCCCACAGCGTATGGTCGAGATCGAGGACGAGGCACTTGGCCGGTCGCTCGCGCACCGCCAGCAGCGTGCGAACGAGGTGTTTAGCCAGGTGAGGCTGGTTGCGCGTCGCAACCGGAGCCCCGGCCAGCGCCCACAGACGTCGATCCGTCCATCCAGAGGCGCCATGCGTGCGCACCAGGCCCGCATAGTCCCAGATCACCGCATCCGGAGTATTCGCGATTCGTTTCCTGAGCCGTTCTCCTCCCGCCGCAGCAATCGTCGCCACCCCGTGTGCCACGTTTGCATCGAGAACCGCGTGTGGCAGCAGCTCGGGAGGCGCGAAGTTGGCGACCAGCACGGGTGACGCTGACCGGTGCCGGAACCGACGAACCACGCTCTCGAGCCGATCGATCGTCTGGTCAAGCAGCTCGGAGTATGCGCGTCCCTCCTTTCGAACCGCGATGTCCGGATCGATATCCTCCGGGCGGACCGCGATGACGAGCGCATCCGGCTCGAAGGACCACAGAGCCGAATCATCGGAGACCTCCGACTCGATCTGTCCGAAGCCACCAAAGTAGGCGCTCACGCGGTAGCCATGGGACGCCGCTTCGACGATGATGTATGGTTCGACGAATTCCAGCGTGAATGAACTCAGGATGCCGATCTTGAGGTCGCGTCTGCCGTCGTCGGTCGACCGGACGATCTCGCGGGCTCGCCGCATGTAGTCGGCCGCGCGCATGTCCGACGGCGCCGGGTCATCCCCGGGGCGTCCCGCCAACGCATCACGCATCAGCACCCTGCCCCTTCCGAGAGCCTGCGGTGAATCACGGCGTACGAGGACAGGTCGCCGATGTCGTCCGGATCAAACTGGACTTCGAACTCCTCCTCGAGCGCCATGATCAGCTTGATGTGTCCCACGGAATCCCAGTCGGGAACGGTCTGGGAGCTGCATTCGCCAACAGGGAGCCCATCCGGCAACCGAAACACGGCTGCCAGCACGGTGCCGAGTCGTTCGCCGACCGACATCATGCGCCCCCGTTCACCGAATCCAGCACGAGTCGGCGCCAGCGACTGTAGCGGGTGGGTCCGACCGCCCTCCGCAGGCCCCCCAGGGTGCCATCCCGCACTCGACGAGCGACGGTCAGGCGCCAGTCGCCGACGGCGATGCGCTGAAACCGCTTTTCCGGCGGTTCTCCGCGCAGCGTGCAGCGTCGAATGAAGCGCGGAGAGTGGCTCGATTCCCGACAGTCGTTCGATCCCCAACGAGAAGTGGCGACGACCGAATAGCCGGCATCTTTCAGAATGTAGCGGAGCGGTGGCGTCGGCATGTCCCCACCCGGCAGAGCGAGGCACGCCGTGTTCTGATCCAGCCTGTCATCGAGACGCGCCTTGGAATCCCGCAACTCCGTGTACAACTCGGCCGGTTCGAGCTCGGACAGAAACGGATGAGTCAAAGTGTGCGACTGAACCGACATTCCCGAAGATTTCATTTCGCGCAACTGATCCCAGCTCATGTAACCGGCCTTGCCGATCCAATCGACGGTCACGAAAAAGGTCGCACTCATGTTCCTGGCGACGAGAGCGGGATATGCGAACTCGTACTGGCCGCTGGTGCCGTCGTCGAAGGAGATTGCGAGACGGTTAGGATCGCCCGCGCGGAGGGCCTCCTCGATGGTGACCGCCCGAAGACCGCAAGACCTGAGAGAATCGAGCTGCCGTTCGAACGCGGGTGCCGAGGTCGCGAACCACGATGGCCCTCCTCCCGCCCGCCTCAGTTTCGACAGCACTTCATGATACACGAGACAGATCCAGGCTCCCCTCATGCGATTGCGGTCACTCCCACCTGGCGTTTCTCCTCGACGATCGAGTCCACCAGATTCAGAAACTCCGTCGCCCTCTGAGACCAGCTGTTGCCCCGGGCGCATTCGCGTCCTCTCTCCGATCGTTCAAGATCCCGGCCCCCCAGGGCCCGGTCGACTTCGGCCAGGAACTGCGCCCGAGTGGGCGCCACTGACACGAAATCCGAGTACTTCCTCACCTCCGGGATGTCTGTGCTGACTACCGGCACGCCGGCAGCCAGGTACTCGAGGAGCTTCAGAGGATCGACGGACCGGGTCCAGTCGTTCAGAATGTAGGGAATCAGACCGACGTCGAATTGCTGTACGTACGCCGGGAGGTCGGCATACGATCGGGATCCGAGCAGGTGAATGTTGTCCCGGTCGAGCGCGCCAACATCCACCACTACCGGGCCCACCAGCACGACCGAGCCATCCGGGTGCCTATCCGCCACTTCGCGTAGCAGGGACAGATCGCAGCATGAGCTGACGCCGCCCGCGAAGCCGATCAGTGGTCGGGGAAGGTCCCGCAGGTCGCGCGGCTCGGGTCGCAGATGTGCGAAGTGCGAGTAGTTCACGCCCTGGGGGAGATAATGGACTCGTTTCGTAGCCGGAGCCTTCGACTCGGTCAGTCGCCGCGCGGTGGCCACGGTCGCATCGGCGAAGGCGAGGAGAGCTGTTTCGAATCCTTCCAGCATGGCGGACGAGACGCCGGCAAGATGCGAGAAATCGTCCATACAGAAGTAGATGACGGCGGCGGCACCCAGGCCCGGGATGGCGGGCGCCGACGGCGGGGATCCCGTGACGACGACCGGAGCGTCCGTGCGTCCCAATCGCCCGAGTGCCTGGCGAATCGATCGCCGTAGCGACCACACGTTGAGAGCCCGCACCGGGCGCCGGTGGTGCCACGGGAGAACCCTTGGATGCACGATGATGTCCGGGGACTGGGAGGCGAAGTCGGGCTGCTTGTGCCCGGAGACAATGTGAGCTGTGGTGGCCATGCCCTTTTCCCACGCCCGTCGGATGTCCGCCCGGCGGAAGCGGGGGATTCGATGGCCGATGCCATCCACCCACACCACCTGACGACACTCGAGCACCGAACGGAACAGGTGTTGGAGGGAAGACACGTGACGTCCCCAATCGTCACCGAACACTACGATCGGATAGGAGTTCGAGCGGCTCACGCGTCGGGTTTCTCCACGACCATCAAAAACTTGTTGGCTCGCAGGGACACGGGCAGGAATCGCGTCAGCACTTCGTATGCTCGCCGCACCCCACCCAACCCATCGTTCCAGGGTCGATGGACGAAGTGGAGAGCTTTCGGCTTGAAGCCGACCGCCTCGAAGCTCTTTCGCAGACGACGCGGCCATACCGCGACCTGGTTGGGAGTCATGGCACTCAACCCCCAGTAGCGGTTGGCCACGTTCATCGCCAGCCAGGTGAGTACGTTCCCCGCGTTGGGCTCGAACGCGACCAGCCTGCACCTCGTGATGCGCGCGAGTTCGACGACCAGCGCGTTCCAGTCCGGAAAGTGATGGAGGAGGAGCGAGGTCCAGGTCAGGGAGGCGACCGCATCGCGAAACGGCAGCCGTTCCGCGTCCGCCACCACGAAGCGGGCATGCACGCCTCGCGTGCGCAGGCGGTCACGAGCCGCGCGCACGCCCACTTCGGACAGGTCGACGGCGACCACGTCGAAGCCGCGTCGGGCCAGCCTCTCCGCGTGCGCGCCGGTTCCGCATCCGACATCCAGAACGACACCATCGGGCTCCTCGAGGAAGGCGAGTTCGTACACCTCGTTATAACCGGTCGTGATGTGCTCGTTGCGCGGGTTGTCACTGAACAGCCGGTCGTAAAAAGCTCGCTCGGACTCGCGGTTCTGTTGTCGCATCAGGACCGTCCCGACAGAAGGGGAGCAGCGGGCCGGGCCGACGCGGCGCGACCCATTCCGGAGGCGGCGATGACGGTGGCCGCCCTTCGCATGCTGCGATCGGTCACTCGTTCGTGACACGGCAACGCCAGCAGGGTCTCCACCAGACGATCCGCTCCCGGAGTCGGCCCCGGGTTGACGATATGGGCGCCGAACTCTGGAATGCCTGCCAGTGTGGTCGGATAGGAGAGAACGAATCGGAAGCCTGTGGCGGCGAGGCCCGCGACGAGCGCATCCCGAGACTCTCGGTCCCGCGCCAAGACCGGAAAGCGCAGGAACGTCGACACTGCGCCCGCGCTGGGCAGGACGGGCATAATGTTCCTGACTCCGGCCAGCAAGGCCTGCCACCGGCCTGCGACTCTGCGTCGAATCCGGAGCTGTCGGGCGACCGCATCGGCCAGGTCGATCGCCAGGCCGTGTACGCTCGACGGCACCGGTGCGATCGTGAACGGCGGTGCATACGGAGACTCACCGACGTGCTGGCCCGGCAGCCGGCTGAGCAAGCCGAAGACGGCCGGACTCGCCACCGCCCGAATCGCGATGGCCTTGGCCAGTGCGTCGAAGCCTCGGCGGCCCGGAGCGAGCTCGAGGTCGGCGAGGTTTGGAATCAGAGCCCGGTCCTGGATGAGCAGCGCGCCCCCGGCTCCCGTGGTCACGCACTTCCCGCGGCCGAAGCTGAGCACGCCCAGATCTCCCCTCGCCCCCACCTGATGAGAGTCCCGGCTGGCTCCCAGGGCTTGAGCGGCATCGTCGATGACGAGGATCCCGCGGCCCCGCAGGCGGTCGAGGACGGAGTCGTCGGATGGGTATCCGTACAGATTGCCGAGCAGGACGGCCGCAACGTCGTCATCGACGGTTGCCGCCAGCCGGGCCGGCTCGAAGTCAAGCGTTCGGGTCGAGATGTCACACAGCCGCACCCGTGCACCGGCGACGACGGCAGCTTCGGCAACGGAGTACGAGGTGAAAGCGGGAACGACGATCACTCGTCGGCCGGTGGCTCTCATGGCCACGGTCATCGCGGCGGCGAGCGCCGCCCGACCCGAGTCGAACGGGATCGGAACCGCCGCAAAGAGGTTCTGGAGCTGGTGCTCGAGCGCTCCCGCGCAGGTGGAAGGAAGCAGCAGCGCGCCAATTCCGCTCGCCAGCGAGCGTGCGCTGGGAGGGGACAGCGTCGGCTGCACTGTTCCGATTCTCAACGTTGATCCATCCGGCAGAAAGCTGATGCATCGGGTCGATGATGGACGCCGGCGCCCTTGGAACCCGGCGTCCCGACGCTTACATCGCACCCGGGGCCGTGCGCACGTGTCGTGCCGATACCGGCCCCCTTTGCCGCTCTCCACTCCCTTGCTCGCCCGATTCCCTCGTTGCAGGATTGCAACATTCATGGGACCCGTCCCTCACACGGCCTTTTGGCGCGAGGTTGTCGGGCTCCAAATGGTGTGCTGACCTCGCGATGCGGGGTCCTGCCGGCTGGTGTGCCGCTTGCCGTGGTGCGTCGGTTGCGTCGCCAATGGCCCTGGCACAGTCGCAAGGGCACCGAACCCCAGCCGTGGCACGACTTGATCCGAACCCGAGGCACGTTGCCGGTCAGCCAGCCGAAGGGAGCCCCGACGCGTCCCGCTCGCCGTGCGGGGCGGACGCGGACCGCGGCGCATGGTGCCCCGTCCAATCGCAGTCGGAGCACGGGGGCGGGCTCGCGGTCGTTGGGACTCCTGTATGTCTATGCGGTGTGGGGCGTGGTCATGCTCGACCCACATCGTTGGCTGGCCACCTTCGGGCCGGACGCCCTGCATCGAACGGCGACGTTTGCGTTCGCCGGACTGATCGTCGTCATCGCTCTCCACATTCCGACACTCACCACCGGAGGCACGACGGAGAAGCTGTACTTGCCGTTCCTGGCCTACGCCCTGGTGACAGCGGTAGGAATCCCGTTGGCGCTCAACCCGACCATCGCGCAGGAGACGACGCAGAACATCCAGCTCTATTACCTGCTGGCTGTCGCGACCCTGATGTTCGTCCGCACGGCACGCGATGCGCTGCCGATCATTCTGCTGTTCATTCTCCAGTACGCCTGGTGGGCGTTCCACGCGCCGCTCAAAAACGCGATCCGGTGGCACCCCCTGTACGCGAACCCGGATGGCTTTGGCTCGCTCATGGTGTTGGGCGTCGGATTCTGCATGCTCATCGCCTATGCTTCCCGGTCGAAATGGTTGCAGCGGCTTGGTTTCCTTCTGGCTGGTTACTCCCTTCTGGGCGTGGTGGCCTCCAACGCGCGCGGCGCGGTCCTGGCGGCTGCCGCCCTGCTGTGCTTCATCTGGTTTCGCTCGCCGAAGAAGACGCAGATGATCCTGTTCGGCGTCGCCGCTGCCGTCGTTGTGGTGCTCACGACGGACCACGCGTTCTGGACCGAGATGCAGTCCACCTTCACCCAGGGTGCTCGTGAGGGAACGGGTCGCGACCGGTGGGTGCTGTGGTCCACGGCGCTCGATGTGTTTGCCCAGCGTCCGTTGCTGGGGGTCGGGGCCGGAAACTTCGGACCCTACGCGGCGGGGTACTTCGGCTATGGCGATGTCGAGGGCTACGTGAACCCCGGTACGCTGTACGACCGAAATCTGCACAGCGTCTACTTTCAGATCCTGAGCGAATTCGGCACCATAGGCTCACTGCTCTTCGTGTGGCTGCTGGTCGATTTCTGGAAACGCAATCGGCGGCTCCGCGATGCGGATCGGATCGCGGCCTGGACGGCCTCCGGCGGTGGAGCGTTCGATCTTCGCTATCTCTCCTTCGCACTCGAAGCCGGCATGCTCGGCTTCCTGATGACGGGGTTCTTCTACGCTCAGCTATACGCGCACTGGGTGTACACGCTGTTGACGGTGAATGCGCTGTTGTACCGGCTCACCCAACCCGGCGCCGAACCGGCACGAAAAGCGGGGACGCGGCATCGGTCGCGTCAACCCGCGGAGCGCCACCGACAGGTCAGGGGTTCACGCGTTCGCGTTTGAGGACGCGGCCGGCACGGTTCGGGACAGCAGCTGACGGGTCTCCGCCAGCGTCGCGAAGCGTATCCGGCATATTCCGCTGAGCCGCTCGAGGTACGATTCGATCGCCCCGTACAGCCGATCGACATCCCCCGCATTCGAGGTGTATGGGGTCAGGCCGGGGGTGAGGGAGGGACTGTGCAACCAGAGCTGCAGGTGGCGAGTGCCTTCGGCGAGAAGCTGGCGTGACAGCGCGAGCATCTCGCTCGCCGTGGCGAACTCGGGACTCAGCAGCAGTCGCTTCAACAGGCCGCTCCTGCCCGCGATCCCCAACAATCTGAGCGGCTTCAGGCCGGGCGTGGCCAGCTTGTCGTGGATCTTCTTCCAGAAGGCGAACGGTCGCCGGTTGAACCCGATGGAGAGTGGCACTTCGACCAGGCCGGATGCGCTGGGCTGGCGGACGTCACGCGTTCCGTCGATCCGATAACAGGCAAGCGGCGCTCCGTCGAGGTTCGGGCCGTCATCGACGGGACGCCAGTCCGTGAACGGTGTCACGCTTGCGTCTACCGCGTACCCGCACTCGAGAAGCGCACGCACCGTATCCGCGTTCAGCCCGTATCGTCCCGCACGGAACGATATGGGCCTGTTTCCCAGAAGCTCTCCCAGCGTATCGGTCAGGGTGACCAGCTTGGCGAGTTGACGCTCGAACGACAGGTTGGCCAGCATGGTCCGCGATGAATCGAATGTGCTTCCGATCGGCGGCGTGTTCCACGGGTGCAGGTGGGCGCCGATCTCGACTCCGTCCGCGCCGGCCACCTCGCGGATAACCTGGGCCGAACGCTCGACGCTGGCCACCTGGTGAGTGACCAGAAAGGTCGGCCGAGCTCCGAGGGAGTCGAGAAAGCGGACGAAGCGGGGCAACCGCCGGATGTTCTCGACCGTCACCGGACGATCACTGGCGAACCAATCATCTTCCTCGGTGTCGATCGAGACGAACAGAGTGACCTCCGGCATCACAGCGTTATCCCGTGCTCCGATCTCGGCCCCCTCGTCATCCAGCCCTCACCACCACCGTGGTCCATCACAGTCACCGCGGTTGAGGTGCATGCCCGGTCGTTCTACTCGGGATTGCTCGAGAAGCGCCTGTACCTGCGGTGATCGGTAGAAGGCGAAGTTGCTGGGCGCGGGCACGAACCCATTGGCTCCCAGGGAGGCGCGCCAAACGGGATGCGCTTGATTGCTGAACAGCAGGTCGACCCGCCGCCCCCGAAGGTGCTCGACGGCCCGGGCGACGATTCCGGCTGCATGCTCCGGACGGCCAAAGCAATCGGCGATGAGCCCGACCCGTAAGGTGCCGAAGTGGGGGTCGGGAGCCCTGTTCTGGAAGTCGACGTGAATCGCCACCACCCAGCCGACGTCATCGCCGGCCCGACTCACCCGGATGCGTGCCAGTTGCTCGAACGAAGGCGGATAGATCGCGTTCAGCATGGCGCTGTTCCGCAGCGCAACGAAACCGTAGCAATCCCGGTACCGCTCCCACAGCTCGTCCGCCCACCCGCCGAAGTCCGCAGCGGTCTCGCCCAGGTACGACGAGGCGTCACGAAACCTCGGGCGGGACTTGAGAAGCGAGTAGCCGCGGTAGGCAGCCCACCCGAGGCCGGTTGTCGCCAGCAGGTTCGTGAGGAGGCGACGGCCACTCGTGCCCCTCACGTATTCAGCCTCGCGCAACACTTTTGCCGGCCGCTCTACCCGCACGAGCATCGGAATCAGGGTACCGGTCCATCCCAGCTGCGCGAGGAGTCGCGCCAGCGGCGTACTCTGCCCACCGAGCCCGAGGCCCATAAGCAGGGGTTGTTCGCGCACCAGCCGCAGCACGAGAGCGGCCGGCACGCCACTGAATCGGGGATCGATGAGGCTTTCGGCGACGGGGTACTTGATCCAACCGGCACGGACCGAGGCTCCACCGACCCAGAACTCCTGCTCGCGCAGCCACGCGGCACCGCGAATCTCTTCCCCATCATCGGCAACGTACAGACGGTCGCACAGACCCGGAACCGAGGTCGCCGCCTCCGATGTGCCATCGCCTTCAGCATACACCGGGTGCGCGACATCATGTGCCCGTAGGCGCTTGTTCAGCCTCGAGATCCGCGGCAGATCGACGGCGCCGAACCGACGTACCGCGACACTCATCTCCTTCTCCTACCCGGTCGTCGGGCAGCGCGCTCAAAGCCGTGGACGTGTGCCTTCCACGCCAGCGTCGGATGGTTTCCACCGATGTCGATCCTTCTGAGGTGGAACAGCGAGTCCTGCGGCCGGTTCTCACCGCCGTAGTTGAAGAAGGCGGCCGTGTATCCTGCCTGCCTCGCGAACTCAGGAACCTGCTCTCCCACATCGTCCGGGCCACCGAACGGATAGGCCATCGGCAGCCGTTCGAGCCGAAGACGATCCTTCAGGATCTCGCGCGGCTCCGCCAATTGAAGGATGACCTGCTCCGGTTCACACTCCGCCAAACGCACATGTCCTGCGGTGTGCCCGCCGATCGTCCATCCGGCTCGTGTCAGCTCATCGAGCTGGCGCCAGGACATGGTCGACGCGCTCTCGGTCGCCCGCAGCGCCTTGTCCCAATCGTACGTGCGACCGGTATCGATAAAGTCTGTCGGCACGAAACAACACGCCGGCAACCCGAGTTCGGCCAGGTGGGGTGCGGCCGTATCGTAGACGCTCGAGTAGGCATCATCAAAGGTCAGCACCGCGACCGGTCTCGAGAGTCGGGATCGGCTGCGCAGCAGTTCCATCGCCGCATCCAGCTCGAGGACCGCATGAGTGGCGGCGATGTACTCGATCTGCTCGCGAAACGTGCTCTCGACAACGGTCATGCCGTCGCGCGGATGGTCCCCGATTCGGTGGAAGGTGAACACTCGCACCGGGTGGGTGCCCCGCAGGGAACGATAGGCATCCCTAATCGGTCTTGCGATCCAGAGCACCGCGGCGTATGCGATCGGCTTCAAAGTGCGCACGGCTCCTTGCTTTAGCGAAGATCCATGAGCGCGACCGTCAGGTTCGACTATCAAGCGCCGTGCCGTTGTTCTGGCCTTTCGGCCGACATGGGTGCGTGGATTGACAGCGGTTGTTCAACGCTGGTAGGCGGCCGCGCGGTCAATGGACCGAGCTCACGACCTAATGCAAGACGGACCGGCTAGTTGGTGGGCGGACGGGTTCGGGAAAGATAGAACTCGTACCAGTACTCGCTCCACGGATTCTCCGGCGGCCCGCTGGCCAAACATGGATCCGACTGGCAGTTGATCTGGCCGCCCAGCCGCAGAAGATCGATGATGGTACCACTGAAGGTACCGCTGCACATCAGCTGCCCGTCGAGCCACAGTTCGGCATTGCCGTTCGCATCCGTTCCCATCACAAGAACGACCTTTCGGCCTTCGGGAAACGGCACGCTGCACGCCGGGGTGATCCCGCCGGCCGCAGGACCTACACCGGTGCCCAGCCAGTGGAGATGCCCGTTGCCGACCGCACCGGTGAGCTGGAGCCCGAACGCCGAGGCATTGCCGAGAAACTTCTTGATCCCGCTGGGCAGCGGTGGCTCGATGATGTTCCAGTTGGTGTCGTATTTGAACACCGCGCGAAGCCACAGACCCTCCGCAGTGGAGAGCGGCGGGTTGAAGACCCGGCCGATGTAGATCACGGCGGCCGAGATGCCACAGGGCGGATTTGCATACGCCGCGAAGGCCGGCCAGTCGAATCGTATGGCGTTCTCGAGCGTGTCGAGCACCGTGTAGGCGGGAACGCAGGACGTCAGCTGGCCTGACGGTTGGATCTGCCGTCCCCCGGGTTCCCTGCCGAACCTCGCCAGGATACCCGGTGTCGAATCGAACGCGGCGACCATGTCGTCGTACCCCCACGGGACAACGTTGACTGCGCTGGTGGCCGTCTGACTGTCCGCGGACGCCGTAATGGTGGTCGTCCCGAACGCGACGCCGGTCACGATGCCCTTCGAATCCACCTTGGCGACGAAGGTGTCGGCACTGAACCATGAGACCGGGACGCCGGACAGCGTGTCCCCGAGACTGGTCAACGGCGTGGCGGCGAATTGTCGCGCCCTGCCAATAATCAGAATCGAGGAACTCGGAGTCAGCTCGATTCGCGCTGCACCCGGGCGGAGAATGCCGAACACACCGAGATCCGTGATCGAGCTCGTGACCCGCCGATTGGTTTGATCAGTCACGCTCGACGTGAGCTCAGTCCACGCACCCCCTTCGACCCTGAACAGAGCGAGCGCGCTCTGGGGCACGCCGCGAGGCACCGCTGACGGCTGGTACCGGATGGACAGCTGAGCGGGCGCTCCGAGGTGGGTTCCTTCCGGACTCAGCCGGTAGACGGTACCGGCGATCGTTCGTGGGGATTCGGGGCCGCTCGTGGACGTCGCCCCGATGGTCACGTTGGCCGGAAGTGCGCCTTCCGGAATCGTGAGGGTAACCGCTCCGTTGGCCAGAGTGACGGTGGTGGGACCGCCCGACCCGCCCGACCCGCCCGACCCGCCGGGACTCCCCGGACCCCCTGGACCTCCGGGACCACCCGAACCGCCAGGTCCGTCCGGACCCGGACCCGGACCCGGCCTCGATGTGTCTGGCTCCGAGGTCGACTCGCTGCACGCGGCCACAACACACGCGGCCACGACGGCCGCGACCAGGCTCAAGAGCCGTCTCGATTTCTTCATGTGATTGACCGGCTGGAAGGGCAGTAATCATGCCAGTCGAATAGCATCGGGGGCGGCGTCCGAGGGCGACTGCGGGAGCCCCGTTTGGTCGGGCTCAGCTACACTCGTCGCGCGATCGCAACATCGGCAATCCAGCTCGGAGTTGGCCTGTCACGCGCCTTTCAGTTCGTCGCGCACCGATCGGTGAGTTGATCCAAGCCGCCCACATTCGTCAGCGCATTGCTCGAGAAGGTCATCGACAGGTGTCGACACCGCCCGTAGCGCTGTGCATTGGAGAAGGTGTTGTTCGTGATCCTCGTCTCGGAACCGCTGTTTCGCTTGAGGTAGAGGATCGCGGTTACCCGCTCGATCCTGTTCTCACTTACCTCGAAAATGCCAAAATTGACGCCACTGGTGGTGATACCGCCGTGATGCTCGGTATCGGTGTCGGTCTGCCAATCGTTCACTATCCCCATCGTGCAGTCATCCGATGAGCAGCCGTATTGATCGTGTAGATGGTTGCCCCTGATGAACACATCGGTCGGACCTTCAGTCGTTCCTCCCAGGGTGCGGATCGACCCCGCGTTGCCGGCCGGGAAAACGGCTTGAGAGATATCGTTGTTCTCGATGTACACGTTCGATGCTCTCGGCTCGACGACGATGAATCCCGCCTCGACCGTAAAACCCGTCAACCGCACGTTCGAACCGCTCACCGCAAGGTTCAGCATCTCCGCCGCCTCGAAGTTCCCGCGCACGAGGGCGGCCGATCCGTCCACGGTGATGAGCGCCTCTGCGCTGCCGTTGGCCGAGACCTCGAACAGCTGTGTGTCCACCCCATTCCTGGCGCCCAAGGTGTGATATCCGTGCGCCAGCGTGAAGGTGCCGACCAGACACACGATCTGGCCCGGCGCCGCCGAGTTGATGGCCGATTCGGGGTTACCCGTCGTCGCCTGTGCGACGATGTCGCAGTTGCCGTTTGGAGGTGGATTCGGAGATGACGACTCGCTACACGCGGCGAACGCCACGATGAGTAGGACCGCAAGTCGCCGGAAGCTGTCCATGCTGGAATTGGATTTCGAGCACTAAGTATGCCGCGGATCTGCGACGAAGAGATGGGTGCGGAAGCGGAAGCAGGTGCGGCCCGCGACCGCAAGGGCCGGGGCCGCAACCTGGCTGCTATGGTTTAGTGTCTCAATTACTCTCGCAGCGGTCCGATGTGCTCGGGTTCGGCACGTTGTTGTAGCTGTTGCCCGAGAACGTCTGGTTGGTACCGCGACAGATCCCGAGCCGCACGGCATCTCGGAACGTATTGTTGGTGACCATGATCGGGGAGGTGCGGACGTACTTGAAGTAGAAGATCTCGGGCACTCGCTCCACTGTATTGCCATCGATGGTGATCACACCGCCGGCTCCGCCCGACTGAAGCGTGATCCCCCCGTGATGCTGGATATCGGGGTCGCTTTGCCAATCCAGAACTACGTCCGTGGTACAGTCGTCGGAATCGCAAGCGTACTGGTCATGCACGTGGTTGTTCAGGATATACACGGTACCGGGACCACTGTCGCTGCCGCCCAGCGTCCGGATGGAGCCCGCGTTGCCGCTCGGGAAAATCGCCCGGCCGACGTCGTTTCCCTCGATGTAGACGTTGTCCGCGCCGGCCCCGACGAGGATGAAGCCGGCGTCGATGGTGAAGTTCTGGAGCCGGATATTCGACCCGCTCACGGCCACGCTTAGCATTTCCGCCGCCCCGAAGTCCCCTTGCACCAGGGCGCCCGACCCGTCGACGGTGACGAGGGCCGAGGAAGTTCCGCTTGCCGTCACGTCGAACAGCTGCGTGTTCACGCCCGGTCTGGCCGAGCTCACGGTCTTGCCGTCTGACAGCGTGAAGGTCCCGGTGAGACACACCGTCTGCCCGGGCTGTGCGGAGTTCACCGCCCCTTCCGGATTGCCCGACGAGGCGTCGGCAACGATGTCGCAGCTTCCGCTCGGTGGCGGAGGTGGAGGCGGGCTGCCGCCGCCACCCGAGTCACCGGAACCGCCCGAACCACCGGAGCCATCGTCACCACCCGAGCCGCCGGAGCCATCGTCACCGCCCGAGCCGCCGGAGCCATCGTCACCACCCGAGCCGCCGGAGCCGCCCGAGCCACCGGAGCCGCCCGAGCCGCCATCGTCCGGGTTGTTCTGCCCGCTGCCTCTTCGGTGCCGATGCCGTGATCGATCATTGGAATCGGAGTCACCGGCCCGGCCCCCACCTCCGCGCAAGGCGAGCTCATCGGTCGGGCTGGTGACCGAATCGCTCCGGCAGGATGTCGTCACGGCGGCGAAGCCCAAGACGAAGAGGGCGACAAACAGCGGTCCGAGTTTCATTTGGTGCAGGCGCATTCGTTCTCCTTTGAAATCCTGGAGGAAGCGCTGGGATCCAGCGCTCGGGTAGGCGGCTCGACGGGCGGTCGAGGGCGCGGCACTATGCCAACGCCCCCTTTCGCCCTCCCGGTTTCCTCGGCCCGCAGGCCGATCGCTTGGGGGATTTGCAACGCTCGTGCCGGCAGGTAAATGCTCATATAACGTACTTAATGCCAACGAATTACAGCAACGCGCACACAGGTTGATACCGGGATTTCGATGTGACGAACCGGGAATAATTCCCGTCTATCGGGAGAGTGGATGGGAATGAATTACCGCATGCTTGATGGGGAAAGGTTCCCTAAGGGTCGTTTTCTGACTATAACTACCGTGGCTCTCGGCGACCGCGCCGCGGGGCGGGGGGGTGGAGGGCCGACTCGACCGGGCGAGGCGCACTACGTACGCCCGCTGCACGGCGAACACACACGCAGAAGGCAGAGATAATGGCCGACAACCGACTTCTGGTCGCGGTGGTTGACGATGAGCCGGCCATGCGCGAAGTCCTGGCGATGCGGCTCAAGAGCTGGGGTTATGACGTTTGCCTGGCGGCTGACGGGAGAGAAGCCCAGCACATGATCGAAGAGAAGGCACCGGATCTCGTCATATCCGACGTCGTCATGCCCGAGCTCTCCGGTCTGGATTTGCTGGAAGCGCTGCGGGGCAGCGCGGGCACCCGGGAGGTCGTCCTCATCACAGCCTTCGGAGACGTCGACATGGCGGTCGAGGCGATGAAGAAGGGCGCGCGCGATTTCCTCACCAAGCCTCTCGACTACGAAAACCTCCAGATCATCCTCAACAAAGCCAGTGAGGAGATCGACCTTCGCCGAAAGACCCGGGGATGGAAGCAGCAGCTGGAATCAGGCGCCGGACTCGGCAATTTGATCGGCACCAGTGCTCGCATGCGGGAGGTGTTCCGGTTCGTAGAGCTCGTTGCCGCTACCGACGCCTCGGCACTGATCACCGGTGAGAGCGGTACGGGGAAAGAGATCGTCGCCCGTACGATCCATGACCTGAGCGGGCGCCGGCAGGCCCCGTTCGTCGCCGTCAACGCGGCCGCCTTCCCGGAAAGCCTGATCGAGAGCGAACTGTTTGGACATGAGAAGGGAGCCTTCACTGGAGCCACCGCGGCCCGACCGGGCTGCTTCGAGCTCGCCAATCGGGGTACGCTCTTCCTGGACGAGATCGCGGAGATGCCGGTTCCCCTCCAGCCGAAGCTGCTGCGAATCCTCGAGCAGGGGAGCACCCGTAGATTGGGAGGCACTCGCGAGGTCCTATTCGACGTGAGGGTGCTCGCCGCCACGAACCGCGAAGCCGGGTCGCTCGTCCGGGAGGGCCAGCTGCGGGAAGACCTTTACTACCGGTTGAACGTGTTCACTCTGACCCTGCCCCCTCTGAGAGAGCGCCGCGGGGACATACCGATCCTGGCGCTCCATTTCGTCCGGGCATTCAACCGCAAGCACGGCACGGAACTCGAGGGAGCGAGCGACGACACCCTGGCACTCCTGGAGCAGTATTCATGGCCCGGCAACGTGCGGGAGCTCCGAAACGTGATCGAGCGGGCGACCGTGCTGGCGGGCGGAGGATGGATCGAGCTACGTCATCTTCCGGCGTACATCAGGGATCCGAGCATAAGCGGTCGCCCCGAAGTGCGCGTCCCGGTCGGAACGACGGCAGCCGAAGCGGAAAAGCTGCTCATCCTGAAGACGCTCGAGCATTTCGACTACAACAAGGCGGAAGCGGCGAGGCAGCTCGGTCTCGATCCGAAGACGATCCGAAACAAGCTCAAGGCGTACGGCGTCGCATAGGAATCAGGTGAAAGTCTCGACCAGGCTCGCCACCGGTTTCGGACTGCTCATTTTCGTCCTCATCGCGGTTGTCGCCAACCACCTCACGGTGATCCATCAGGTGTCGTCGGCAAACCGAAACCTGTCGGAGATCAGCCATCGGTTGACGCTGAGCTCCACTCAGCAGGTCAAGGAGCTCGACGACCTCGAAGACGCACTCAAGAAGTACCTGGTGACGGCGGACCCGCGTTACGCGGACGCACTCGAAACAGCGGAGCGCGGCTTCCAGGCCACGCTCGATCGCCTCGAGGCTGCTCCTCTGACCGAGACCGAGCGGGCCGGCTTGGCCCAACTGGTGGAGGCGTGGGTCGCTTTCGTAGCGGTGACCGTTCCGGACACGGACGGCGCGCCGACGCTCCCCGAACCGGGGGTGGAGTCGACCTTCGAAACGCTCGACCGAGATCTGGCCTCGCTCCGGGCACGTGTCAGGCGGGTAAACCGCGCGACCCAGTCCGCCATCGCCGCCGAGGTCAATCGATCGGCGCGAGCGGCCCGAGCGGCGCAACGCGTTTCTCTGACCGCCCTCGGAATCGCCTTCGTCATCTGCGTCCTCATTTCGTTTCGGATCGTCCGTTCGATCACCGGACCATTGGGCCGGCTGACCGCGGCCACCGAAGCGCTGGGCAGGGGCGATTTCGCGCACCGCGTTCGCGTGAGCCAGGACAACGAGTTCTCCCAGCTGGCCCAGGGCTTCAACCTGATGGCGCAGCGACTCGACGAGCAGGATCGAATGAAGAAGGACCTGTTCTCACACGTTTCTCACGAGCTCAAGACACCCCTCGCCTCGATGCAGGAGGCGAATCAGCTTCTGCTCGACGGACTTCCGGGGGCGTTGGCTGATAGTCAGAAGCGACTGCTCGAACTCAACGTCCGCAACGGGCGACGGCTGTCCGACATGATTACGAAGCTGCTCGATCTGTCGAAGATCGAGGCCGGGTTCACGGGTTACGACCTGTCGGAGCACGACCTAGTCGATCTGGTGCGGCAGGCTGTGCGCGACTTCCGCAGGCAATCGCCCGAGCCGGAACGCGCGATCCTCGAGGACTACGCGGAGCGGCGCGTCCTGGTGCGGTGCGACGGCGTCCGCATCATGCAGATCGTGCACAACCTGCTCGACAACGCGCTCAAGTTCTCACGGGAAACCCCGATCCGGGTGTGGGTCGAATCGGTCACCGAGATTCCGAGCAGCATGCCGAGGAACTGGCTCGAAGCGGTCCACTCACCGTCGCAGACCGGCTACGCTCTGTTGAGGGTGTCCGACGAGGGCCCCGGCGTGCCGGATTCTCACAAGCTCGAGGTATTCGAGAAGTTTTATCAGGTCTCCGGGCGAAAGGTCCCGGGTCGAGGGGTTGGCCTAGGGCTTGCGTTATCACGTGAGATTGCCGTCGCCCACGGCGGCGCGATCTGGGTCGAGGACAACGAGCCCAGCGGCTCGATCTTCCTGTTGCTACTCGCCGAGACGAAAATGGACGTGGCGGCCGATCAGCTGCAGCCAACGGCGTGATCCGAGGCGCCGTGCGCAGTATCCGACTCCCCCTGCTCTCGGCGCTCGGTTTCCTGCTGGCGTGCGCTCCTGCTCTCACCTCGGATTTTACCAGCCATTACGAAGCCGGCGAGTTCGAAGCCGCGATCGAGGAGTACGAGCAGGATCCATCGCTGCAGTATGATCCGGAGGTTGTCCTGGCCGTAGCGGTGATCTACGGCTCTCCATCCAGCCGCTTCTATGACCCACAGCGGTCCACCGTGCTGTTACGGCAGTGGCTGCGGCAGTTCCCCGATAACTCCGAGCGCCACCAGGTCGAATTGATCCTCGCACTCCTGGAAGGAGAGCAAAAGCTACATTCCGAGGCCAACCGCGCGGTTGCCCAGCGTGACAGCCTGCAGCGAGAGGTCGCCCGCGTCGATACGCTGACAGCCGCGTCGATCGAGTTCCACGATCGCAGCCTTCAACTGGCCGACAGTCTGGCCAACCGCGAAGCGGAGATCGTCCGTCTCCAGCAACAGCTGGCGGAAGTTCGGAAGGAACTGGAGCGACTGAAGCAGGTTGATCTGGGCGAATCATGAGCGGCCTGCCTCTAGTCCGGTAGCTCGCTCGTCCGATCGGCTCCCGCAGCAGAAGTGGTACCCGATACCGGTGGCACCACCGTCCGGTCGGCGGCGCCCGTCCCACACTGCGCCAACAACTCGGACTCGAGCAATCCCTTCGCCACTCCTGCGGCCATCCGGTCAGCACCCTGGTCGTTGAAATGAATGGGATCCCCGGTGACATACCACGGCGCACCTCTGAGGTCGAACTCCGACGTCGGAAGGTAGAGGGCGGAGAAACGGGCCGCCTGCTCCCGCGCCGTCATGTCCAGTTTTGCGTAACCCGCGAGAACGATTTCCGGACGAACCCCCGCGAAACCCTGGTGCCACCGGCGGCGCAGAGTTGAATCCGGCTCGGCGAGCTGCCCCGCTCCGCTGACGTGAGTTACCTGAGGAATCACCACCACAAAACCCAGCGTACGAGCGATCGCCAGGAACGATGCCAAGTCACGCTCGAACGCTGCCGCTTCCAGGTCGGTGAGAGAATCCCTCACCATCCGCGTGGCCGACCCCCTCAGTTCGGGAGGCTCCCCCTTCCGTCTCCCGAGCACTTTCAGACGATACATCACCTTTCCATACAGCAGTGAATGCCTGCCGAGCCAGCGTTCCAGTTTTGATTCGGTCGGGGTCTCGAACGGTCTGTTCGGATCGCCGCGGGCGCGCTCTCCTCCGCCGAACAGGAGATACAGCAGGTCGTTGTGCGCATGATACAGAATGATGATGTCCGGGTCATACTCGTACAGCTCCGTCTGGAGTCGGATGACACTGTGGAGCATGCGATAGCCCGGCACACCCGCGTTGATCACTTCGAAGCCACACCCTGGAGCGTTGGTCGCCAGCCAATGCTCGAGGCGCGCTGGCCATGCACGATCATCCGCGGTCACGAAGCTGTCGAAGGTCGTGGATCCGCCGACCGTCATGATCCGCACCACGCCATCTTTCTTCAAACCGACCTCACGCGGGCCACGAAAGCCCTGCGCGTTGACGTGCACCCAGTCGTAGTACGACCCGTTTCTGACCAACGCTGTCTCGAGTCGTCCGTGCCGATAGTGCAGGAAGGGCATGACACCCGGCACCGTGTCGCGGCTTCGCTCACGCTGGCGCAGCACGAGCTCGCCAGCACTCACCGCCACAACCAGCGACACGAGCAGGCATGCGAGCGCGAGGCCGAACTTGCTCTTCATTGCTCGATCCGATGCTTGCCCGGCCGTTGTGTGGCGTCCGAGTCGATTGAGGGCGGCTGGCCCGCGGGCCGACGGCGCGAGTTGAGCATGTCGAGGTTGCCCGGGTGGCAGAAAGCGTGCCCGTTTCAGTCGCTCGTCGGCCGACGGAGGCTCGACCTCCCTCCGCGGGAGTGGTGCCCTCGATCGCCAGCGTAGCGGGGGCGCAACAAGCGATGCGCCCCGAGGGCCGCGCCGCACAGTCACCGCGATTAGCGGGAGGTTCCGCGCGGATCCCCGGGGGCTGCCGGTGATCGGTCGAGCCATAACCGGCGATTTTGGCAGCACCATCGCCGGACCTGGCCCGGGAAAGCAGGGAGCGTCCCCTGGCGTCTCTTTTGCAAGCGGTCGTCTCCCTATGCCAGAGAGTGACACATCTGCGTGTCGTCTGGCAGTCGGACGCGCCGACCGGCGCTTGCCTCTAAGCTCAGGAGCAGTTGTCGATGAGTTCGCACCGCCAAACGACCGACGTAGTCGTGATCGGAGGCGGCCCAGCGGGTTCGACGGTCGCGACTTACCTCGCGATGAAGGGCCACCGGGTCACCGTGTTGGAGAAAGACAAGTTTCCGCGCGAACACGTCGGTGAGTCACTCCTGCCGTATTGCTACGGAATCCTCAAGGAGATCGGCGTTCTCGACGAGCTCACCCGCCGCTTCGTTCGAAAGCCTGGTGTTCGGTTCATCGATGTGGACGGATCCAAGCACACCACGTGGTGTTTCGGGCACGTGATCAAGGATGACAGCTACCTCTCTTTTCACGTTCTGCGAGCCGAGTTCGACCACTTACTCTTGAACAACGCGCGCGAGCACGGTGTCACAGTTCGCGAGGGGACACGGGTGCGCGACGTCGAGCTCGATCGCTCGGACGGATGGGTGTCAGTGCAGGCGGTCGGGCCGCGTGGCGGCACGCAGCTACACCGGGCGCGCTTCGTCGTCGATGCCAGTGGCCGGGACACGTTTCTGGGTAGCCGGATGAAGTCGAAGCGGCCGCACCAGGATCTCGACCGAGCCGCCCTGTCGACCCACTGGCTGGGGGGAAAGTTCGAAGGCGGGATCGAGGAGGGGCTGCTCCAGATCGTCTATCTGGGTGGAGACAAGAAGGGCTGGATCTGGGTCATCCCGGTGGGGACCGACCGTTTGAGTGTTGGAGTAGTGCTGAATCACGCCTATATCCGAAGCCAGAAGAAAAAGCTCCAGAAGAAAGGCGTCGAAGATTGGCACGAGGCACTTTATCGACAGGAACTGATGGGGTCCGCTTTTGTCCGCGACATCCTGGCCGATGCCCACATCGCCATGCCACTCATGTTCAACGGTAACTACTCGTATCTCATCGACCGGAAGTACGGCGACAACTTCGCCCTGGTCGGGGATGCGAGCACCTTCATCGATCCGATCTTTGCCAGCGGCGTTTTCCTTTCCATGAACAGCGCTCGACTGCTGGCTGGCGCACTCGACAAGAAACTCGGCTCGAACACCGGCGACGGCGCCCATCACCTCGCGAGCGCGTATGCCCAGATCAACGGCGCGTATGCACTTGTGGACAAGGCGATCCGCCTCTTTTACAACCCGAACGCGATCAATTTTGCCCAGGTTGGATCAGCTGCCCGGCTGATCCACGAGAAACACGCGAACGCGCTCGCAGTCGGCCACTACCTGCTGGCGGGAGATTTCTTCGAACGCCACGAGGAGTGCAGCACCTTCCTCGATGTTCTCCAGGATGGGAAGACGTTCCGAAGATATAAGAAGTGGGTTATCGACCGTGAGGAGTTTCAGGGAAACTCGTGCGGGCTGAAACACTCCGAGATCTTCGGCTCGCTGCTGATGGAGCACGAGGCGCGTCGGGCACGCGTGGCTGCGTCGAGTTGACGAGAGCGGGCGTCGCGGCGGACCCCGCGAGGCGTTTGATCCAGGCCTCGACCGTATCGCTCGCGGCGGACTGAGCGGCGAGATCGGCAAAGCCGTGCATTTCTCCTTCGAACTCCACTGATACCTCTGCCAGGCCACCGAGGTCTCTGAGAATCCGACCGAACCGCCCTCTTTGTGCCTCACAGAAATCGCGGTAGAACTGATCCCGCTTTCCGTAAACGAACAGGAGGGGGATCCGACGGACTGCCGTGTGCTCCAGCTTCTCGACCACGGATCGTCCCACCAGCGTAGGGTCGAACGGCTCCCGGGCGGTCAAGCGCTGGCGAACCCTGCCGAGCACGGCTTTGGCCTTGTTTCGTATGAAACGCGCATGGCTTCGGCGCCGGATCGGATCCAGGAGGCCCTTCACCTTCCCCGGCTGGAGTCCACGGCGTAAATAGCCCGACACACTGGCCTGGTCCGAGCGCAATATGGCCAGATCATCCGAGATCGACATGGC